>NZ_LT622812.1:173102-294667 GCF_900099485.1 Corynebacterium sp. MC3
GGTTGTCCAAATCGACACCCCGCCTTGTGCGCCGGGGGGGGCGCAGGTCCATTCGTTTCCCCCCGTACTTACAAGGGTGTACTTTCTGCCGCTTCTACACACCTTCCCGCGCGGCGGAAGCTTGTCGCCGCCACCGGAAGCTCCCGAAGCCCCGGAAGCCCCGGCTGCCCCCGCGGCGCCGAAGATCACGTCGGAGGCTTTGCCGCCGATGCCGCCGGTTTTGCCGGTTTTGTCGGTCGCGGCCGGTGCCTGCGGGATGAGTGCTGCTAGTCCGCGGCCGAGGCCGCCTTTACGCTCTTGTGCCATGGTTATTCCTCGCCCTCGTCAAGTTGTTGGGCCACCTGCGGGCTGACTCCGATGGGCCCCGTGGTGGCGTGTGGTTGGTAGTCGCCGCGTGTTGCCAGTTCGCGGGCGGCGTCGTAGTAGGCCAGCGCTCCGCTGGAGAGTGGGTCGTAGTCGATGACGGTTTGGCCGTAGCCTGGCGCCTCGGAAACCTTCACGGAGCGCGGGATGACGTTGCGCAGCACCACTTCGCCGAACTGGTTGCGCACTTCGCCGGCGACGTCGGCCGCAAGCCGCGTGCGGGCGTCGTACATGGTGAGCACGATCGCGGAGATGTGCAGGTTGTGGTTGAGGTGCTCGCGGATCATGCTGATGTTGCCGAGCAGCTGGCCGACGCCCTCAAGCGCGTAGTACTCGCACTGGATGGGGATCATGACTTCGTCGACGGCGGTCATGGCGTTGATGGTGAGCAACCCGAGTGATGGTGGGCAGTCGATGAAGACGTAGTCGAAGTTGTGTTCTTCGAGGAAGCCGCGCCGGATGGCGTCGTGCAGCCGGTATTCGCGGCGCACCATGGACACCAGCTCGATTTCGGCGCCGGCGAGGTCGATGGTGGCGGGGATGCAGTAGAGGTTCTCGTTGTTGGCGTGCGCCTGCAGTGCTTCCTCGGGCGTTGCTTCGCCGATGAGGACTTCGTAGCTGGAGGTGGTGCCGGAGGTGTGCTCGGCGCCGAGCGCGGTGGAGGCGTTGCCCTGCGGGTCCAGGTCGATGACGAGGACGCGCATGCCTTGGCGGCTGAGTGCCGACGCCATGTTCACCGATGTCGTCGTCTTGCCGACGCCGCCCTTCTGGTTCGCAACGGTGAACACGCGGGCGTGCGCGGGGCGTTGCAGCGTGGCGTTGTCCATGCTGGTGGTGTTCCTTTCCGCTATTTCCGCACGATTCGGATGAGGGTGGTCGGCTGGTCGAGGACGTCGGCGCCAACCTGGAAAATGTTCGGCGTGATCCCCCCGGCTTTCTTAATCGCCCGCGCGTCGCGTTCTAGTTCTTCTGCAACACTAGCGCCTTTCAGCGCCAACATCGAGCCCCCGCGGCGTACCAGTGGAAGACTCCAGCCGGCCAGCTTGCCCAGGGGTGCGACGGCGCGGGAGGTGACCACGTCGAACTGCCCGCCGGGCTGCTCCTCGGCGCGGCCGCGGACGACGGTGACGTTGTCCAGTCCCAACTCGTTTTTGACCTCGGCGAGGTACGTGGAGCGCTTCAGCAGCGGCTCGATGAGGGTAAAGGAGACGTCAGGGCGGGCGATGGCCAGTGGGATGCCGGGCAGCCCTGCGCCGGAGCCGATGTCGGCGACGGTGGTGGCGTCGTCAAGTGCTTCGGAGACCACCGCACAGTTGAGGATGTGCCGTTCCCACAGGCGGCTGACTTCTTTGGGGCCGATGAAGCCGCGCTCGGCGGCGGTTGTGGCGAGCGATTCGTGGTAGGCCTCGGCGAGCGGCAGGCGGTCGCCGAAGATGGTGGCGGCGGCTGTGGGTAGTGCTGACACGGCTGTGTACTCCTTTGAATTTTTAGTCTGGCATCGACTCTAGTAAAAGTAACGCCCCCAGCAAACACTTGCTGGGGGCTGGGGGCTGACTAGGGGGCCAAGCTACTTGCCTTGCTGCTTGCGCTGCTTCTTGCTGCGCTTGTCCACCTTGCGGGCACCGACAACGGGAGCGGAGGCGCGCTTGGCTTCCGCCTTGGCGCGCTCCTCGGCCTCTTCCTCGGCGTCCATCTTGGCAAAGACGATGCGGGTCTGGAAGAAGGTCCACACGTTGTTGGCCAGCATGTAGAACAGCAGGCCGATGTGCCACAGGAAGCCGGACGCGATGATCATGACCGGGAAGACCCAGAGCATCATCTTGTTCATCATCTGCATCTGCTGTTCCATCATGGCGGCGTTGTCACCGGATGGGGAGTTGACCTTGCCGGCGGCGCGACGTGCGGCCTGACGGTTCATGGACATCCGGGCGTTGAGGTGGGTGAACGTCGCGGAGATGAGCACGAGCGGCAGGCACACCATGATGATGTTGGCGCGGGTGAAGTCCAGGCCGGTGAACGCCGCGAAGGCGTCTTCTGGCATGGACATGTACGCGGAGAGCGGCACGCCGAAGAAGTCGGCGTCCAGGAAGGAGCGGACGTCTTCTGGGGAGAACGCGTAGTTGGCCAGGTTGCGGTTTTCTTCAACGCTGAGGCCCAGCTGGTTGGGGCCGGTGCCGGTGCGGTTGAAGGAGCGCAGCACGTGGAACAGGCCGATGAACACGGGCATCTGCGCCAGCGGGACGATGCACGAGGCGAGCGGGTTGGTACCCATCTCCTTGTACAGCTTCTGCGTCTCTTCCGCCATTTTCTGCTGGTCGTTCTTGTATTTTTGGCGGATTTCCTGCATCTTCGGCTGCATTTCCTGCATCTTGCGCATGGACCGCATTTGGTTGACCATGGGCTTGACCAGCAGGGTTCGCAGGGTGAAGGTGAGGAAGACGATGGACAGGATCCATGACAACGCCGAGTCTGGCGAGAGGATGAAGCCGAATACTTTGTGCCAGAACCACAGCACCCAAGAAATCGGCCAGTAGATGAAATTCAGCACTTTGGGGTGTTTCTCCTCGTTGGTTACTTGGTGGTCGTTCCTGTGGACGCGTCCGTACCGCTGCCGGGTACTGGGTCGAACCCGCCGGGGTGCCAGGGCCCACATTTGCAGACGCGGGCAACGCTGAGCAGGGTGCCTTTGATGGCACCGTGTCGCGCGACCGCTTCGAGTGCGTAGGCGCTGCACACTGGCATGAAACGACACGTCGCACCCATCTTAAGGGGTGAGAGGTACTTTTGGTAGCAGCGTACGGCCTTCACGAGTGCCCGCGCGGCCGCGGTTGGTGGTGCGGGGATGCGTTGGCCTAGGAAGTTGTAGTACGCCATTTGTCCAGGGCTTTGCGCAGCGCGGCGTCGTAGTCGTGTGCGAGTTGCGCGCTCGTGGCGGTGGCTGAGGCGGGCAGGGCCCTCACCACGACGTCGTGGTGCAGCTCCAGCTTATCGACGCCCCCTCGCAGCACATGCCGCAGTTTCCGAGACACCGCGTGCCTGGTCACCGCGTTACCGACCTGCTTGGACACGATCAGTCCGAAGCGCGGCCCGCCGTGCAGCGCGATGGTGTCCTCGGCCCGGGAGCGGACGTGGACGATTAAAGTGCGAGACCCCGCGCGCACTCCTTTCCTCATGGTCTGCCGGAAGTCGGCAGAGGAGGAGAGTTTGTGCGGGCGGGGTAACACGATGTCGCTGCGCTTCGGGCGTTTATGCCGTCAGGCTTGCGCGGCCCTTCTTGCGGCGCGCGGAAACGATTGCGCGGCCGGCGCGGGTGCGCATGCGGGCACGGAAGCCGTGCTTGCGTGAACGACGGCGGTTGTTTGGCTGGAAAGTCCGCTTAGACACGGTGGACTCCTTATAAGAGGTCACGACGGCCAGCGGGAACCCGCCGCGGTGTGCGACGCATTCCCTCCCGGGGTAGTAGCCGTCCCGGAATTGCAATGTTCAGGTTGAGATTGCCCGGCCGCGGCGCGTTGTGCGCGTTGACCTGCATGCATCACCTTCGCTGACTCGCCCTGGGTGGGCGGCCCGGTGCACTGCGTAGATGGTGCTCTCAAGCACACCGTGGGCATGTTGCTTCGCGCCCGTAGTGTGACAGACTACGCCAGACTACGCGAAAAACCGCTGGTTGTTCAAATCGACACACCGCCTTTTGCGCCGGGTGGGGCGCAGGTCCATTCGTTTACCCCCGTAATTACAAAGGTGTACTTTCGCGCAGGTGGTTGCATATTTTCGAACACCGGGGGCCGCGCTATCACCGGCCTGACGCGCGATTACTTCCCAACACGCGTACGCAATGTTCGAGATTTCCTGTGAATCACATCCGCGAAACGAGTTATCCACAGGGTTGTGGCGTGCGGGCTGTTAGACATTGCAAGCTCACACCGGGTAACAATGATAAAGCACCACAATTACACACGTTCTTTCTCCACATCGCTGTGGATAACTGTGAACAACAGGTTGAGACTTTGCGGCGTAATTTGTAATTACAGCAGGTCACAGCCGGTAAAAGTTCCGTGAAAAGTTATCCACAGGGGAGGGGAGAGACTGTGGACAACTTACTCACCGAAGTTATCCACAGGTGTGGACAAGTCTGTGGAAGATACTGGTGAGACGCAGGTTTTGGAATTACAAAATCTGTGAAACAGCGGTGGAATGTACGTGAAATTCCACAGCTGTGACGAACGTCACTAAATGACATGTCGGATTAGGAGGAGAGCGGGACGTTGGCAGAGCAAGACATCGAAACGCTATGGCGCACCATCGTCGCTGACCTGCTGGCGCTGTCCACGCAGCCCAGCTCACAAGTCCCGACGCTCACCCCGCAAGAACGCGCGTACCTTCAGCTCGTCCGCCCCGTCATGCTTGTCGACGGCTACGCCATCCTCTCCGCACCCCACGCCGCCGCGAAAACGGTGGTGGAGCAGTCCCTGGCACCGCACATCACAGCGCTGCTGGCCTCCCACCTGGGTAAACACTGCACGCTGGCCGTCTCGATCCAGGCGCCAGAAGCCCCGGCAGCGCCTTCAGCGCCACCAGCCCCCGAGGCCGTCGACCCGGCCCACATGACCCCCGGCGAGCAAATCCCAATGGGCCTCGACGAACTCGCCGAGATGCACGCCCGCCAACAGCAACAACACCAGGCGCCGGCGCACCCGACCGTCCCTAAGCGAATCCCCCGCGAAAAGCCTGCCCACGACCCCGAGCGCGAGACCAGCCTCAACCCGAAGTACACCTTTGAGAACTTCGTCATCGGCTCCTCGAACCGCTTCGCCAACGGCGCCGCCGTCGCCGTCGCCGAGAACCCGGCCCGCGCCTACAACCCCCTGTTCATCTGGGGTGGCTCGGGCCTCGGCAAGACGCACCTGCTGCACGCCGCCGGCAACTACGCGCAGGTCCTGCAGCCGAACCTCCGCATCAAGTACGTCTCCTCCGAGGAGTTCACGAACGACTACATCAACTCCGTACGCGACGACCGCCAAGAAAGCTTCAAGCGCCGCTACCGCAACCTCGACATCCTGATGGTCGACGACATCCAGTTCCTCGAGGGCAAGGAAGGTACCCAGGAGGAGTTCTTCCACACCTTCAACGCGCTGCACCAGGCGAATAAGCAGATCATCCTGTCGTCTGACCGCCCGCCGAAGCAGCTCACCACCCTCGAGGACCGCCTCCGCACCCGCTTCGAAGGCGGCCTGATCACCGACGTCCAGCCACCAGACCTGGAGACCCGCATCGCCATCCTTATGAAGAAGGCGGCCGCCGACGGCACGCAGGTCGACCACCAGGTGCTCGAGCTCATCGCCTCGCAGTTCGAGTCGTCGATCCGCGAGCTCGAAGGCGCCCTCATCAGGGTCTCGGCCTACTCTTCCCTTATCGACGAGCCCATCACCCTCGACGTCGCCCAAGTCGCCCTTCGCGACATCCTTCCCGACGAAGGCGACATCAACATCAACGCCTCCACCATCAAGGAGTACGCCGCCGAATACTTCAACGTCACGATGGACCAGCTCATCGGCGCAGGTAAAACCCGCCAAGTGGCGCACGCCCGCCAGATCGCGATGTACCTGTGCCGCGAACTGACCGAACTCTCCCTCCCCAAGATCGGCGACGAGTTCGGCGGCAAGGACCACACCACCGTGATGTACGCGGACCGCAAGATCCGCAAGGAGATGACGGAGAACCGCGGCACCTACGACGAAATCCAGGAACTGACCCAAATCATCAAGGCCCGCGCCCGCACCCTGCGTTAGTTGTTGCCTCCGTGCGCGGCCTCCCGCACCAAATTCCCTCACGCACCCCCAGCGACCTGGGGAAACACAAGCCCGACTCCCCAAATCCCGGAATTTGGTGCCCCTACCTGGTCTCTCAGTGCCAAAAGACGCACCCACTTTTGCCTAGCCCTTTTTCTGCCAGGCACTTTGAACACCTAGTCCATATCAGATTGCGACATTTGGCACTCCCACCTCCCGCACCCTAAAAATCCATCCACAGACTTATCCACACCTGTGTAATTACACCGCTGTAATTCACATTCAGGGGCAAAACACCTAAGTGACCCGCACCACAAAGAGACCCACATCACACACCACAGGCCTTGTGGATAACGTGTGAATCCCCAGTGGACAACCCTTCCTGAGTTGTGCACAGATCAAATGACAGAGAATCTATCCACAAGCGCTCAGAGTTATCCACATTTCTTCCACAGGCAATTGCACACCCTGTTTTCGCGTTCCGACCACGGCGAATTCGTGTAATTCCACAGATTGCACAGGACTTATTGTTGTTCCCAAGGTTTTTACTTGTAATTCCTAGAGTAGAAAGGGGAGCTGTGCAGAACGGCGCACAAACGACCGACGCCCCAAAAAGCCATGAGCCAGGCGTGTGAAAACTCGAATGACAAAAAGCGTGTCCCCGCCTAAAGTGAGTACGTAATTACAAGAATCTCTACGTACTGCAAGGAGCCCGTGTCACTATGGCGGACATCCAAGACAACTTGAATTCCAACGTTTCCTTCCGCGTGCACAAGGAGGACCTGTCGGACGCGGTGGCGTGGGTTGCTCGGATGTTGCCTACGAAGAACACGCAGCCGATTCTTCGCGCGGTGTTGATTACGGCGTCGGATGAGGGTTTGGAGTTCGCGGGCTTCGATTATGAGGTGTCGTCGCGGGTGCGGATTGCGGCTGAGGTGGATACGCCTGGTCGCGTGGCGGTGGCGGGCAAGTTGTTGTCTGACATTGTTGCGAATATGCCGAATCAGCCGGTTGAGGTTTCTACGAGTGACACAAAGTTGCTTCTCGACGGCGGCTCCGCCCACTTCGAGCTGCCTTTGATGCCGTTGGACGATTATCCGCAGTTGCCGCAGTTGCCTGAGGTGACGGGCACGATCGGTTCGGAGGACCTGAGTGGTGCGGTGATGCAGGTGGCTGCCGCGGCGGGTAAGGATGACACGTTGCCGATGCTGACCGGTATCCACATTGAGGTGGAGGGTTCGACGTTGCACTTGACGGCGACGGACCGTTTCCGGTTGGCGTTGCGTTCGTTGGAGTGGTCGCCTGCTGGTGAGGGGGTGCGGGCGAAGCTGTTGGTGCCGGCGAAGACGTTGTTGGATAACGCTCGGACGCTGGATACACAGTTGGAGGAGCCGGTGCAGATTGCCGTTGGTGGCGTCGATAATGTGGGCGCGGACGGTTTGTTTGGTTTGCATGCGGGTAATCGTGAGACGACGACGCGTATGTTGGATGCGGATTTCCCGAATGTGCAGCCGTTGTTGCCGAAGGCGCATACGTCGATGGCGTCGGTGGAGGTGGCTCCGTTGCTGGAGGCGATTCGTCGTGTGTCGTTGGTGGCGGATCGGAATGCGCAGTTGAGGTTGCATTTTTCGGAGGGTCAGGTGACGTTGTTTGCGTCGGGGGCTGATTCTGGTGAGGCGTCGGAGTCGATTCCTGCTCAGTTTGTGGGGGAGGATGAGCTGCTGATTGCGTTTAATGCTGGTTATTTGCGTGATGGTTTGTCGGTGATTGGGACGGATCGTGCGGTGTTTGGGTTTACGGAGTCGTCGCGTCCGGCGATTATGATTCCGGAGCCGGAGTCGTTGCCGGAGAAGGGTGATGATGGGTTGTTCCCGACGCCGGAGACGAATTTCACGTATTTGTTGATGCCGGTTCGCCTGCCGGGCTAGTTTGCCGCGATGTACGTTTCGGAGCTTGACCTGCGTGATTTCCGTTCGTGGCGGGAGTTGCATGTGGATTTGGAGCCGGGCGTCACGGTGTTTTCGGGCCGCAATGGGCACGGGAAGACGAACATTGTGGAGGCGGTGCGGTATACGTCGATGCTCGGGAGTCACCGGGTGGCCACGGACGCTCCGCTGATCCATTCGGGGGCGAGTGATGCGCGTGTGTCGGCGACGACGGTGAATGAGGGGCGCGCGCTGACTACTCATGTGTTGATTAAGGCGAGTGGGGCGAATCAGGCGCAGATTAATAGGACGCGGTTGAAGTCGGCGCGTGAGTTGCTGGGTGTGTTGCGGACGGTGATGTTTTCGCCGGAGGATTTGCGGTTGGTGAATGGGGAGCCGGGGGATCGTCGCCGGTTTTTGGATGCGTTGGCGGCGGTGCGTACGCCGCGTCATGGTGGGGTGAAGGCGGATTATGACAAGGTGTTGCGCCAGCGTAACGCGTTGTTGCGTTCGCAGAATATGGCGCTGCGCCGCGGTTATGGGGATGCGGCGGGAGCGGGTGCGTTGAGCACGTTGGATGCGTGGGATGCGCAGTTGGCGCGCTATGGGGCGCAGGTGTTGGCGGGCAGGCTTTTGCTTGTCGACGCCCTCTCCGAGCCCATCACGGAGTCGTATGCGTCGGTGGCGCCGGAGTCGCGTGCGGCGTCGGTGGAGTATACGTCGACGTTGGATAGGGCGGTGTTGGAGTTGACGGGGGAGGCGTCGCGGGATCCGCAGGTGTTGGAGGCGGCGATGTTGTCGGAGTTGGGGAGGCGTCGAAAAGAGGAGATTGAGCGTGGCTCAACGCTGGTTGGTCCGCATAGGGATGACCTGGTGTTGATGTTGGGTCAGCAGCCGGCGAAGGGGTATGCGTCGCATGGGGAGACGTGGTCGTTTGCGCTGAGTATGCACTTGGCGGAGTACCGGTTGTTGGCTGGCGAGGGCACGGATCCGGTGCTGATTTTGGATGATGTGTTTGCGGAGTTGGACGCGAAGCGCCGTGAGCGGTTTGTGCACGTGGCGGAGTCGGCGGAGCAGGTGTTGATTACGGCGGCGGTCGGGGATGACTTGCCGGGGAACTTGGATGGGGCGGTGACGGCGCGGTATCACGTGCGGATGGAGGAGGGGGTGTCGCACATTGAGCGAGCGTGACTTGGTGGGCACTACCTTTGACCAGTTGCGGCGCACGGCGAAGCGGCGCGGCGGGAGGTTGCCGGATTTGTCGAAGCAGGGAACGAGCGTGGTGCCGCGCCGCAGCCAGGGCAAGGGCCGTCCGGTGAAGGATATTACGGTGCCGGGGCTGCACTTTGAGCAGGAGGAGCGCAGGCCGTGGCTGGAGCGGGGCCGCCCGACGGGCAAGGATGGCCGGGCGTTGCCGCGGAGTTACAAGGTGAAGTCGTTTTCGTCGCTGCTGGGTAAGGAGATCCGGAAGCGCGATTGGACGGAGAACATGGCGTACGGCTGGGTGATGGGCAACTGGGAGGGCCTGGTCGGCGCCACGATCGCGGAGCATACGAAGGTGGAGATGATTAAGGATGGCGAGGTCTTCATCACCTGCACGACGACGGCGTGGGCGACGCAGCTGAAGTACATGCAGTCGACGGTGCTGCGCGCGATCGCGGAGAAGGTGGGTCCGGATGTGATCCGGAAGCTGCACATTTATGGGCCGCGGGTGAAGAGTTGGCGCTATGGTCCGCTGCACGTGAAGGGGCGGGGTCCGAGGGACACGTACGGGTAGTCGTGGGGTTTGGTGTCCTGTTTTACGTGTAAGATGGGACGGGTTAATGACATTTTTCAGGAGGAGCGTCTTTTCCAGTGGCTGATCAACAACCTCATTATGACGCGTCGTCGATTACTATCCTCGAGGGCCTTGAGGCCGTCCGGAAGCGCCCAGGTATGTACATTGGGTCGACCGGCGAGCGTGGCCTGCACCACTTGGTGTGGGAGGTCGTGGATAACTCGGTCGATGAGGCGATGGCGGGCTATGCCGATCGCGTCGATGTGACTCTGCTCGCGGATGGCGGCGTAGAGGTCGTCGATAATGGTCGTGGTATTCCGGTGGAGATGCACCCGTCTGGTGCGCCGACGGTGCAGGTCGTGATGACGCAGCTGCACGCGGGCGGTAAGTTCGACTCGGAGTCGTACGCGGTGTCGGGTGGCCTGCACGGTGTGGGTATTTCCGTGGTGAACGCGCTGTCCACGCGTGTTGAGGCGGACATTAAGCGCGATGGCAAGCACTGGTACCAGCGGTTTGTGAACGCGCAGCCGGAGCCTCTGGAGGAGGGCGGCAATGCCCGCGGCACGGGTACGGCGATTCGTTTCTGGCCGGACCCGGAGATTTTTGAGACCACGGAGTTCAAGTGGGACACGATCGCGCGTCGTCTGCAGGAGATGGCGTTCCTGAACAAGGGCCTGACCATCACGTTGAAGGATGAGCGCGTCTCCGAGGAGGAGCTTGAGCTCGAGGCGATCGCGGAGGAGGGTGAGACGGCCGCTGCGGTTGGCTCGGACTCGTTTGACGACGCCACCGAGGGTGACACATCTGCAACCCCGAAGAAGCGCGAGAAGAAGGTCACGTACCACTACCCGGACGGCCTGATTGATTACGTCAACTACCTGAATAAGTCGAAGACGGCGATCCACCCGACGATCGTGGGCTTTGACCAGAAGGGTGACGGCCTTGAGGCTGAGGTGGCGATGCAGTGGAACAGCTCCTTCAAGGAGTCTGTACACACGTTCGCGAACACCATTAATACGCATGAGGGCGGTACGCACGAGGAGGGTTTCCGCGCGGCGTTGACCACGCTGATGAACCGCTACGCGCGTGAACATAAGCTGCTGAAGGACAAGGAGCCGAACCTCACTGGTGATGACTGCCGTGAGGGACTCGCGGCCGTGGTGTCTGTCCGCGTGGCGGACCCGCAGTTTGAGGGCCAGACGAAGACGAAGCTCGGCAATACCGAGGTGAAGGGCTTCGTGCAGCGCGCCGTGAACGAGAATCTGTCGGATTGGTTTGATGCCAACCCGGCGGAGGCGAAGGCCATTATTTCGAAGGCTGTGTCGTCGTCGCAGGCGCGTCAGGCGGCGCGCAAGGCGCGTGACTTGGTGCGTCGTAAGTCGGCGACGGACTTGGGTGGCCTGCCGGGTAAGTTGGCGGACTGCCGTTCGAAGGACCCGAAGCTGTCCGAGCTGTTCATTGTTGAGGGCGACTCAGCAGGTGGTTCGGCGAAGCAGGGCCGCGACTCGATGTACCAGGCGATTCTCCCGCTGCGCGGCAAGATCCTGAACGTGGAGAAGGCCCGCATGGACCGCGTGTTGAAGAACGCGGAGGTCCAGGCGATCATCACCGCGCTGGGTACGGGTATTCACGAAGAGTTCGACATTTCGAAGCTGCGCTACCACAAGATTGTGCTGATGGCGGATGCTGACGTCGACGGCCAGCACATCGCGACGCTGCTGCTTACCCTGCTGTTCCGCTTCATGCCGGAGCTCATCGAGGAGGGCCACGTCTACTTGGCGAACCCGCCGCTGTACAAGCTGAAGTGGGCGAAGGGCGAGCCTGGCTACGCCTTCTCCGACGCGGAGCGTGACCAGTTGCTCGCGGAGGGCCTGGAGGCCGGCCGTAAGATCAACACGGATGACGGCATCCAGCGTTACAAGGGTCTGGGTGAGATGAACCCGAGCGAGCTGTGGGAGACCACGCTTGACCGGGATCACCGTATTCTGCGTCGCGTTGATGTGGAGGATGCCCAGCGCGCTGATGAGCTGTTTAGCATCCTGATGGGTGATGATGTCGCGGCTCGCCGTTCCTTCATCACCCGCAAGGCGAAGGACGTCCGCTTCCTGGACGTCTAGCTTTCCATCTGCTTTTCGACGACCTCTCCGATCCGCGGCAGCGCAGGCCCCACAATTTTGGCGGCCTTGCTGCGGAAGGTGGCGTAGATCTTCTGTACGCCGGCTGGCATGGAGTCGCGGAGGTTGTCGCCGAGTGAGACGAGTTCTGTGACCACGTCGTCTTCGTGTTGTGCGAGGTATTCGCCAAAGGCGGCGTGGTCGCTGTTTTTGTAGTCTTCCCAGCGGGGGTTGAGCTGCTCGAGCAGCTGGGGGAGTACGGTGTTGATGCCTTTGTGCAGGATCCGGGCGTCGACTTTCTTTACGCCCGCGATTGCGGAGCGCAGCGCCATGCCGGTGAGTCCGCTTTGGTCTGCGACGGTCTGGTCGACCACTCCGGCGAGCGCGTCGACGATTCCTGGGCGGCGCCCATTGTGCAGCAGTGCGTTGAGTCCTTGTGGTGTTTCCATGCCGTTGATTGTATGACAAATGCGACCTGCCCCCCGGCAGGTCGCATTGTTACGTTGAGCGTTGCGGCTCTTCCGCCACAGCAGTCACACAGGACACTGTAACCACAACAGGAACAAACTTATCATGAGTCACAGCGGTTACATATTTGGGGTGGGGTTTAGACCTTGGGCAGCATCTTCTGCAGCTCGTTGAGGTCGATCTTGGAGAAATCGAAAATGCGGTTACCCTGCGAGGATCCCATCACGCCCGAGAGTCCTGCCTGGCGCGCGAGGTCGTCGACGGCTGCGCGCAGTGGGGGGACGGCGTCGACAATGACTTGGCCAACCAGCAGCGTGAGCAGCGCAGCGATGGTCAGCGAGACCGGCGCCGAGCCCGTGTATGCGCTGCCGAGCGGTGGCTGCTTTGGTGGGGTGACGGTCGGCGTGATCACCGGCGTCGGTTTGGAGGATCCGGAGGACCCCGATGGAGCGGTGGTGGCTTGCGGCGCGACGATCAGCGACGCCGCAAGCCCGCCAGCGAGGACGAGAGCACTCATTTTCTTCATAGTGCTTAGAATATCGTCCCCGCGCGAACGGTGTTAGCGAAGCAGCGCGTTGATGTCGACGTACTGCAGCACATAGTTCGCCGCGCCGGCCAGCAGACCGAGCAGCGCGAGCACGCCAACCACGATGCCGATGGTCGCACCCGTGCTCGAGCCCTCCTCGTTCGAGGAGGAGCTGCTGGAGCCTGAGCTCGAGCCCGTGTCACCACCCTTATCGACGTCCACTCCGCCCTCAACCGTGGCCTTCAGCTTGTAGTCCTTCGTCGACCAGTCGGGGAACGTCGCGGTGACGGTGTAGTCGATGGAAGCGCCAGGCTTCGCGTCCGCCGGAGGAGTGATGGTGACCTCACCTGTGCTCGGGTCAGTGGCGAACTTCCAACCGTCGTACGTACCGTTCGGGCCCGTGAACTTGGTGCCTGCGGGAACGTCGCCGCTCGGGCGCTGCACGATCGTGCCGCCAGCGTTCACCTTCTGGTTTTCAAAGTCGACGTCGGTCTTGTCCGCCTGGGACTCCTTCGGCTTTGCTGGCGTCGTGGTGCTCGTCGGCTGCTCGCTGGTCGGTTGCTCGCTGGTGGACGGCGCCGTGGTGGTGCGCTCTACGTAGACGGTGACTTCGTGAATCTGCCTTGACTTGTCTGGGAAGACCACGGTGACAGGGAAGCTCACAGTGGTACCAACCGTCGCGTCCGCTGGTGCAGTAATTCGAATCTCACCAGTCTGACTGTTCGTGGTGGCGGACCATCCTTGCTGCGACCCGCTCGGCCCGTTGAACTTCGTGCCCGCCGGGAATTCGCCCTTCGGCTTCAGCGTCACCGAGTCACCCGCGTGCACCGGCGTGCGCGCGTATTCGATCCTGGTCGTTTTAGACAGTGGCGTCGAAGGCTTCGTCGAGGTAGTTGGAGTCGTCGGAGTCGCCTCGCTTGTCGACGCCTCTTCGGTTGTCCGCGGGGCGGACTCCTTCGTGGTCGTCGTTGCCTTGGTTGTTGGCGTTGCCTTGGTAGTCGACGTGGCCGGGGTGGTCGTCTCCGGGGTGGTGGACTTCTCGGTTGTCCGCGGCGCGGACGTGGTCGGCTCTGTCGTCTTGTCGGAAGTCGTCGGCGTAGTCGTTGACGGGTCGGTTGTCCGCGGCGCGGACGTGGTCGGCTCTGTCGTCTTGTCGGAAGTCGTCGGCGTAGTCGTTGACGGGTCGGTTGTCCGCGGCGCGGACTCCTCCGAAGTCGGCGTGGACTCCTCAGACGTGGATGGCTCTGTCGTCTTGTCCGAAGTCGTCGGTTTCGTCGTCGTAGCCTCTTCGCTTGTCCGCGGCGTGGACAGTTCCGTGGTTTTTTCCGAAGTCGTCGGGTCGGTTGTCCGCGGCGCGGACTCCTCCGAAGTCGGCGTGGACTCCTTGGTGGAGGTCGTCGGAGTAGTCGTCTCCTTTGCCTTTACGGTGACGTGGAATTTCGTCTCCTGCTTGGAGCCGTCGCGGAAGAAGATCTCGAGGGGAACCGTGAAGTCGAAGTCACGGGCGTGGCTTGGTACTTCAACGGAGACAGCGCCGTCCTTGTCGGTATTGACTTTCACGCCGTTGACGCTCTGGTTCTTCGGGCCGTTGACGGTGGCACCGGTAGGTAGTGCTTCGGTTGGTTTGAACACGCGGTTCTCGCCGGCTTTGACGGTCACGTCCTTGTAGGTCACCTTGAACTTCTCGGCTTCGGGATTGGTTGGTGCCTCGAAGAGGACGACCGCGTTGGTGACGGTGCGGGAACCGTCGGGGAACTCGACGCGGACAGGCACGTTAATCTGGGTGCCTGCGCGGGTGCCCTCTGGGGCGTTGACGGTCACTACACCGGTCGAAGGCGCGATGCCGATCTCCCAACCCGTTGGTGGCGTCGCGTTCATGGCGAACTTGGTGCCCTCCGGCACATCCTTGAGCGCGGGGGTGATGGTGGCGGTTTCATCGGCTGGGGATTTCTCCACCGGGTAGTCGACGCTGGCCTTGCTGGACTGCCACACGGGGTCCTTGGTCACCTCGACCTTGGCCTGTACGAAGTCTTGGGATTCGTCGGAGTAGGTGACGATGACGGGCACATTCGCGACGGCACCGGCAGCGAGCGGCTGCTTTGGTTTCGCGGTGATGGTGCCGGTGGTGGCGTCGATAGACAGGTCCCACAGCTTGGACTCGCCCATGATCTTAAAGTTGGTGCCTTCGGGCAGCTCAGCGGTCTGCTTGAGGGTGGCCGTTTCGTTACCCGCGATCTGCGCTGTGGTGTACTCCGGTGTGTGCTTCGCGGCGAGGCGGTCGGATGGCGGGGTGGTGTTGCCGTGCTGGTCGGCGACGGTGACTTTGGCGTGCTTGACGTCGGAGGAGCCGTCGGGGAACTCTGCGCGAATTGGGATGGAGAGCCAGGAGCCGTAGCCGATGTCCCCTGGTTTGACGGTGACGGCGCCGGTGGCCTCGTCGACGCTTACGTCCCACTTCTCAATCTTGTCACTGTTGAGGTAGAACTTGGTGCCCTGCGTGAACGTGCCCGTGGGGGTAACGGTGACGCTCTGCTTCGGCTGGACCAGCGAGTCCTTGTACTCGATGGTGGAGGTGTTGGCGTTGTTGTTGCCACCAGGAACGACGGTCACTTCGGCGTCGTAGGTGGCCGTGGTTTTGTCAGCGAAGAGAACTAAGACGCGGTAGCGCAGTCCCTGGCCGGGGCGCAGTTTCGGTGCGGCCTCGATCGTCACAGCGCCGGTTTTCTCGTCGGTGGTCAGCTTCCAGCCGTCGATGCTGGTCGGGCCGACTGCCTTGGCGCCCTCTGGGAGTGGGGTGCTGGGTGCAACGGTGGTGGTGCCGCCGGCGGTGATTTCGGCGTCGCGCCACTCGCGCGAATCCTGGGCGTTCGACGCCGAATCTGACGCTGCGGTCGTCTCAGTAGTCTCTTCCGCGCGCAACTGAGGTGCGGCCAGGCCGGCGCCGATCAGTGCTGCGGTGGTCGCCAGTACTGCGGTGTACTTTGAAGCGTTCATTGTTCCTCCACCAAGTGTTCTCTAATGGTCCGTGTAAATAGTTGCCAGTGTAGGAGAAAGTGCGTAATTACGCTTCCTCGACCCACCGCAAATAGGTGGTGCCGGCGACGTCGGCGAAGGCGTCGTTGGCTCCGGTCAGGGGACGCAGGGCCCGGATCGTGTCGGCGAGGCCGCGAGCGGCGGCGTGTGCGGTGTCGTAGACGGGTACGCCGTGGAGGTGGGCGCCGGGGACGGCGGCGCAGGCGCAGAGTGCGCCGAAGGAACGTATTCGCACCTTATATATATGCGCGCATTCGTCGGCGATGGCCAGCAGCTGCTCGCTGCTTAGGCTACGCATCGCGGGCCTGCCGGATGCGGCGTTCGGTGTGGGCGTATTCCTGCAGGGTGGTGCGGGCGAGGTTGGTAATGGTGGCGTCGTCAAGAAGGCGGGAGGCGGCGGTGACGATGGCGCGGCGGGCGGCCTCTTGCTTGGAGCAGCCCCATGCGGAGGCGAGCATGATGAGGGCTGTGTTTTCGTCTGTGCTGAGTCGTAGCGTCATAGCCATGCCGCGATGGTATCAGATTGATACCACGGCGTAGGGGTGTTTCGGCGCACGAGGCGCTAGAATCGGTAGGAACCAATGTTTGACGAAAGGTGAGCAATGAGTGATGACACTCTAGGTGGCGGCGGCTCCGACGCCATCCAGCCCATTGACATCAACGAGGAGATGCAGACGAGCTACATCGATTACGCGATGAGCGTGATCGTCGGCCGTGCGCTCCCGGATGTCCGCGATGGCATGAAGCCGGTACACCGCCGCATCATTTACGCGATGTACGACCACGGCTACCGCCCCGAGCGTTCGTACGTGAAGAGTGCCAAGCCTGTCGCTGACACGATGGGTAACTTCCACCCGCACGGCGACAGCGCCATTTACGACACGCTGGTGCGCATGGCTCAGCCTTGGGCGATGCGCTACCCGCTGGTGGACGGCCAGGGTAACTTCGGTTCCCCGGGTAACGACGGCCCAGCGGCCATGCGTTACACCGAGTGCAAGATGACGCCGCTGGCGATGGAGATGGTCCGCGACATCCGCGAGGACGCCGTGGAGTTCTCCCCGAACTACGACGGCAAGACCCGCGAGCCGGACGTGCTGCCGTCGCGTGTGCCGAACCTGCTGATGAACGGCTCGAACGGTATTGCCGTGGGTATGGCCACCAACATTCCGCCGCACAACTTGAACGAGTTGGCGGAGGCCATCTACTGGATGCTCGACAACTATGACGCGGATGAGCAGGCGGCGCTCGACGCGGTAATGGAGCGAGTGAAGGGCCCGGACTTTCCGACGGCCGGCCTCATCGTCGGCGATCAGGGCATCAAGGACGCCTACACCACAGGCCGCGGTTCCATCCGCATGCGCGGTGTGACCGAGATCGAGGAGATCGGCAACCGCCAGGTCATCACGATTACGGAGCTGCCGTACCAGGTCAACCCGGATAACTTCATCCACAACATTGCGGAGCAGGTTACCGCGGGCAAGATGGTGGGCATCTCCAAGATTGAGGACGAGTCCTCCGACCGCGTGGGCATGCGCATCGTGGTCACGCTGAAGCGCGACGCGGTTCCTCGAGTGGTACTCAATAACCTGTACAAGCACTCGCAGCTGGAGACGAATTTCTCCGCGAACATGCTCTCCATCGTCGACGGCGTGCCGCGCACGTTGCGCCTCGACCAGATGCTGCGCTACTACGTCAAGCACCAGATCGACGTCATCGTTCGCCGCACCAAGTTCCGCTTGGATGAGGCCGAGAAGCGCGCCCACATCCTGCGCGGCCTGGTCAAGGCGCTCGATGCGTTGGACGAGGTCATCGCCCTGATCCGTCGCTCGCCGACCGTTGACGACGCCCGCCAGGGCCTGATCAAGCTTCTCGACGTCGACGAGATCCAGGCCAACGAAATCCTGGCAATGCAGCTGCGCCGCCTGGCAGCGCTGGAGCGCCAGAAGATCGTCGACGACCTGGCCGAGATCGAGCGCAAGATCGCCGACTACAAGGACATCTTGGCCCGCCCGGAGCGCCAACGGGAGATCGTTGGCAACGAGCTGCGTGAGATTGTCGAAAAGTATGGCGACGAGCGCCGCACCCAGATCGTGGCCGCAACCGGCGATGTGACTGAGGAAGACCTCATCGCGCGCGAGAACGTCGTGGTTACCATCACCTCCACCGGATACGCGAAGCGCACGAAGGTGGATGCGTACAAGTCGCAGAAGCGCGGCGGCAAGGGTGTCCGCGGGGCGGAACTGAAGCAGGACGACGTGGTAAAGCACTTCTTCATCTGCTCCACCCACGACTGGATCCTGTTCTTCACCAACTTCGGCCGCGTGTACCGCCTCAAGGCTTACGAGCTGCCGGAGGCAGGCCGCACCGCTCGCGGCCAGCACGTGGCGAACCTGCTGGAGTTCCAGCCGGAGGAGCGCATCGCGCAGGTCATCCAGATCCAGTCCTACGAGGACGCCCCGTACCTGGTGTTGGCCACCCGCGACGGCCGCGTGAAGAAGTCCCGCCTGACCGACTACGAGTCGGCGCGTTCCGCGGGCCTCATCGCGATCAACCTCAACGAGGGCGACGCCCTGATCGGCGCCGCACTTGCTGGCGAGGAAGACGACCTGCTGCTCGTCTCTGAGCAGGGCCAGGCAATCCGCTTCACCGCTGACGACGACCAGCTGCGCCCAATGGGCCGCGCGACCGCCGGAGTGAAGGGCATGCGCTTCCGCGGCGACGACAAGCTGCTCGCGATGACCGTGGTCCAGGACGGCGAGTTCCTGCTCGTCGCCACCGCTGGCGGCTACGGCAAGCGCACCGCGATCGAGGAGTACAACACCCAGGGCCGTGGCGGCATGGGCGTGATGACCTTCAAGTACACCCCGAAGCGCGGCAAGCTGATCGGCGCCCTGGCGGTCGATGAGGAAGATCAGATCTTCGCCATCACCTCCGCCGGCGGCGTGATCCGCACCGAGGTCAACCAGATCCGTCCGTCCTCCCGCGCCACGATGGGCGTCCGCCTCGTCGACCTCGCGGATGACGTTGAGCTGCTGGCCATCGACAAGAACGTCGAGGAGCAGGGCGAAGAGGAGGCAACCGCGGTTGCCAAGGGCGAGAAGACGATTGAGGAAGCCAAGGAGCAGACCTCCTCGTCCATCTCCGCCTCGCCGAAGGATGGGGAGTAAATCATGGCCGCCCGCAAGATAGTGGTGCGGCGCGTGGGTGTCGCCTCCGTGTTTAAGGTGGCGACAATCCTCGCCCTCGTCGGCTTCGTCGCCTGGATGCTGGGCGCGGCCATCGTCTACTACGGCCTCGCGCAGACGGGGGTCATTGACTCCTTGAACTCGCTGGTCAGTGGCGTCGGCGGCGACCAAGTTATCGACGCCACCCTGGTCATGTCCGCGGCCGGCCTCTTCGGGCTCATCGGCGTGGTGTTCATCGCGGTGATGGCCCCGCTGACGGCGTTGCTCTACAACGCCATCGCGGACCTGGTCGGCGGCGTCACCCTGGTGATGTCCAACAGGGCGCGATAGCCGTGAGATACCTACCGCTATAACCACTATAAAAACACCGCTTGTACTGGCGATTTGTCAAAGGTTATAGTGGTAGGTAATCTTACTTCTCGTTCCCAGGGCCTATAGCTCAGTCGGTTAGAGCGCATCGCTGATAACGATGAGGTCGCAAGTTCGATTCTTGCTAGGCCCACAGGAACAAAAGGGGCATTAGCTCAGTTGGTAGAGCACCTGCTTTGCAAGCAGGATGTCAGGAGTTCGATTCTCCTATGCTCCACAGGTTCACCCTGGTCTCCGGTTCGGAGGCCAGGGTTTTTTCGCGTGGTGCTTCATGCGTTGACATGTGTCCCCCCTGTTTGGTGGCAGTGGTGTTTTGAGTGTGATAGATCACGTTTTTGTTGCATACTTTGACAGGTTTTGTGAAGCTGCTGGTCAGGGGGTTTTTGGGGGTTGTGGTGTGTGGTTTTGTGGGTTGTGGTGGTGTTTTTGTGGTGGTGGGGGTGTAGTGGACTACTTTCAGGGAGATTTTTGTGATTGAATAAATGTCTGTCAGTTTGTGGATCCGTGTTCAGATGGTCTTCAGGCTGCTTCGAATATCTCCTACGATTTTTAAGGATTGAGCCGTTGCAAAACGCACATCTTAAGAAGCGAATCATGGCCGGCCTGATTTCAGGCGCAATGATTGCAGGTGGCGCTGTCGTCGTCGCCCCGGACGCAAGCGCAGACGATCGCATTACGGGTACGTACTCCGCACTGCCGAGCGATAAGTACGATGAGGCGCTGCGCTTTAACACTGAGCAGATCAAGATGCTCACGAATCAGAATGATTACCAGGCCATGCTGAAGACCTGGATGCAGGTCACCCCACTCGGCCCAGGCTGGTGCATCGACCTTGAGAAGCCGCAGCCAAACCTGCAGACCCAGGGCTACGAGCTGCGCAAGCTGGACGGCATGTCCGGCCTGTACGGCTTCAACGGCTTTAACGGCGACCTTGGTATTAACGCAGACATCGAGACGGCAGCGATCTCGCTGACGAAGTCGATGCTGAAATCCTGGTACGAGCGCAACTTTGAGGACGTCAAGAAGAAGAACGTCGCGCTGCAGGCCCTGCTGTCGAACAACAAGAGCGTTCTGGATGGCCAGCGTTCCTACATCATGAACGGCCAGACCCAGAACGGTGTTCGCGTGACCAACCAGGAGTTCACCCAGTGGACCGGTTTCCGCATCAGCGCTGTCTTTGGCGGCACCCAGGAGTTCCAGCCGAACTTCGCACTGATCAAGGATGAGGCTGCGTTCAGCCGCGTCTCCAGCACCGTCCGTGCTGGCGAGTACGTCACCATCCTGCTGCCGAAGGATTACAACATCTACCAGGATGGCCGCGAGGCAACCTTCCAGCGCCTGATCCCACCGACCCAGCCGGGCCTGGACGGCTTCTACCCACGCCCAGGTGGCGGCAACGGCGGCGGCACTGTGACCACCACCGTGACGGTGCCTGGTGAAGCTGGTGTTACCTCCACCGTGACCGAGACAGGTCGTCCGACCATCACGAGCACTGTGTACAAGCATGGTGGTGTTGAGCAGGAGACGGTAACTGTTCGTCCGACGGTGACGAAGACCAACCAGCTTCAGGAAGTTCACTACAAGACGGTCGAGGTCGCTCCGGAAACGGAGACCGTGACGCATGAGGTTGAGAAGCCTGCTGTTACCGTCACCGAGTTCGAGCAGGGCGGACCAACGTCCACCGCCACTGAGACCGTCACGGAAGATCCGCGCGTCATTGTCGTGGAGAAGCGCGATCCAGTAACTGTCACTGAGACTGCCAAAGTGAAGCCGACGATCACTGAGACCGACAAGGTCCAGCCCAAGGTCACCGTTACTGAGCCTGTCTACGTCACCGAGACGAAGAATGTCGCGCCGAAGACCGAGACGAAGACGGTCACCGCCGCGCCGAAGACGGAGACGAAGGTGGTTGACACAACCGTCACCCGCGTTTCCGAGAAGCACGAAACGACCACGATTGAGCGTCGTTACTCCCAGTTCAACTACTTCTACGACTTCTCCAACACGAGCGAGTCGAAAGTTATTGAGCCGAAGAACCTGGGTAACTGGACCATCGAGTTTGTCGACGACTCCAACGGCCTGGTCGAGGTCACCAAGGAAAACAACCGCCTCGTTATCACCCCGAAGAAGCAGGGTGAGGGCGACGTCCGCATCATCATCAAGGATGGTGACGGCAACCGCCACGAGTACCGCATCCACGTGGTGAACAAGGATTCCGAGAAGACCACCGAGAAGACTGTTCGCGTGGACAACCACTTCTTCAACGTCGGGGTTACTGGCCTTGACCAGTCCATCACGATCCCAGAGGGCTGGAAGTACGAGGTCACCGAGGGCAAGGACCTGATCACCACCACCCAGGATGGCAACACCCTGAACGTGAACGTCAATGTCGGCGTCATCACTGGCAAGGTGAAGGTCAAGGTCTACGAGGTTGACAAGGACGGCAAGCCAACCGGTAACGAGCAGAACTACGAGTTCAACATCGATACCAAGCCGAACAAGTACAACCAGTCCCGCGTGATCGGTAACATCTCCTCGTACAAGATCGAGGTAGACAACATCGTCGGCGAGCCTGAGATCCTCAAGGGCAAGGACATTGTTCAGTCCCTGGAGAAGAAGGGCGACCAGTGGGTGCTGACCGCGAAGCCCGGCCAGACTGGCACTGTGATTGTCCGCGCGAAGAACGATAAGGGCGAAACCTTCACGTTCACCCTCGAGGTTCGCGACGGCCGCAACGTTCTCGTTGATTCCGAGACGGAAATCATTGCCGTCGGCGGATCTGTGAAGGTCAAGGGTCAGGACGGCGACAAGATCGAGATCGTCCGCGGTAAGGATCTCGTCGACCCAGCTCAGCTTGAGGGCACCGGAGAGTGGACCCTGAAGCCAAGCGCAGACGGCCTGATCGTTGCGCATGTCAAGGATGCCGAGGGCAACCTGGTCGCGGTCTACACGATCATCGTGACGCCACAAGAGGCGAAGCCTGCGACACAGGAAGTCGACTACACGATTTCGAACCGCAACACGGCGATCCTGACCAAGGGTCTGAGCTCTAACGAGTTCGTATTCCCAGAAGGTGAAGATAACTTCAGCTGGGTTCAGGATCAGGACAATCCTGACAAGTACTACCTGATGCCGAACCCTGACTTCGACGGCGACATCAAGGTCGTAGAGAAGTCCAAGGGCGGCCATCCGCTGATCGAGTACACGATCCACGTCAAGCCTGCTAAGGTTCACGAGTTCGATGCCGTCACGGTTCCAGACAACTCGGAGCAGCCTGCGCCTGTGCTGTCCCAGCCTGACACGCAGAAGCTCGTCGTGGTGTCTGGTAAGGACCTGATCGACGGCGACGTCAACGAAGCTGGCGGCGGCAAGATCAAGATCAAGGAAGGCGTTTCCGGAAAGATCGTCCTCGAGGTCCAGAACTCCCGCGGCCTGCCGGTTTCCCGCTACACCTACAATGTTGAGCTGACGAAGCCGAACAAGTCCGAATTCAAGATCACCTCGGATGACAAGTTCACCACCGATCTCAACCCTGGCGACAAGCTCACCGTCGTCGAAGGTGAGGGCCTCGTTGAGCTGACTCAGAACGGTGACGAGTGGACTGTCACGCCGAAGGACGGCGCTGAGGGCAAGGTCGTCCTCGACGTCACCGACAAGGACGGCAAGGTCTACAAGCAGTTCATCTTGGATATCACCAAGGGAACCGGTGGCGCCTCCGACTCCTCCAACAACTCCGTTGTTGAGCACAAGATCACGGAGCAGGGCACCTTCGACGTCACCATTGTCAACAACAACAAGTACGAGGTTGTTGAGGGCCAGGAATACGTCACCGTCGTCAACGACACTGACAAGCGCTTCGAGCTTCGCATCAACGAGAACACCGAAGGCAAGAAGGTTGTTGTCGTTGAGAAGAACAACGGCAAGGTTGTGAAGACGCACAACATCACCATCACCAAGAGCGGTGGCGTGCTGAAGTTCGTCGAGGAGCGTCGTGTCTACCAGCCGAAGCTGACCGACAAGATCACCACGGGCGAAGGCAACACCTTCCGTGTCCTTCGCGGTAAGGACCTCATCGAGGAGATCCCGACCCACCCAGGCAGCTTCAACGTGAAGCCTCTGCCACAGAAGTCTGGTCGCGTCCTCATCGAGGAGGTTGACGGTGCTGGCAACCCGGTTCGTATTATTGAGATCGACGTCCCGGCTACGTCCGAGGGCAACATCATCGGCAAGCCAGGCAACCACGATGTCAGCCCGAACCCAGATGGTTCCTGGAAGATTGTCGTCCCTGGCGGCGGCGCAACCGACATTGAGATTTGCTCTGGTTCGAACTGCAAGCCGGTGGATCCGGACATGGTTGTTCCGAACCCGGACGGGTCCATCACGATCAAGCCTGGTAAGGGCGGCATCGAGAAGGGCACGACCCACATCACGTTCATCCCTCAGGTGAACGGTCAGCCGCAGAAGCGAGTTCGAATCAATGTCGAGCTCACGAGTAAGGATGTGGCTACTTCTTCCGACGGCAAGTGCATCGCATCCCTCGTGGGCATCGCTTCGCCGCTGCTGCTCCTGATCCCGCTGGGTATCCTGTCCCAGGTTCGCGTTCCGGGCCTTGAAGGCGTCCAGGGCAAGCTGAACGCCGCTGTCCGCGAGGCAAACGACCGCATCCAGCGTGGCCTGGGCATCTACGACCGCGACCGCGCAGAGCGCGCTGCGGGCCTCCAGGCCTCATTCAACGTAGCCAACCCAGAGATGGTCGGCCTCGCAGCCGGTGCTCTCGGAACGATTACTGTGGGTCTGCTCATCGCGGACGCTGTGCTCCGCTCCTGTGGCCAGGGCGACAAGACCTCGTCCTACCAGATTGGTAAGGCAACGGGTAACGACACCCTCATTTACGGTTCTTCGAAGAAGAAC
Organism: Corynebacterium sp. MC3; assembly: GCF_900099485.1. Classification (NCBI taxonomy): domain Bacteria; kingdom Bacillati; phylum Actinomycetota; class Actinomycetes; order Mycobacteriales; family Corynebacteriaceae; genus Corynebacterium; species Corynebacterium sp. MC3. The sequence continues at coordinate 197,563 of NZ_LT622812.1, forward strand.
GACGTAATCAGGACCGCAACCCCGGTCCCTACTACTGAGGCAAATGCTCCGGCGAAGCCTGAGAAGTAATTTCGCCTAGCAAAAGGCCCCTTCCACTTTCGGAAGGGGCCTTTTGGCGTTCATCGAGGTGAGCACGATGACACGTGTCCCCCCTGTTTGGTGGCAGTGGTGTTTTGAGTGTGATAGATCACGTTTTTGTTGCATACTTTGACAGGTTTTGTGAAGCTGCTGGTCAGGGGGTTTTTGGGGGTTGTGGTGTGTGGTTTTGTGGGTTGTGGTGGTGTTTTTGTGGTGGTGGGGGTGTAGTGGACTACTTTCAGGGAGATTTTTGTGATTGAATAAATGTCTGTCAGTTTGTGGATCCGTGTTCAGATGGTCTTCAGGCTGCTTCGAATATCTCCTACGATTTTTAAGGATTGAGCCGTTGCAAAACGCACATCTTAAGAAGCGAATCATGGCCGGCCTGATTACAGGCGTCATGGCCGTTAGCACCGTGCACGTTGCTGCGCCGAACGCAAGCGCAGACATTGCTGTTACAAGCCAGTACGATCAGCTCTCCCAGGAGGAGCTGCAGAAGGTCTTTGAAGGCCAGCAGATCTGGAAAGAGAAGATCCCGAAGGGCCAGAACGCTCTCGGTCTGCTGGCTACCCAGTACGGCCCGGGCTGGTGCATCGACTGGGGCGTCGATAACCCGTGGAACAACCCGAAGGGTTACTCCTTCCGTAAGCTGACCGGCCAGTCCGGCCGCTACGGCGTTGGCAACCGTATCAACCCGGATGTTGAGAAGGGCGCCATCAACCTGATGAAGGCCGTTCTCGAGGACCAGGAGAAGGGCAACATCGAGGGCGTTAAGCGCAAGATGATGTACATGCAGGCGTTGGTGTCCAACAACCTTGCATACCTCAACGAGGTTCGTCCAAACTTGATGGGTGATGCGATGTTCACCCAGCTGACTGGTTTCGAGATTCGCTACAAGCGCGTTGATCGGGCAAACCCGGGGCCGAACTACTACCTCGTCGTCAACGAGCAGGCGATGCAGAAGATTCGTAGCTCCGTCAAGAAGAGCGAGTACATCGTTGTTCTGATGCCGAACAACTACAACCTGAACTTCAGCTGGAGGCGTGAGTACACTTCCCAGCGTCTGATCACGCCGTACCAGCCAGGTCTGGAGAAGCCGAAGCCGCCACAGCCGCAGGAGCCTCACTACACGAACACGACAGTGACGCTGCCGAAGAGCACGGTGACTACCGTCGTGACGGTCCCAGAGGCGACCGAGACCCGCTGGGAGCAAATCCCGCCGACCACGAAGGTAACGACCGTAACCAAGCCGGCGGAGACGAAGACCACCACTATTACTCACGAGCCGTCGACAGTGACGACGACCAAGCGTGAAAGCGGCAAGGACGTCACGGTCACGGAAACGATCACGCCGGAGCCATCGATTGTTGAGACGGTTGTCCCAGGCTCGACGGTCACCAACACGACGACCGTTACTGAGCGCCCAGTCGTGACCACGGTCAAGGAGCACGTCACCCCGACGACGGAGACTCACTACACGACCGTTCCAACGACGGTTGAGGTCACCCCGGACGACGTGACCGAGACGACAACTGAGCAGTCTACGGTTACGACGACTTCCACGAACGTCAACGTTCAGGAGATCATCAAGGAGTACTACACCCGGATCGAGAAGGAAGTCTACGAGATCCACAACACGATCGACATCCGTCACAAGGACGAAAAGAAGATCCTTGACATGGGCGATCTGAAGAAGCAGGGCTACTCCTGGCGCATCACGAAGGGCGAGGACCTTGTGATCGTGGATCGCGATAAGGACAACAACCTGATCATCAAGCCGAAGGATGACTTCAAGGGATCCGGTGTTGTTGAGATCGTCGTTACCGATGAGAACGGCAACGAGTACATCTACGAGCTGCAGATCAATGATCGCACTGGTGAGGTCGAGCACCTCAACAAGATCGTGAACAACTACTTCTACAACATCAACCAGGGTGGCTCTGATCGCACCAAGATCATCACGCTGGACAAGGGTGACAAGGTAGAGGTTCTCGAGGGTGGCGACATCGCGACCGTGAAGGACGATGGTGCTGGCAAGCTCATCATCACTCCGAAGGACAAGGATGTTCACGGTGAGGTGATCGTCAAGATCACGTCGAAGAATGGTGAAGAGAAGCAGAACATCATCACCATTGAGAACATCAACTCCACCTACAAGGTGACCCGCGAGATCCTCAACACCTCCGTGGGCTTCGTTGAGCGTCGTGGTGGTACCAAGTTCGAGATCACCTCCGACGAGAACAAGGTCATCAAGGAGATCGTCGAGGACGGCGACAACTGGAAGATCGTTCCGAATGAGGGCGCTGAAGGCGAAGCAAAGGTCACCTTCACCGACAAGGACGGCCGCACCTACGAATTCACGTTCATCGTCAAGAAGGACGTGAATGCTGGCCCGGACATCCGTGACGTTCTCATCAACCACGATGGCAAGGTCGAGATCGAGCGCCGCGACAACTACACCATCAAGATTGTCAGCGGTGAAGACTACGCGAAGATCATTGAAGAGAATGGCAAGTGGGTCGTGAAGCCGACCGACGCAGCTGCCAATAACCTTCAGGGCAGCCAGGTCGTCGTTCAGGTGAACGACGACAATGGTGAGCTGAGCAACATCTGGAACATTCAGATTAACCCTGCTCTCAACCAAGACACCTTCGAGAAGCGCGTGATGCAGCGTGAGGCGGTTGATCGTTCCTACATGACGATTAACGCTGGCAACGCCACGAACAACAACCTCACCATCACTGAGGGTGAGGACTTGGTCGTCAAGGATGAGAAGAATACGAAGACCAACGACAACGGTGACACCACCGATTTGCGCTTCCGCTTCAAGCCGGGCACGAAGGGCCAGGTCAAGATCCAGGAGACGATGCGTTGGCTCGACGTAGAGGATATTCCTGAGGGTTCCACCGTCGCTGACGAGAGCCTGCTCGACCCGAACAATGATAACCCGAAGAAGCCGAAGATCATTGTTGATAAGGCTCCGAAGAACAAGGACGGCAAGCGGTACGTTGACCTTGTCATCACCGAGTGGGTTGTTGATGTCGAGCCGGGTCACGTCCAGGAGCTGAACCACGAGTTCACCACTGACAACGACCTGACGATTCAGGGCACCGACCTCAAGCTCATCAAGGGCGAGGAGCTCCTGAAGTCGAAGCCTGAAGAAGGTTCCATCATGAAGCTGGAGCCGAAGCGTGAGGCAGAAGGCACCGTTGTCGTCGAGAACCGCACGAACGACGGCTACGTCTTCGAGCGCTACACCATCAACTTCAAGCCTGGTCGTGACTTGAACAAGGTCATCAAGCGCGTGATCACGACGGATAGCACCGCGAAGTTGGCCCGCTACGAGAACGATAAGGTCTTCAAGGTCCTCGAGGGTACCCTTGCAGATGGTAAGGACATCACCAGCGAGTTCAAGAAGTACTTCAAGTACTCCGAGGAGACGAACGAGTTCCAGCTCGTGCCGCTCGAGGCAGCAATCGGCAAGGTCTTCACCTTCCAGATCGCTGACGATCGTGGCGTGTACGCGAACTACGAGTTCACCGTCGGCGCTGGCGAGAACAAGAGCAACCGAACCTTCGAGATCCCAGAATCGTCCGAGTTCCGCGTGCTGCAGGTCAACCCGAACACCATGGTGTGGGTCAGTGGTTCCGAGAACTTCACGACTAACGTCCAGGACAGCGGTTCTGTCGACGGCAAGAGCAACAAGATCTCTGAGTGGGTTGCAAAGCCTGTGAAGGATTCGGCTGGCAAGTCCGGCATCGTGCAGGAAGTCGACCCAGAGGGCAACGTTGTTAACCGTTACACGCTGAACATCACGGCACCGAAGGTCCGCAAGTTCGATGAGGTTCAGAAGGGCGCTCTTGTTGGTGAGACCCTGACCATCGAGAAGAAGGACAAGGACAACACCTTGGCCATCGTCAAGGGCCGCGATCTTCTCACCGACATCAGCGCTGATAACTCCGTCTTCACTCCGACGGACAAGGCTGCAAACCAGTCTGTGGTTGTTGAGGAGTACAACGCCAACGGTGACCTGGTGACTCGGTACACCATCTCCGTGCTGCCAAAGGGCTGGTCCACCTCCGAGGGTGCAAACATTGCCGACCCGAACAAGCTCTTCATCATTAAGAAGAACGAGAAGACCGGCGTCATCACCATCGAGCTCAACCCTGACTCTGGTGTGAAGCTTGACCTGAGCAAGGTCGACTTCGACATTGTCGGCGGTAAGGCGACGAAGGAGTTCAAGGACGGCAAGTGGATCATCACTCCGGAGAAGAATGGCAACCTCACCATCGTGCCGATCTTCCCGAACTCTGCTCAGGGTGCTCCAGTCGATGTTGAGGTAAATATCACCGTTACGAAGGAAACCAAGGGTTCCTCGAACGCGAACTTCAAGGACCCGAAGTGCATCGCTGGTCTGGTCGGCATGGCGTCGCCACTGCTGCTGTTGATCCCGCTGGGCATCCTCTCCCAGGTCCACGTTCCGGGCCTCGAGAGCCTGCGCGCAGAGGTCAACGCAGCCATCAAGCGCGCTAACGATGACATCCAGCGTGGCCTGGGTATCTACGACCGCGACCGCGCAGAGCGCGCAGCCGGCCTGCAGGGTGCGTTCCAGGTAGCGAACCCACAGATGATCGGCCTCGCAGGTGGCGCCCTCGGTGCCATCACCGCCGGCCTGATCATCATGGACGTTGTCCTGCGTAGCTGTGGTGTGGACGAAGCAACGTCCTCCTACCAGCTGGGCAAGGCAACCGGCAACCAGACCCTGATTGACGGTTCCTCCAAGAAGGATGATCAGGGCACCGAGGAAGCAAAGCCTGCCGAGGACAAGCCAGCGGAGAACAACTAACGTTGACTCCGTCTCAGGCTGAGGTCAGGGCATAACAAAACCCGGCCCGCACACCACACGGTGCGCGGGCCGGGTTTTCTCTTGCAGTAAAGGGAATCGGCTACTTCCGCTTCTTCGGCAACGCCATCAGCGCCGCACCCATCGAAACCAGCCACGAATCCTTCGCCAGGGAAAGGCCATCGTGGGAAGGACGGATGCCGTCGTCCTCGGTCATGGCGTCGTTGTTGAAGTACATCGTCAACATGCCAGCGCCAAACGAGCCAAGGGCCGCACCGGCGAGACGGTTGCTCACAAAGGGGGCGAGCAGCGCGCCGGCCACCGCTGCCTCAGAGACAGCGAGACCCTTGCCGAACTGCTCCGGATCCAACTTGCCAAGCGCAGGGATGCCCGTGGCAGCCATGCCTTGGAGGCCCTCGGCGGCCTCGCGGTTGAGGCCGAACTTGCCCAGGGCAGAGTTCAAAATGAAAAGCCCCGTCGGGACGCGCAGGGCAACGGATGCAAGCTTTGCGGATGTAGACATAGTGTGCTCCTTCGTTATTGGTAGATCGCAATGCGTGTTGACGCATCAACAATGTTGCGAGTCTACCAGTCGTAGAAGTCACCTGCAGAAGGGGGAGCGCACCAAATTCGTGATTTTCCGAAGGTCGCACACGTGTTTTCCCAGGTCACTAAACGCGCCGCTCTGTGTCAAGTGGTTGTGGGCCAGATTCATGGTTAACAATGCATCATCAATGCACGCGGCGTCGGCGCCGTCTTACTCGTTGTGCGGATAATCGTGACTTTCTCAGGCAACCCAATCGGTGTTTTCGGTATCGCGGTAATTAGCCCATCGGCAAGTGCTTGCTCGACGGCACTTCGCCGGTTGGCCTCCATCTGTTGCCACGTGCCGTCTAGCACGCTTTGCGGTGTGTAGCCATTAATCCCTCTGTGGGGCCGTTGGTTATACAAGTGTGTAAACTCATCAACCCAGCTCGCCGCGTGCTTGATGCTGGCAAAAGCCCTCGGGTAGTAGGCCATACCTTTCATGGTGTGAAACAACGACTCCATATGCGGATTATCGTTACTGATCGACGGCCTGCTGAAGGAGCGTTTGACCTGGTGGGCATCAAAAAGTTCGCCAAGGCTGCGACTGGTCATCGCTGCCCCGTTATCGGAGTGCACCGTGTCGACATCAGGGTGTGCGGCAAAGATTTCTTCAAACATATGTCGTGCCACGCGGGAATCTTCGTGGTGGGCAACGACTGCGCCAACAACAGCACGGGAATACAGATCGATTGCGGTATGGCAGGCGTAGTACTGGTTGGTGTACTTGCCTGGAAGGTAGGTGATATCCCAGCACAGCACTTGACCTGGCCGGTGTGCTTCAACATGTGGGGGCTGGTTGTTGCCGCGTGCACGCCGTGGGCGTGTTCTGCGTGTGCCGTGGCGTTGTGATAAGAGTTTGCCGTGTGCTTTGGCGACCCGGTAGAAGCTACGCAAGCTGGCGATATAGCACCCATTGTTCAATGCGTGGTAGAAGACATCATCCACACTCGAATACGGATTGGCATCCAACAAGGCCAAAATGTCGTTGACTTGCGCATCGGTTAAGCGTTTGATGTTGCGTTTGTGATGCGGGATCGGATCTTGCTTCTTCGGGCGGGGATTGTCCTGGTAATACCGTCTAGAGCGCGCCACGCCTAACACATTGCAGGCTTTCCTCATTGAGTGCCCGATACCAACGAGTGCTTCGATTAGCTCGTTTTCTTGTTGTAGGCCTGCCTCATAGCGTTGTGTTTGTTCGCCTGTGAGGATTTTCCCGCCGCGTTTGAGTCCCCGCCATGCTTCTTTGGCAGAGACGCTATAGCTTTTCCCAGTACATCACTGGTGTCCTTCCACAGCTTGTTTTCTTTGCGCAGCTTGGCGTTTTCTCGTTGTAGTGCGTTGTATTCCTTGCGGGTAATGGTGACCATGTCGTTGTTGGTGGTCTTGGGGGTGTTCAAGGGTTCTGCCTTTCTTGTGTGCGTGTAGTGGGCAATCGTGCCGTTTGCGACTTTCTCGATCCAGCCATGCATCGCTGACTGCAAGATACCGTGTTTATCCAGCAAGGCTTGTTTTGTCCCATGCGGGGCAGCCACATACTGGTGGACAAGTGAGATGATTGCTTCAGCGTCTAACACCACCGGTACAGGGGTAGTTGCCCCGGTATAGACTGCGGCGCGTTGTTGCTGGGTAAACGTGCCAAGATCAAACCGCTTCATCCACCGAATCACTCGTGATGCGTCCATGTCGTGACGGGCCAGCCAAACCTGCTTCGTCCCGTACGGTAGTTGGTGATAGATCCTGACCATCTGCTGTTTCTGAGTATCGCTATAGGTGACAATCCCGCGATCTTCAGTGTTGGGGATAAACACGACTGCCACAGCATCCGGCATGACCAACTCACTATCGGAAAGCGTGGCACCGGGTGCAAGGGTGACAGTCGGCAACGCCAGCACATCGCGTGCAGATGGCAGGCTTGCACGCCGACGTTTACGAGTTCTGCCGGGGTCGGGGTCGGTGTTGTAATCTGCCCAATCCTTCTCCGGTGGCTTGGGGATCAGCGGGGGAATATCGTGCGGGGACATGGGTGCGGACCTCCTTCAGGTTCTGGCCCACAACCAGCCTGCCACCTAGGGCCAGTGAGGGAATTTGGTGCGCAGGCCAAGCATCACGACACCACATTCCCGAATCTCGAAAAGGCGACGCGACGTTTCCCCAGGTCGTCAACTCCACGAGGAGGAATTTGGTGCACTCCCCCTCACCTCAGTGCCAAAGCACGCAACTCTCTCTTCACGAGCTGGGTTTTTACCCCTTCCCCCAACAAGAATTGCGTCTTTTGGCACTGGCATCTCCCGATGGGACACCACATTCCCTCCCCGACCCCCATCGACCTGGGCTTTTCCAAACCCGGCTGCCAAAATCCAGGAATTTGGTGCGCGCATCCCCTGCCCAGACACCAAATTCCCGAATCTCCCGAAAAGGCGCCGCAGCGTTTCCCCAGGTTGCCGAACCCGCATATAGGAATGTGGTGCCAGGGACCAGGCCCCAGCGCCCACACACCCCCTACAACGCCAGCTCTGGGTGGATGTCCTTGTCGTTGAGGATGCGGCGCTTCCACATGCCCCACGCGCTGATCAACCACGCGGCCACTGCGAGCAGTGTGAGGACCACGATGGCGCGCAGCAGGCGCGGGTCTTCGGCGTGGTTGCCGAAGAAGGCGACGCGGATCATATCCACGGTAAAGCGCATCGGGTCCCAGTCGTGGACCCACTGGATGAACCCTGGCTGCACTTCGGGCGGGTAGAGGCCGTTGGATGCCACCAGCTGGAGGGACATGAGCGCCATGGTGACCAGTCTGCCGGTGGCGGGGCCGAAGACCATGTTGATGGCGAGGATCAGCGACATGAACACCCAGGAGCCGAACCACAGCACGCCGAACAGGCCGAGTGGGTGCTTCGGCTCGACGCCGATCGCGACGACCTGCACGAGCCACAGCAGCACGGCCTGCACGAAGCCGACGATGAGGGCCGGTAGCAGGGTGTGGGCGACCATGCGGAAGGGGTTGGTGCCGGAGTCGATGACGCGGCGCGAGAACGGCGCGAGGATCATGTAGAGCACCAGCCCGCCGATCCACAGGGAGAGGGACAGGAAGAAGGGGGAGAGGCCCTTGCCGAAGAAGGTGAGTTCGTCGCCGGTGTTGTTGTGCACGACGGGGTTGCCGGCGGCCTCGGTGGCTTTCTCGAGGCGGTCGCCTTCCCACGTCGGGGCTTTGTCGGCGCCTTCGTTGAGTTTGAGGCTGAGTTCGCCGGTGCCGTCGCTGAGGGTGACGAGGCCGTCGTTCAGGTCGTTGAGGCCGACGACGAGCTGGTTGGAGCCACCCGCGAGTTTGGAGGTGCCTTCGGCTGCGGAGTTCGCTCCCACGACGAGGCGGGAGGAGCCGTCCTTCAGCTTGCCGACGCCCACTACGAGCGTGCCGGAGCCGTCCTGCAGCATACGCAGACCCTGCGCCAGTGTCTGCGCACCGGCTGCGGCTTGGTCCATGCCGGAGCGGTACTTGGCGGTGGGGTCGTTGAGCTGGGTGGACAGTTCTTGGGCGCCGTTGCGCAACCTGGTCAGGTCGTTGATCATCTGCGGGTTCATGGCGACGAACTGGTCGCCGTTGAGCTGAGCTTTCAGGCCGCGGGCCTGATTGGCCAGGTCGGCCGCGCCGGGGACTGGGGTGGCGTCGAGTTGGCGGATGGCCTGGTCCAGGGTGGCGTTGATGCTGTTGAAGGTGTTCTGGGCGACGTTGAGCTGGTCCGTGATGGAGGTCAGCTTGCCTACGCCGCCGGCGATGGCGGCTGCTCCGGCGCCCAGCTGGTTGGTGCCGTCTTGGAGGGCGGAGAGGCCGTCGGCAAGCTTGTTGGCGCCTTGGGAGGCTTCGCCGAGCTTCTCGTTGAGGGTGTTAGCGCCCTGCTGGAGTTCGCCGATGCCGGAGTCGAGTTGCTGCGCGCCGTCGGCGAGCTTCTTGATGCCGTTGTCAAGCTCCCCGACGCCGCCGTTGAGCTTGCCGGCGCCGTCCTTCAGCTTGCCGCTACCGTCCTTGGCTTTGTGCGCGCCGTCATCGAGTTTGCCCGCGCCGTCGGCGGCTTTCACCATGCCGTCGTGGATGGTGTTGAAGCCGACGAAGAGCTGGTTGACCACCTCTTTACTCACGCTCTCTGAGATGACGGAGCTCATGATCAGGGTCACCTGGTTGCCCAGCATGGTGGGAATGAACCCGTTGGTCTCATTAAGGGAGATGTTGAGTTTCGCCTGGTGGGGGTTGTCGGAGTTGACGGATTCGGCGGCTTCGGAGAAGTCGCTGGGGATCTCTACGCCGAGGTAATAGGTGCCGTCGGCAACGCCCTTTTGGGCTTCCTCCGCGCTGACCAGGCGGAAGTCCATGGGTTGCTCGTCCATGAGCTCTTCCACGACGGTCAGGCCGTGCTCACCCTCGTCTGAGTTGACCAGGGCGACGGGCATCTTGTGCAGGTTGCCCAGCGGGTCGTAGTAGGACCAGACAAACAGCCCGCCGAAGAGCAGCGGGATGAGCGTGATGGCAATCATGGCCAGCGGCGGCAGTTTGCCGTGACCGAACTTTCGGAAGTTGCTGCCGATGTGCAGCCCTGCGATCATAGCTCCTCCTTGTTCACGCTGTTGACCAGCACTGGTTTGAGTTCTGCGACGTCGCGCAAGTTGTCGATGAATTCTTGGCGTAGCTCAAAGTTACGCAGCTGGTCTGGGTCGTCGACGATAATGAGCGGCGCGTCCGGTCGCGCGATGAGCGCGAGTAGTACACGCAGCCGCATCCGGTCGACGATGCTGAGGTCGCCGATGCCGAGCTTGAGTTTGTCCTCGTCCAGGTCGAATTGGAGGGGTTCCAGCCAGGGTTCGACAAGTTCGTGGCCGAGCAGGTCACGCGGGATGCGCCGGAAGAACGGCAGCTCCCAGGAGATCTGCTCCCGGATGATTTCCTTGGTGGGTACGGAACGCTCGACGGAGTCGATGAGCGGGATGCCCGCCAGGGCAATCTCGGGGAAGCGTTGGCGGGCGGTGGTGGGCTCGTCGAAAAGCTCGATGGTGCCGCTGTGTGGTTCGTAGCGGCCGGCGAGCGCCATACTCAGTGTGGACGCGCCGGACTCGCGCGGCGAGGTGACCAGCGTGAACCCTTCGCCAACCTCGAGGTTGACCGGGTTGTTCCCTGGGCGCACGACGACGTCGACGGCTCGTAGGATGCAGTCCATTGAACACCTACTTTGGTTGATTTTCGTTGCAGAATGGTGCTAAGCGTAGGATTGACTATCAGTTAATGTCAAGCGGAAAGGAAGCACCATGCGAGCCGATGCGAGACAGAAGCGCGAACAGCTGATCCGGGCGGCGGTGGAGAACTTCCGCACCCGCCCGAACTCGGAGGTCACGCTTGGCGAGATCGCGGAGCACGCTGGGGTGGGCATCGCCACGCTGTACAGGCACTTTCCGACGCGCGCCGACCTGCGCCAGGCGTGCGCCCTCGAGTTCATTGACGTGCTCGACGCGAAGCTGGGGGACACGCTGGCCAAGTTTGACAGCGCCCCGGAGGAGCAGTGGCGCGCTTTCATTTGGGCGTGCGCCGACTCGGGTATCGGCATGCTGGTGGCGGCCCTGGCGGACGAGCCGCCGCACGCCCTGGAGCCCACGGTGCGGCAGCGCCGCGACGAGTTCTTCGCGCACGCCCAAGAGCTGCTGGACCTCGCCGCCGCTCACGGCCTGGTGGACCCAGCGCTGACTCCCTCCGAGATCGCCGCCGAGCTCATCGTGGTGACCCGCCCCATGAGTGCGAATCTGCGCAACCTTTTCCCAGACGTGAAGACCCGCCTGGTCAACCACCTGTTGCTGGCGTGGCGGGTGGACGCCAGCTAGCAACTACCTAGCAGCTACTTCGTAGCGCGGCGCTGGTCCTCGTCGAGGGCGTCGAGGGTGCTGAACTGGTCGTCGGCGGAATCGGTGGAATACACCAGCGTGGCCGTGCCTTCAGTCGCGTCTTCCCGCAGCGCGTGCTTCGGCTCGTGGTTGCGCTCCTCGAGTTTTTCGCGCAGGTAGAACTCCCACAGCGCCCAGCCGCCGGCCGCGAGCGCGCAAGCACCGAGGGAGGCGAACAGGACCTTCGAGCCGGTCCCACGCTTGCGCGCTTCCTTCTTCAGCGCGATCTGGCGGGCCTTGCGGTCAGGGGCGGTCGCGGCGTGGAGGGCGCGGCGGGGGGCGGTTAGCGCGGGGGCGGGGCCTGCTTTTTTTTAACCCCCGATGTGTTTAAAAGACAAGAACCTTTGTTTTTTGGTTTCGCTTTTGGTGACAAATCCCCGACCTTCAGTGGTTGGGGTTAAAACCAATGGCCCAGCATCCCGCGATAACAAACCACTAACGGGAAGCGGCTACGCGCGTGGCTGGCGCGGGTGACTTTGCCGGCCTGCTGGCGCGCGGCGTCGTAGATCCCCTCGAGCTGTGGCACGTCGGCGAGGTCGTGGAGGTCGTCGATGTTGTCGTCCTTGATGGCTTCGGTGAGTGCTTCGTAGACGTCACGCTGCTGCTTGCTGTTGAGTTCGCGGAAGTAGTTCCAGGCGCCGCTGATGCCGCGCAGTGCGAGTCGTGCAGTGGTGAGGTTCATGTGTGCTCCTTCGTTGTGTTCTTTCCCAACCACCCTAGCGGGCTGCACCGACATGTGCCCCCACAGTCCGCACAAAGTAGACCAAGCGGTTCAGTTTTGGGAAATATTATTCACATTTCGCAGGTCGCTGACCTGTGGCAATACATCGCGATACGCAAAAGTAGTTGTGCACCCTTGCGGCCAGTCTTAAATTTCATTGCACCCCATCAACAGGAAGCAACAGAAGGCAGGTGAGTCAGGTGCGGCAGGCAACGTTGGAAACGCGGATCTCGGCGTCGGCACCGTTGGACGGCATCGAGGAGGAGCTCGCACCACGCCCGCAGCGGGCACGCACGGCACTCAGCTTCGAGGTGATCCCACCGCGTCACAGCGCCGACTCCGCCAAGCTCGACGCCCTCATCCAAGGGCTCGCCGCCTACCAGCCCGACTACGTGTCGGTCACCAGCTCGCACCGCAGCGACTGGCTGGAAGGCACTGCCCGCCTCATCGAGCGCATCGCGCAGACCACGAGCATGCGCCCCATCGCGCACCTCGCCTGCACCGCCGGCACGCCCGACGAGCTGCGGCAGTGGATCACCCAGCTTATCGACGCCGGCGTCCGCGGATTCCTCGCCCTTCGCGGCGACATCCCGGCCGGACTCGACCGCCTGCCGGACACACACCTGCAGCACGCAACGGACCTGCTCAACCTGATCCAGGACGTTGCCGACGCCCAGGCCTACCGCCTCGCGGCGGGCAAGCTCGCGCTGTCGGTGGCCTGCTACCCGCGGGGACACGCGGAGAGCACCAGCGACGACCAAGACCTGGACGTGTTGCTGGCGAAGCAGCGCCTCGGTGCCGACTTCGCCATCACGCAGCTGTTCTTCGACGCGCAGGACTATCTCAGCTTCGCGGAGCGTGCCCGGCTCGCCGGGGTGCGCATCCCGCTGATCCCCGGCATCATGCCGATGACCAGCGTGAACCGGGTGCGCAGGATGGGTGAGTTGTCCGGTGTGGCACCCCCGGTGGACGTCATCAAGCAGCTTGAAGCGGCGCGGACACCGGAGGAAGAGCACCAGATTGGCATGCGACTCACCGTTGCATTAGCGCGCACGATTCTGCAGGCCGGCGCCGGTGGCCTGCATGTTTACACACATAACGACTTAGCAGTAACACGTGAACTATTGAAAGGACTCAACCTGTGAGCACCGTAGCATTCCCCACCACGACCATCGAGGGCTACCCGAGGATCGGCGCGCAACGCGAACTGAAGCGCGCCCTGGAGTCCTACTGGTCCGGGCAGATCGACGCGGACACGTTCCGCTCCACGACGCGCGCCCTGCGCATCGATACGTACAACCACCTGCGTGACCTCGGTCTCTCCGAGCCCTACGCCATCCCGGCGGACGTCGCCCTCTACGACCACGTCCTGGAGACCGCGCTGACCGTCGGCCTCGTCGCCGGCGGCACCGACCTGGATGAGGAGTTCGCGCTCGCCCGCGGCACCGCCACCCGCGTGCCGCTGGAGATGACGAAGTGGTTCGACACCAACTACCACTACCTCGTGCCCGAGGTTGCCGCCGGTCAGGAGATTACGCCGGTGCCGGAGCGCATCGTGCGCATCGTGGAGGAGGCCCGCGAGGCCGGCCACCAGGTGCGCCCGTACCTCGTCGGCCCAGTCACGCTGCTCGCGCTGTCGAAGCCGGTGGAATGGTCCCTGCTCCCGGCCCTCGTCGACGCGTACGCCCAGGTCTTCACCGCGCTGCGCCAGGCCGGTGTGGAGTGGGTCCAGGTCGCCGAGCCGATTGTCGTCGCTGACGTTGACACCCCGGACACCGATATCGCGCGCTACCTGGGTGAGGCATGGTCGACACTCCTCGGCGCCGACGCTCGCCCGAACGTCTACCTGACCACCCCATACGGCGCCGCCGACGCCGCCCTGCCCGTCCTCGGCGAACTCAAGCCCGAAGCCCTCCACGTCGACCTGTCCCCGTGGACCCTGCAGGCCACCCCTGACTACGTCGAGCAGGTCCGCACCCACGTCGCGCCCGAGACACACCTCGTCGCCGGACTTATCGACGGCCGCAACGTCTGGGCCGCCGACCTCGCCGAACGCACCGAAATCCTCACCACCCTCGGCGCCACATCGGTGACCACGTCCACCTCGCTGCAGCACGTGCCGCACACCCTCAAGGCCGAGCGCAACCTGCCCGTGGACGTCGCCACCTGGCTCGCCTTCGCCGACGAGAAGATCGCCGAAGCCCTCGCCCTGAGCGCCGGCCCGCAGGTGGCTCGAATAGCCTACTAGATGGGTCTAAGAGCCAGGGACTTGGCGGCGGGGTCGTTGGGCTGGGNACTGCGTGCGCCAAGTAGCAAGCAAGAACAGAAGGAGATTCGAGCTGCAAGGGCTGCGTTGGAGCAGTGGAAGCGTGACCAACCCTCTTGATCTTATGTGCTGTAACACATAAGATCAGGGGTATTGAATCAGCAGATGAAAGGTGTGGGAATGGGGACTACAGCATTTGAAGAATTCGTAAAACCGTATCGGGAAGCAGCTTCACCAGCTGCTGAGATCGTGCGAGATGCTGCTGCTCGTGCGTTTGCTTCCGAGATTGCAGACCGAAGGGCAGTGGGTGCTGCCCTGATGGCAGCGAGGAAAGAACGTGACGCAACGCAGCAAGAAATCAAGCAGGTCATCGAACTGCAAGAAGAAATCGGCATCGACGTCCTCGTCCACGGCGAAGCCGAACGCAACGACATGGTCCAGTACTTCGCCGAACTCCTCGACGGCTTCGTCGTCACCGAAAACGGCTGGGTCCAGTCCTACGGCTCCCGCTGCACCCGCCCACCAATCGTTTACGGCGACGTCTCCCGACCAGCCCCAATGACCGTCGAATGGGCCACCTACGCCCAATCCCTCTCCAACAAGCCAGTCAAGGGCATGCTCACCGGCCCTGTCACCATCCTGGCCTGGTCCTTCAAACGCGACGACGTCCCCCTGTCCGTCTCCGCCGACCAAATCGGCGCCGCCCTCGCCGACGAAGTCCGCGACCTCGAGGAAGCCGGCATCAGCATCATCCAAATCGACGAGCCCGCCCTGCGCGAACTCCTCCCACTCCGAGCAAAGGATCGCCCGTCCTACCTCGACTGGGCCGTCCGCTCCTTCCGACTCGTCTCCTTGAACGCCACACCGACCACCCAGATCCACACCCACCTCTGCTACTCAGAGTTCGGCCAGATCATCGACGCAGTCGCCGGCCTCGACGCCGACGTCACCTCCATCGAAGCCGCCCGCTCTCGCATGGAACTGCTTGCCGACATCGACGACTCCTTCCACTCCGAAATCGGCCCCGGCGTCTGGGACATCCACTCACCACGCGTCCCTTCCGTCGAGGAAATCGTCGAACTGCTCCAAGCAGCACTGCGTCACGTCCCAGCCGAACACCTCTGGGTCAACCCCGACTGCGGCCTGAAGACGCGCAAGTATGAGGAAGTGGTGCCGTCGCTACGCAACCTGGTTGCCGCACGCGACGCGGTGCTCGCCCAGCGCTAACACCGGACGAGGGGCGTGGAGGGTCGTGTACGCTGTACACCATGACTCAAAAGACGCAGACAATGACGTTCCATACCAACCACGGCGACATCAAAGTCGACCTGTTTGGCAACCACGCCCCACACACCGTTGACACCATCACCGGCCTGGCGAAGGGCACCCTCGACTACTCCACCAAGAACGCCTCCGGCACCACCGAAGGCCCCTTCTACGACGGCGCCATCTTCCACCGCATCATCCCCGACTTCATGATCCAGGGCGGCGACCCAACCGGCACCGGCACCGGCGGCCCAGGCTTCCAGTTCGCCGACGAGTTCCACCCAGAACTCCAGTTTGACCGCCCATACCTGCTGGCCATGGCAAACGCCGGCCCAGGCACCAACGGTTCCCAGTTCTTCATCACCGTCGCCGAGACGCCGTGGCTGAACAACCGCCACACCATCTTCGGCGAGGTCACCGATGAGGCTTCCCGCAAGGTCGTCGACGAGCTTGCCAACGTCCCGACCGGCCGCATGGACCGCCCCGTCGAGGACGTTGTGATCAACTCCGTCACCGTGGAGTAGCTTTATTTTTTGTCTTAGGCCCCGCCTTTTTGGTGGGGCCTTTGGCGTTCTTAGGTCTCGAGTGCCGTGAGTGCCAAAGGACGCACCCCTAAACATCCAGCCCATTGCTGACCAGGCACTATGTCGGTGCTACTTTTCGGAATTGCGTCCTTTGGCACTCAAGTGCCCGGGACGCGCACCACATTCCCATCTTGCCGAATCGCGACCTGGGAAAACGCCGAGCGCCCCGCGAAAACGCTTTATGTCAAGTGGTTGTGAACATGGTTGGGTGTTAGATCGTGATGGGTTGTGGGGGCGGGGCGGTTTGGGTAGTGGTGCGGATGATGCTGACTTCTGCCGGAATGCCTGTGCCAGCTGCGGNAACGCTTTATGTCAAGTGGTTGTGAACATGGTTGGGTGTTAGATCGTGATGGGTTGTGGGGGCGGGGCGGTTTGGGTAGTGGTGCGGATGATGCTGACTTCTGCCGGAATGCCTGTGCCAGCTGCGGTGTTCGGAAGTTGAGTGATGATGCCTTCGCGTAGCGCGTTTCGCATCCCCTCCTCGCGTTGGTGTTGCAGTTTGTCCCAGGTGCCGTCGAGGATTGCTTGTGGTGGGTAGTAGTTGATTCCACTGTGGGGAGTGGCGTTATAGACCGGCACCCATTCGTTGAGCCAGTTTTTGGCGTGGCCGAGTGTGGCAAACGTTTTCGGGTAGTAGGTCCTGCCTTTCATGGTGTGGAATACCGACTCGGTATGCGGATTGTCGTTGCTGGTGTGAGGCCGGTTAAATGAGCGGGCCACACCGTGTTTGGCGAAGAGTTTGCCGAGGCGTTTGCTTGTCATCGCACTGCCGTTATCAGAGTGCACGGTTTTCACGTGGGGAAAACGAGTCAGGATGTCGTCAAACATTGCTGCTGCTACGTGGCTGTTTTCGCGTTCTGCTACGACGCAGCCAACGATTGCGCGGGAGTACAGGTCAATGACCGTGTGGCATGCAAAGTTTTGTCCGACGTATTGTCCAGGCAAGAAGGTAATGTCCCAGCACAGTACCTGGCCAGGTGCTGTGGCGCGTACATGTGGCGGGGAGGCGTTTCGTTTGCGTTGAGCTTGCTTGGCTTTGGTGTTGTGTCGTTGGTAGAGCAATCGTCCATGTTTTTTGGCAACTCGGTAGAAACTGCGCAGGCTTGCCAGGTAAATCCCGTTGTTTAACGCGGCGTAAAATACCTGGTCCACCCCGGAATGTGGATTGGCGTCTAACAATTCCAAGATGCGCTCGACAGTGGTATCGGACAGTCGGTTGATCCGTCGTTTGTCGTAGGCAATTGGATCGGCAACACGTGGGCGTGGCTTCGTTTGATAGAACACGCGGCTGCGTGAGACTCCGATGATGCGCATTGCGTGAGTTTTCGAATAGCCACAGTCAACTAACTGGTCAATCAGTGTTTCTTCTGCGTGTTGTCCTTGGTCGTAGAGGCGTTGTTGGTCTTGAGTGAGGACTCTTCCGCCACGTTTGAGTCCACGCCATGTTGCCCTGGCATGGTCGCTAAAGCTTTTCCCAACACATCAGTGGCTAATTCAGCCCGCTCTGCTCTTTCTGTTGCCTTATCCAGGGCACGCTGCATAGCTTCCTCCCGACGCTTCGCATCGAGTTCGAGCTTGCGCTTTTGCTGCATCAACGCGGAGACTTCCTTGCGTAACTGCTGGATTTCAACGCACTCATCCATCGTCAACGTTCCAATCCTCCTTGGTGTAGTACGCGTGGTGAGATCACCATCGGCAACCATTGCTGTCCAGCGTCGCACGGTGTGGTCAGCAAGTCCATGTTCAATCAACCACGCTTCTTTCTGGCCATACGGCACCAGCTGATATTCAATGACCATCTCACGGATGTAGTCAGGTGAATACCTTCCCCGATATGCTTCATCAACGCTGCGTTTGGCTCGTTGAATACCATCTAAACCATCAGTGGTGGACTTTGATAACTGTAATGCGCGGGCCCAGCGCTTGATATCGCAAGACTGGATTGCCTGTCGGGTGCACCATGGGCCTTTCGTGCCGTACGGCAACCGGTTATAAATCGTGATCATTTGTCGCTGCTGTGCTGGATGAAACCACCTGCCAGAGCCAGTAGTGCGGTACGGGGAGAACACGACTGCTACTGCTTGAAGTGAGGCCAACGTGTCTTCATCGAGTACTTGCCCCGCTGCCAGCACACGCGGTGGCATTGCTAGGATCTCTTTGACTTCCTCGCGTGATGTTTTAGTCTTGCCCCCGTGGGTCCTTACCGGGGTTGCAACGGTCGGTGGTGACGTCAACGCTGACGGCACCAACTCAGGCAACTGTGGGTCGGTCATGAACAAAACCTCCTATGGATTGACGTTCACAACCATCCTGACACTAAGGGANTCCTTACCGGGGTTGCAACGGTCGGTGGTGACGTCAACGCTGACGGCACCAACTCAGGCAACTGTGGGTCGGTCATGAACAAAACCTCCTATGGATTGACGTTCACAACCATCCTGACACTAAGGGAAAACCAGGAATTTGGTGCGCAGGGAAGAGGTGCCTGCACCACATTCCCTCGCTTTGAGTTGGCCAAGTTGTAAAAGCCTAGCTCGGTGACGGCTAGTCAGCCAGCGGGAGTGAAAATGTTCGGGCAGAGCAAACAATTGTGTGCAAAAATATTTGCATTTATCCTGCAAGGAAACACTACTCATACTAGGAGAAGCCCCGTGAAACGTTTTAGAACCGCTGCTTGTGGTTGTGTTTGATGGTCGCATGGATCACACTCGGTCTTTTAACCTATGTGTGGAGCCCTCCGGGCAACACCATCTATATCGGATAAATGCCTAGAATCCGCTGCCATAAGGGCCGGTTCTGACGTGCTTCGAGTTTCTTGGCATACTCTTGCAAATCACGGCTAGCTTTCGCCTGTGTCATTGGCAACTGCTCGATCATTCGTTTATGGGACTCGGTCAGTGGATACTTCCGCTCTGCCATTGCCTGATTAGTCATCAGCAGACTCCTTCCTATCCCTGTTATGACCTAGTACGGATAATAGTAACAAAATCTCTAGGTCTGAAACCCAGTTCTTCGAAGTAGTACCCGGCGAAAAGGTTGAATTCGTCGGGTTAAATTTATTGTCGTATTCAAGAATTGCCCGAGTAAACCCGATATCTTCTGAAGACTTCAACCCTGACTCCAGCATTGGGGTCAAAAAATGCCAAACTGCATTTTGCTGAGCGGGATTTTCTGCAAGTGTCATATCGATTGCCCACTGAACACGTTCGTAGTACGCAGAGCGGTCATCAGCATTTGATTTCTGCGACAGTGACTTGGTGGCGATACCTAGCGTAAGTACGGCAGCTGCGGCAGCAGGTATCGCTCCTCGATATGAAAATATCGTCGCAAGCGATTCCTGCCAGGGCTTTTCCCAGAAGAGCACCAACCCCCAGTGCACCATGGCAAGGAATAACACGAAAGCAACGAGCAGAGCGGCAATGACTTGCGCGTTATTCCATTCGGCCCTGAAATTAATGTTCATTTTTCGCACGAGAATAAGGCTATCACTCAGATTCCTCCTGCTCAGATGGATTCCACAGTCCTCAAATTTACAAGATTTCAAGATCTGTCCCGGACTGGTTGAGAGGTGAGACTGGGGTGGAACTCCCCGAAGATACGGCCAATAGCCCTGGAAAACAGCTAGACCCCCAAATTCCGCATGTGCGGTGGAGGTCTGCAACGTCAATGTAGCATCAATCTGCGTTCTGATGTTTTTATGGCCGGGGCCTGCACCACATTCCAGCTTTTCAGCAGCCCAATCTGCAAAAGCCCAGGTCGTCGAGCGCGCGTGAGGGAATTTGGTGCAGGACCAACTCCTAGAAACTCCCCGACCCGCCAGCGGCCGTGAACCCCGAGCTGAACGTCGTGTTCACACCCGAAGAGGAGGAAGAAGCAGCCGAGTTCGCGGCGGCGACGTTGGTGTTGTGCCAGGACTGCATCGCAACGAATGGGATGTAGGTGGGGTACCAGTAGTCCTTGTCGTAGATGGCTGGGGTGGTGAGTTTGTGGCGGTCTTTGACGTCGCTGAACTCTTTGTCTTTGACGGCGTCGAGGATGATGCGGTAGTCGGAGAGGAGGTGGAGGTAGTCGTCGAGGAAGGTGGGGCTGGCGGGGTCCGCATCCAGCTGCCGGACGCGCTCCTCCAAGGAGACGAGTTCTTGGCGGAGGGTGGCGTCGTTAATTGAGGTGCGTGCTTTGGTGATGTCCCTGCTGAGGCGGGCGAGGTCGGTGCGGCGGGCGGTGGTGTCGCCTTGTTCGATGTTGAAGAGGCGGTTGATGTTGTCTTCGGCGTGGCTGGTGTGGGTGAGGGTTTCGGCGGCGTCGGCGAGTTGTTTGCGGGCGCGGTAGGCAGCGGCGTCGTCGGAGATGGGGATGCTGCTGATGCCGCCGGCGCCGGAGACGGTGTCGTGGAGTTTGAGGAAGCGGTCGCGGATGTCGCCCCATTGACGACGCAGCTCCGCATCAGCAAACGCGCTGGTGAGGGAGTTGGCGCGGACGTCGATGCCGTCGAGGCGCCCGGCGAGGTCGGCGTATTCTTTGGTCACGAGCGAGTAGTCCGCCCGCGCCTGCTCGATCAATCGGCGGCGCCGGTTGCGTAGCGCGACGCCTGTGCCGCCAACAACGCCTGCCAACACGCCGGATCCCACACCGGCGCCGATGCCACCCCCGATCCGGTCGTCGACTGCGGACTCGTAACGCTCCTGCTGCAGGCCGACGGTGTCCATGGCCAGGCTCGCGCCGGCGAACAGGGCGGCGGGGACGTTGTTGCTTTGTAGGCCGGGAACCATGGCGTCGATAACTGAGGAGACGCGCGATGATTCGCTGTGGAGGTCGAGGACGTCGGCGACGTCGTCGGCGGCGAAGATGGCGTGGTGGCGGTGCGCCATGTCGACGGCGAGGATGAGCGTGCCGTCGCGGAAGCCGTGTTTGTCCAGGATTTCGTCGGGGTAGTGGGCGCGGAAGTACTCCTCGATGGTGTCGTTGATGTTGTCGCGCGTGTTTTCGGCGTTGTTGAACGCGAGGATGTGGATGGTGCGCACGACTTCGGGGTGGTCGATGCGCTGCAGGTTCTGCTCGAGTTGTGCCTGGTCAGATGGGGTGAGCAGGCCGTCGGGGTTGGTCAGTTGCAGGCGTGGCGCCTCGGCGGTGGTGGCGATGGCGTAGTGCGCCGGGTCGGGCTCGTCGATGGCTGCGTAGGTACCCGCGCCGACGCCGCCGCCGATCAGCAGTGTCGCTGCGCCAATGCCAAGGATTTGTGACCATTTGCTCATGCGCCTGATTTTATCGAAGCTACCCCGCGCTCGGCAGGGCGGTGTTGTTGAGCTGCTCGAGGCTGTCGCGCAGCTGCAAAACAACGCCGACGTTTTCGTGGAAGATGTCCATGATGGAGCCGTTTTCGTCGAAGGGCGGTTGGGTGAGTTCGTGCGCTTCGACGACGCCGTTGCGGGTCACTTCACTGACCACGGTGTTGAGGAACGCGCGTTGTACTGAGTTCAGGTCGGTGGAGTGCAGCAGTTCCTTGAAGTGTGATTCAACGGCGGAGGCGTCCATTCCGACGAGTTCGCGCAGGAAGAGGCCGAGTTTGGCTTGGTGGGTGTCGGCGAGTTCGGCGGCGCCGTCGACGTGGGCGTTGAGGAGCAGCTCGCGTAGCTCGTCGAGGTCGTGTGTGCTGAGTTGTTGCGCGTTGCGGAGTTTGCGCAGCGCCAGGCTGGTGGTGTTGCCTTCGAGTGCGCGGCGGAGTTCTTCTTCGACGACGGAGCTTTCGCGTTGGGTGCCGCCGGTGGCTTGGAGGGTGCTTTGTTCGAGTTCGCCGAGTTCGTCTTCGATGTCGGTGATCACCACGGCGCGTTGCGCTTTGTCGAGGAAGACGGTGAGCCCGCGGACTGTTTTGCGGGCGAGTTCGAGGTCCTTGTAGGTTACGCCGTCCCACCATTGTGGGCCGGCGAGCGCTTCGAGAAGGGCCGCGTTGTTGGCAACGGTGGGAATGTTGGTTTTCTGCAGTAGCGCCGCGGCGATGGTCGAGACTTTCTCCGCGAGCGCGTCCCAGTCGCCGCGTTCTTCGAATAGTCCGAGTTCGAGCTGGTACATGAGGTAGTCGAAGCGTCGGGCTTGTTCTTTGTCGCCGGTCGCGGCGAAGGGCAGGGGCGCGAGTGCGGTCACGGCTTGTTGGTGGGTGTCGGCGTCGGCGGTGAGCCAGGGGGCGGCGTCGCTAAATCGTTCGAGGTAGGCGCGTGCTTCGGTGGGCACGAGGATGCTGCGGTGGGGCACGCTGCGCACGGCGTCCGAAAGATGCTTTGCGACGTCCCCTCGCACCTCATCCGTGGCCGTCAGCAGCAGGCGCGCGCGGGTGGTGAAGCTGCGCTGCGACAGCGAGATCTGGTGCGAGCCTTCCGTGGTGTTGGTGGTGCCGCTGAATTGGCGCACGTTGTCGCAGTAATCGAAAATGTAGAAACAGGTCTTATCGACGCCGGGGCCGAACAGGTTGGGGCGCAGGCGGGTCCCGCGGCCGACCATCTGCCAGAACTTGGTGGGGGAGTAGACGGGCTTGAAGAACACCAGGTTGACCACCTCGGGGACGTCTATACCTGTGTCGAGCATGTCCACGCTGATGGCGATGTCCAGGCCGGAGTCGGGCTGCTTGAACTCGGCGATGAGTGCTTCCGCGTTGTACACGCCGTGGGTGATCACCTCGGCGCGGGTGGCGGTGGTGGGGAAGATGGCCCGGTATTCGTCGGCGATGAGGTCGGCGTGGGCTTGGTTGCGGGCGAAGATGATGGTCTTGCCCAGCCGGTCCGCACCGTCGACCTTCAACCCCTTGCCGATGACCTGGCGCAACACCTTCCGGATCGTGTCCCGGTTGAGCAGTTTCGCGTTGATCTCGGCGGCGTTGACTTCCTGGGGTGCGGAAAGTGGGTCGCCGTGTTCGTCGACACCCCATTCGGCGTTCTCCCACTCCAGCTGCTGCTCGGGGGTGAGTTCGCCGTAGGAGATGCCCCGGCGCATGAAGGCGGTGCTGCCAGAGAACACCTCGTAGGGCACAAGGTTGCCCTCCTCGATGGCGTGGCTCAGGCTGTAGTAGCCGGTCGGGGTGTCGGGCTCGCAGCCGAAGAAGGTGTAGGTGTCGTGGGAGAGGTTGCTGCGCGGGGTGGCAGTCAGCCCGACGACGAGGGCGTCCAGGTAGTCGAAGATGCGTCGATAGCGCTGGTAGATGGATCGGTGGGCCTCGTCGACAATGATGAGGTCGAAGTCGAAAGAGTTGAAGCGTTGGCCTTCGCCGATCATGCCGATCATGGTCTGGTACGTGTTCACGTACACCTGGCCCTCGCCGGCGGGGTTGGTGGTCAGGTTGACGGGCACCGCCTCTGCGAGGTGCTCGTTGAACGCCGCGTGCGCCTGCGTGACCAGCGCTTTGCGGTCGGCGAGGAAGAGCACGTTGCGGATCCAGCCGGCCTCCAACAGCATGGACACGGTGGCGATGGAGACGCGCGTCTTGCCCGTACCAGTCGCCATGACCAACAGCGCGCGGCGCTTACCCTTGCCGAACGCCTCCGCCACGGACTGGATCATCTCCAGCTGGTAGGGCCTGCCGGCGATCTCGGTGATGGCGGCGCTGTGCGCGCTGAGCGGTTGGCGCTTGTCGCGCCGGGCGATGAGCGCCTCCATCGCGCGCACTGTTGGGTAGGACTCAATAGTGCGGGTTTCGTAGCCGGCACCGCCCGGCAGGTCGGCGTCCCTGTCCCAAAAGCGCACCTCGTACCCGGTGGTGTAGAAGATCAGCGGTACACGTCCCGTCGCGTTGCCGATGGCGTCGGCGTAGATCGCGGCCTGCTGGCGGCCGTCGTTAATGCTGCGGCTGGCCTTCTTCGCCTCCACAACGGCGATGGGCACACCCTGTGTATCCAGCAGCACATAGTCCACCTTCATGCCCGCCACCGGGTATTCCTCGATGAGCGTGCGGCCGCGGACAAACCCGGCATCCTCCAGCATCGGCGTGATGATGTCACGTCGCGTCTGCGCCTCATCCACCGCCAACTGCGGCGCCGGCGGCGTTAGCTTCTCCTGCTGCTTGCGGATCTGCTCCCGCAGCTTCGCGATCTCCTCCTCATACCCCGCAGCCTGCTCCAGCTCCCGCTGCTGCGCCTCATCCAGCTGCAGTTTGTACAGGTCAGCCTGCTCCCTCGCGGACTTCTCCTTCGCCGCCAGCGCCATCATCTGCCGCTGGTTCAACGCCGCCTGCCGCGGTGCCTGCTTCAAGATCTCGACGTCAAACGGCGCAATCCCCCGAATCGTCTTCCCCGAGAAGTGCGTAGTTGCGAACACCATCACGTCATACAGGTGCTTCAGCGCCTGCAGCGCCTCATCGCTGGTGATGTGCGCTTCGCTGTGCACCGCGGTGTTGCCGGCCTTGCGCAGGATGTGCATCTTGGAACGGATCGTCTCCGACAGCAGGCGCGAGAAGTCCGGGTTGGTCAGTGTATCGAAGATGTTGGACTGTTTCTCCAGCCCATTCAGCGCCGCGATATGCCCAATGACCTGCTCTAACACGAACCGGGATTGGAACATCGACGCGCGCGGGTTGGTCAGCGCGGCATCCTCCGCATTGCGACACTCAATAATGAGCTGGGGCCATGCTTGCCCAACGAAGCCAAAGTTGGACGGACGTGGAGTGATGCTCACCTGATCGCCTTTCTTCCCGGTGCGCTCGTTCGCCTGCGCGTTATTCTATACCGTTGCGTTGTGGCTCGAAACCTACTCGAAACATGCTCGAAACGGATTTACATGTTTTGACCTGGGTATATCACCCTACTCGAAATCGTTTCGAGTAGAGTGATCCACATGAATACTGCGGTAAAGGTTGATGAGTTACTTACGCGCCCCGAAGATCAGTGGTTTGAGCGGAAATCGTTTCGTATTAAACCGAAGGATCTTGCGAAGGCGATTATCGCGTTTGCCAACGCCGAGGGCGGGGTCATCGCTGTCGGTATCACTGATCGACAATTCGATGGGTTGCCTAGCGCACGGCAGGACAACGACTTACGACAATCGGCGTTTGATCACACCGATCCAACGGTTCGAGTCGAGATCGAGAGCCTTCGCATTGATGACGCCACTTCTGTATACCTATTCCATATTTTGCCTAGTGAGCGTGTACATTATTCCAATTCGGGGGAGTGCTTCCTGCGCATCGGGGATGAAACGAAGCAGCTGGGCCCCGACGGCATTTTAGAGTTGCGGTATTTGAAGGGGGAGCAGCAGTTTGATGCAATTGTTCCACCACGTGCTGAGCCTGGAGACCTCGATATGGCGCAGGTCGAGCGGTATGCGGAGGCGATTGGTTCGGCCTCGGCCCAAGATGCGTTGAGGGCGCGAAACTTGGTAGATAGGGTCGGCAACCCGCGGACAGCAGCATTGTTGCTTTTCGGAAAACATCCGCAGGAGTTCTTTCCAAACGCTCATGTTCGTGTGGTCCAGTTCAATGACATAGATCGGTTGCCGGGTCATGGTCAGCAAATTCTTTACGACGAACGCTTCGACGGCACCCTGCCAGAACAGATTCAGCAGGCCAGAACTGCGATTAGCAAGATTCTTCCAAAAGTGCGCCGTCTTGTGGGCAGTGGGCTTTTTGAAGAGGAGGATTTGATCCCGCCGGATGTGTGGCTAGAGGGTTTGGTGAATGCGGTGATCCACAGGTCTTACAGTATGGCTGGGGATCACGTCAGGTTCGAGATCTATCCTGATCGGGTTGAGGTGTCTAGCCCTGGCAGGTTCCCTGGCTTGGTGGACCCGTCGAAACCCGAAGCAATTGCGAGGTTTGCAAGAAACCCGTTGATTGCGCGTGGGACTGCTGAGTTGCGGATTGGGCAGGAGTTGGGGGAAGGGATTCGACGAATGATCGCTGGTATGCGAAAGGCGAGTTTTGCAGACCCAGTGTACCGGCAGACAAGTGGCAGTGTTGTCTTGACATTGAAGGCAGTGCAACGCCTCGACGAGTCGCTTCGTGCGGACTTGCCGCGCTACTCAACAGAGGTGCTTGCAGCCTTGCAGGCAAGCCCACATCCCTTATCGACGGGCCAAGTGGCCAACGCCCTTCACCTCTCGAACCCTCCCGTCCGCCGTGCTCTGCAAGCACTCCGGGACGCTGGACTCGTGCAGTGGAACGGAAGCGGTTTGAGGGATCCTCGCGCAACATGGTCAGCGGTCAGCCCGCTGCGTTACTGATACATGACCAACGAACAAAAGTTCCCCACGGGTGCGTGGGGAGGTTTGTGTGGCCCTCTAGTTAGTCATTACTTTTGCATCGCTTCTATAAGGTACGGGATTGAAGATGACGGGCATGGCCCTTTTGCATTGGTGCATTGGGGCGCATTTCGGTCCAGTGGCGTTTTGCGCGTGCCGTTGCCTCAGGGTATCTCTCGACTGGGAACGTTACCCCGAGTTCTTTCGCATTGCGGCCTGTGAGATAGCGTTCCTTTTGCAGTACATCGGTCATTTTCTTCGCGTCGCTCCCGCCGTCGTAGAGGTGCCAATACAGCCACTGCTCAAATTGAGGGTTCGTTACTGCGACTGAGATATTGCTCTTTTGTGCGAGCTGAAGAACATCACCCAGGGTGGTGTGTTGGTCACAATCGACGACTAGGAACGCGCGGTCAAAGTTGTCGGACTTCAGATGGTTCTCGCATGTATCAAGAACTCGCTTGGGTTCTCCCTTACTAGGTACAACCTTGATGTCCGTGGCCACGTCGTTGGAACGCAGAATTTGTGCGAGCCTTTGGAAGTAAACTTGCTCAGACTTTCCTTTGTCGCCTTCTACAACAATCAGAAGCCGACTTTTCAGCTTCCGCTTTGCCCTGCTCTTGGGCTTTCTGGGTGTACCTTTACGCGCTGCCACGTTCCCCATTTTCTTGCCCCCGTCGTGTAGGTGATAGTTCTTCAACAGCACTTCGCATTAAACCTGGTAATAGATACGGTAGCGCGCCGAATCGGCCTTCCAGGTATTGCTTTGCAAGATTTGATGCCGGTTTCAAATCGCGGAAGTCCTGCAAGTTATAGAGCGTACTTGCACCAGAGCTGTCTTTTTCGGTGAACCAGACTTGCTCTTTCGTCAGGTTCGCAGAAGACTGCGGCTGGAGCAGGGTTACGTCATGTGACGTGAAGATCAGTTGGGCCCCGTGTGGGTTTGTATCTTGATCTTGGAACAGTGCGACGATTGCTTCGGCGAGAATGGGGTGGAGGCTGGTATCCAGCTCGTCGACGCAAAAAATTGTGCCGTCGCGGAGCGCTTCTAAGATGGGAACGGCCATGGCGAGCCATGCCAACGTTCCGGATGATTCATCGCGCATGAGAAAGCCGGCGTCGGCGGATTCGTTGCCATGGTGATAAAACCGCAGTGTTCTGTTTACGAAGTCGTGGTCGATCAGACTTTGGCCTGATAGAGCTTTCCCGGTCGCCTTCAGGCCCCGTGCCGCAGATCGCTCGAGAATCTTGCGTATTTCCGGGGGTAACTCTCGTTCATCTACATCAATTCGCGTGATTCCGATATCCGCTACTGCTGCGAGTGTGGTGAGTACGTTCAACGGAATTCGTTCATCGGCGATATCCGCCGCAATTCGGTCGAGGCGTTGCCGCCGGGCACTGTCGCTGATGTCGTAGAAATCGACGCCAGCGATAATGCTTCCCACAAACGACTGCAGTTTGTCGTGACCTGCAACGTAGCCACGGGAGAGCACAAGTTCTCGCGGGGCTGGAGATATACGTGGTCCCAGATACTTATGCCAGCTGGTTATGCCTTGTTCGGCGTCTCTTTCCAGAAGTCGTGTTGGGCGGGAGGAGAAATAACCAAGCAGCAGCTCGTGTTCAATGCGGTTCGCGGAAATGGAGAATTCGTAGTGATATCGAATTTCTCGGGCCGCAAGCTCCGGGCCGCCAATGCCACCGGTTAACGTGAAATCGAGTGCAAAGAAGCTGGGGGAACGTACAGAGTCCTCATCTAGCTTGAATGGAGATCGACGATTTTTCTGAAATTCAAGCCATCTGCTTGCAGAGCATTGGATTGCCTCCATTGCATAGCGCATTGCGTCGAGTACCGCCGTCTTTCCTGACGCGTTGGGTCCAAAGATGGCTGCAACCGGTAGAACGGCATCGGCCCAACTCTCACCTTGACGAGGAACTGCGGTGCGCCAGGAGCTGCGCGTCATTTCCAGCGCAAACTCATCACGGAAGCTACGGTGATTCTCCGCAATAAAGCTAAGCAGTCTCATGGAAGTAAGTTTAGGTGAGAAAAGCTCATTACGGGAAAAAATTTCCCCAGAAAGGCTTAATAAAGAAAATGATGCGGTTTTACTAACTCACCGATTGCACAATCCTGTACACCGTTGCTCGGTCGCCTTGGCCACCTTCCATGGTGACGATGCCCTCGCGAAGCAGTGGCGCGAGTCCGTAGCGCACTTGGCCTGTGGAAAGTCCGGTATTGGCTGCCAGTACGTTCACGGTGATACCGCTACCTGTCGCGGAGAGTGCCTGGTAGATCCGGGGTACGTTCTTGCCCAAGGCTTGGAGGTTGACCAGTAGGAGTAGGTCTTCCTCGGTCGGGGAGAGTCGGGTATTGGAGCCTATGTCTTCCAGCCGGGCATCGTGTTCTGCGCTGGAGCGGGAGCCTCGTGGGAACAGTACGGTGAATTGGACGCTGGTGTTGATGAAGCGGGGCGTCGCTACGCGTGATTCGCGGCAGGAGGTGATCGCTTCGCGGGTGCCGCCGCCTTCGTCAGCGTGGTTGTCCGCGCGGCGGAACCCCGCGACAGCTTGTGCGCCCCGCGGACAGTTCGACCTGTAGGCAGAGGCCGCCCGGGGTGTCCGCCCCGCCGTCCGCGGAACTTTGTGACAACCCGACACTCCGTTTCATGTGAAACATAACTGGTCTGGGAGCAAGCAACAGTTTTACACTTTAACAGTATGGTTTTTGAAGTTTCACACTTTGATGACCTGCATGTTTAGCAGTTTGAATAGTGGGAAGCCCTCCTCAGTGCAAGCCCGTTGCCACAACATCCAGGAGTCCAATTGTTTCATGCCGATTTAGAGCACTACTTAGCCATTGTTGAGCGGGTTTATGTTGCGGTGCAGCGGAGTGGAAGGCATAAACGAGAATGTTGACATCAGGAATGATCATCGAGTACCGCCCACACAGCTTCTTTGTTGCTGAGATCAACTAGAGCCGGTCCGCCGCAATCGAAGGAGGGCAGGTTAACGGGGGTGTCTTCGGTACTGATGCGGGCTTCCTTCTTGAGGGCAGCGCGGACCGCCTCTTCGACGTATGAGCTCAAAGTGACATTGTTGGCTTTGGCTTGGACCTTCGTTTCTTCAAGGAGTTTCGGCGGGAGGTTTATCGTCGTGCGCATACCTTTAGGGTAGAAAGCATCAAGTCATCATTCAAGAGGTGCAATGATGTATCTGCCTTCAGGAAGCCGTGAAAGGTTGACTGGTGTCTTAATTCAGTGCGAGCGTCAGGATCAGTACTCCGATGGAGAATGCGAGCATGCCTAAGCAGTTGATCCAGAATGCGCTACCGAGGAAGTGGGCGCGGACATGGGCTGCTGCGGCCGCGCAGAAATAGGCGATGACTCCAATCATGGCTGTGATTCCTACGCCGGGGAACCAGAGGCCGGCAATGAGTCCTACGGCGGCGAGGCACTTGATGACAATGAGCGCCCACCACCAGTCCTTGGGGAGTTTGACGCCGCTGAGGCAGGCTTCGATGAAGGGGACTGGTTTGAGGGAGAGGGCGGCGTCGCCAAGCAGAATGGCTGCTAGTAGAAGGGAGGGCCAGGCTGGGGAAGATTCTAGGATCATTGGGTTACTCCGAATGCGGTGTTGAGGCGTTCGATCGATGAGGCGGCTTGGGATGTGAGGTGCTCGGTGTCGTAGATTCCGGCGGCCCAGCCGATGAGTAAGCCGAGGTAGACGTTGTACAGCAGGTCGGCGTACTCGGCCGCATCGGCGCTGCTGAGCCTGGTGCCGAGTCGCAGGGTGATTTCATCGGTCAGGAGCGTTTTGAGTGCGGTGAGCGCTTCGCCTTGATTGCCTTGTTGGATGAGTGCTGCGCCAAAGGCGCGGGAGAGCTCTTCGTGGCCGGTAAACATCTGGAGGAAAGGTCTCAGGACATCGAGAAGGCTATCGGATTGTCCCCGGATGTCATCGTGGAGTTCTGAAATGTGTTGGCCAATGGTGCGGATGAGCAGCGTTTGTTTGTCGCCGACTCCCATGACGGTTCCCACGCTAACGCCAGCTTCGGATGCGATAGTCCGGATGCTGGTGGTGGCGTAGCCCTGAGTGAGGAAGAGTTCGTAGGCGGTGGCTAGGACCTTGCTGACGGTGCCAGCTTTGGCGGCCGAGCGCGATGAGTGAACGTGTTCAGTGAACATGTTCAAAAGGGTAGCTCTTGATGGTTTCGAGGTCAATGACGCCGAAGTGTTGACAGTTGGCGCTAGGCCAGCGTGGGGAAGACGCGGTCGCGCAGCAGGTGTGCAAGCTCGCGGTCGGGGGCTGCTGGGTTGACCCAGGCGGTGTCGCCGATTTCGGCGGCGGCATGGGGTTCGTCGGCGGTGACGGTGCGGGTGTAGGTGAAGATGGT
Organism: Corynebacterium sp. MC3; assembly: GCF_900099485.1. Lineage (NCBI taxonomy): Bacteria > Bacillati > Actinomycetota > Actinomycetes > Mycobacteriales > Corynebacteriaceae > Corynebacterium > Corynebacterium sp. MC3. The sequence goes on from NZ_LT622812.1 coordinate 228,430, forward strand.
GCCGACGACGACCTCGCCCGGTTCGTTGGCGGCGGGAGCGTCGAAGGTGCCGAGTTTGTTGAGGCTCTCGGCGTCGAGGGTGAGGCCTACTTCTTCGGCAACTTCGCGCAGGGCGGCGTCGACAAGCGCCTCGCCCGCCTCGGGCTTGCCGCCGGGCAGTTGGTACTTGGTGGAGGACTTCTTGCGCACGGTAAGCACGTGGCCTTGTGGGTTGCGGATGACGACGGCTGCTACTTCAATCATGGCTGCTGATTGTAGGCGGCCTAGAGCAGCGGCAGGAGCACGAGGGCGAGATTGAGTGCGATGACCAGCGCGGCAAGCGTCCAGCCCACGGCCATAGACCAGGGTTTCGCGGCGAACTCACCCATGACGTCCCGGGAGCCGGCATAGCGGAAAAGCGGGATGATGGCGAAGGGGATGCCCAGGGAAAGAAGTGCCTGGCTGACCACCAGTGCCATAGTGGGGTCGACCCCGCAGCCGATGATGACCAGCGCCGGGATGAGCGTGACCAGGCGGCGGACTAGTAGGGGGACCTTGATGTGAAGCAGGCCGTCCATGATTTCGGAGCCGGCGTAGGCGCCCACTGACGTCGAGGCGAGGCCGCTGGCCAGCAGGCCGATGGCGAAGAGAACGCCGGCCAGCGGGCCGAGGTGGCTGGCAATCGCCGTGTGGGCCCCGGAGATGGTCTCTGTGCCGTCCACGCCGTAGAGGGCCGAGCCCGCCAGGACCAGCAGGCCCACGTTGACGAGCCCGGCGATGGACAGCGCCACGGCGATGTCCGCGCGGGTGCCGGCCAGCACGTGGGGGATTTCCAGGTCGGGGTAGCGCTGCTTGGTCAGGGAGGAGTGTAGGTAAATGGCGTGCGGCATGACGGTGGCGCCCAACATGGAGGCGGCCAGCAGGATGCTGTCCTTGCCCTCTAGGCGGGGGATGAGGCCGCCGGCCACGTCGGCGGGGTCGGGCGGGGCGATGGCGAGGCCGGCAAGGAAGCCGATGCAGATGACCAGGAGCAGGCCGATGACAAGCCCCTCGAACCACTGGTTCTTCTTCTGGAAGATGAGGAGAATGATGGAGACCGTGCCGATGATGAGCGCGCCCGCGAACAGGGGGAGGTTGAAGAGGAGTTGCAGGGCAATGGCGCCGCCGATGACTTCGGCGAGGTCGGTGGCCGCGGCGATGAGCTCGGCCTGGGCCCACATGCCTAGGCGCGCGCGGCGGGAGAGACGCTCGCCCATGATTTCCGGCAGGGAGCGGTGGGTGACTAGGCCCAGTTTGGCGGAGTGGTACTGGATGAACATGGCCATGAGGTTGGCCACGACGAGTACCCACACCAGGAGGTAGCCGTAGTGGGAGCCGGCGCTGATGTTGGCGGCTACGTTGCCGGGGTCGACGTAAGCCACTGCAGCAACGAAGGCGGGGCCGGTGAGGCTGATTAAGGTCTTACGCATAGGCATCTCCATACCAAAAGTTCAACTACTTGAAGTCTAGTTTTCATCGCCATATGTTCAAGCCAGGGGGGCAAAAAGTTTTGCACTTTCACACTTTGGTTTTGCACTTTGGCAATGTGCGTTTGGTGCAGTTGGTTGAGGAAGAGTGAACACCCTCAAGCGGATATCCGGCGCTGGCTATTGTGTCCAGGAAAGTGTTGCGCTGTTCCAGGTTGTGGTCAACGTATGGAGTTCATTGTTCAGAACGGGGTCAATGAGGAGTGCAGCAACCCGAAGGGCTTCATCTAGAATCAAGAATTCTTTTCGTATTTCGTTGCCAAATTTCTTTGCGGCTTTCGGGTACCGATCTGCCCACGTTGCATCAGGGATATTGAGATTTGTTGGGAGAGTAACGCCTCGGATTTGTTGCTGTGAGTTGAGAGCGTCGCGGAGTTCAGCAGCATTGAGCTGTGTTGTTGGCGGAAGCTCTGAAGCTAATAGCGCAATGTCGTAGAGATCGTGATAGCGTGTCGACGCTTTGCCCGGAGGTGTGTCGCCGTGTATCTCATACATTGCGCAGACTTTATCTGCGATCTGGTTTGCGATGGGGTACGACGTGACTTGGAAATGTTCTGGAAGATAAGGTGTCTGGACGTCGTAACTTGAAGCTACGGTGACTGATTCCACTTCACTAGTGACCTCAAGGTCACCACTGACGTCGATGGAAAACTCAATGAAGCGGTTGCTGCTACCTAAGCCGTAAGTGACTGTAACTTTGAGGCGTTTGCTGTCTATCGTGCCGATTCGTTCCGCCTTGCCATTGCTCTTTTCCACTTGAAATGTATAAGGGCCTACTCGGTGCTTGTTCATTGTCGCGATGAGGCTGTCAGCGGCTTTTAAGGCTGAGGTAGGGGCATATTGCCGAAATAGGTCGAGGTCTTTTGTCTGCCGGGCGCCTGGTATTCGGCAGTAAATGTTGGTGCCCCCTTTGAGCACCCAACCGTCGTTTAGGCGCATGAGTTCATGAAGGAACACCTCACGGAAAAACTGGTTATATACGTCGTTTGGCTTCTTTCCGGCGTGGCTTGCTTCCTTCTTCAGTGCTGAAACGATCTGACCGTGGCGCTCCCTTTGTTTTTGAGGTTGTGGCACAGGATTCTCCTTGAGGTTTTGCTGTGTGGGATGGGGGAAGAGGGGTGGACAGCCAGAGGGTCTTCAAACCTTCACTGTGCACGATCGTTTCGGCTAATTGTTTATGTGTTGCTTCGAGCGCATGGGCAGTAGCTGCTCTGCCAGCGAGCATGTTCTGGAGTGCCTCTTCTACATTGCTGCTGTGAAAGTCGGTTTGAAGTGGCATCTTTGCGACGAGCGCCTTTAACTCTTCAGCAAATGGCTCGAGCGCCTTGGCGACAGCTCTTTGGATTTGCTCTTCCATGATTGCCGCGGGAACAGGTGGAAAGCATTCTTTCCAAAGCATACGTAGCCCCTCCTGATCACCTTTTGGCAGGCCGAAAGCTGTTTCGTTTCCAGCAAAAGCGCTGAGTAGCTCAGGTTCTTGCAGTAATTGCTTTTCGCTCGCATCTGCGATGAGATCAAGGAGATGTTGGGGTTCATGTCCGTCTAGTGCGAGGTCCACGATGGTGCGAGCTGCAGTTGTGATGGGGAGGTTGTGTTCGGGGTGCAGGGTCCATTCGTGGTCGTCGAGTTTGTTTCGATGAAACTGGACTTCTGGTTGCCTACTTTGGCGTCGACGGTTGACGGTGAAGTGGATTCCATCGGGCCAGAGGTCACCGATGCCCCAGAGTTCAGCTGCGGTGGTGTGGGAGATGACGGATTCGGACGCCAATGTAGGGTCGTGGACCCGGTCAGCGGCCATCATCTCGGGTCGGAGTGCAAGCCATTGTGCTTTGACGTCTAACGCTGGACTCATCATGGTGCCGACGGTCGCATAAACCCCATGTCGAACTCGGATGAGTCCACCCCTTGTCTCTAGTCGGGAGAGAGTCAAGGGCGTTACTCCTTCTGCGCGTGCTTGTTTTGCCGTGCACAGTCCCCACTGTTGGGAAGCGATCTCCCCGATGATCTCCAACGATTCGGCGGCATCCATACTTCAAAAATTACCATATAGGATAGTTTTGCAGCACGGAGATTTCATAACTCCTGCGAAACTATCAGTCGGGTTGCCGCCTCCTCATCCCATGAGCTGCAGGATGTTCGCGGCTATTTCGTCCGCGCGGCGGACACCTTGATAAGTTCACCGCCGAGAAAGTTGCTGGCAGTGGCAGTGCCGCGGACAGTGGAAGCACGAGGGCTCTTATCGACGCCCCTTCGACCAACCACGCTTACCTTTAACACTCATGACCCAGTTTTTAGGTGAACTGTGATTATTTGTCCGCGCCGCGGAATCCAGCGACTACCTGTCCGCCCCGCGGACACCCGAATACGATCCCACTGTCCGCCCCGCGGACAGTTCGACTTGGAAGCCGAGGTTTTGCAGAGTGTCCGCGGCGCGGAACTCTGCCGTAACCCCGAAGCCACATTCACCGGTGGCAACCTGTCCGCCCCGCGGAAAGTCGGTGTGGTTGCCTGTCCGTGCGGCGGACACCTTGACGGGTTCACGCCGGGAAAGTTGCTGGTAGATGGCGTGCCGCGGACAGTGGAAGCAGCGGCGGGTTTTCTAATCAACGCCGGCTCCGTCCCATCACGTTTACCTTTCACAACGCGCCTCGGTTTCCGGGTGAGTGGTGGATGTCAGTCCGCCCCGCGGAATCTGTCGCAGCTTTTTATAGGTGGCCCTCCCACCACGGATACCTTCATCCGTCATCCACATCATGTTCACTGCTGCCGACTGTCCGCGCGGCGGACACCTCAACTGGTTGCCGTCAAGAAGCTCGCTGGTCACGATGGTGCCGCGGACAGTGGAAGCAGCGAATACTTTCTTATTTGCGCCCTCTCCGTCCCACCACGCTAACCACCAACAACATGACCCGGCTTCCGGGTGAGCGATGAAGATCTGTCCGCGCGGCGGAATCCAGTGATAACTTGTCCGCCCCGCGGACATTCGAAACGAGTGAACTGTCCGCCCCGCGGACCTTTGCGACACCCGAAGTTGCGTACACCGTTAGCAATTGCTGTCCGCCCCGCGGAAAGCCGGTGTGGTTGCCTGTCCGCGCGGCGGACACCTCGATGTGGTTTCCACCAGGAAAGTCGCTGGTAGTTCCGATGCCGCGGACAGTGGAACCTTGAGGATTGTCCGCCCGCGGAATGGGTCCGAGGGGTTTATAAAAGAGACCTATAACAACATTGTCCGAGATGCGACCGGGTGGAAGATAGTCCAAATGTAATTTTGCGTATAGCTCGAAACACACTCGAAACGAACTTTCAAGTCGTGAAAAGCGCAAAACAATCTACTCGAAACCGTTTCGAGTAGATTGCCAAGGGGTCGTCAACTAGTCCTTTTATCTGTCAGCTCTAAAGCTCTCCCGCGAACGCACGAGAGGAGAGGGAAGTGTAGAGCTCGTTCAAAAGCATCGCTTTCTTGGTGAGCGAACTCGCTAGATTGTCTATCTGTAGAAGTTGACTGTTCAGCTCGAAAGCTTCAATTTCATTCAGTTGTGGTATTTCGAATTCGCTCAACGTAGTACGGCGAACATTCATGACACCAGAAGCTCCGGAAGCGTTGGATTCGACGTGGCGTCGAAAGCGTTGCGTTTGTAAGGCGGTGTGAAGAACTGCATTTGGAATGTTTGGACAAGAAATTTTCCAAACTTTATCTGGCAGGTAGAGGTTCCTTTTTGTGGCCGGTGCGATGGCTACAGCGCCAAGGAGTGAGGGGCTACCGCTGGCGCGTGCAAACAACAAGTCACCCTCGTGAATTAAATGATCTGGATTTGGCGTATAACTCGCAGGAAGTGGCTTTATTTCTGAAGCGTCAAAAATGCCACTCGAAACAGCACTAACTTTTATAACGAAGCTATCTGGCGATGCATCGTTACCTTTTGCCGTCAAGCTTTTGCCCGTTATTACTTGAAGGCCAGAATCTCCCAGTGACTTAAGCGTTGAATTACTGTTAGTGCAAGCTTCGAAAAACGAAACTTGTAATGTACTAGCCAAGGACTTTTGCCTGTGTACATTTGTCACTTGATCTTCTACAGAGTTGAGAATCTTCGCGATGCGCTGCTGCTCTTCCAAGGGTGGTAGGGGGATTTTGACGCGTTCGAATTCATCAAATTTAACGCTTCGGCGGCGTTCGACGCTTCCTTGCCCAATGAGCGAATACTGTTTGAGGGCGTTTCGTGACTTGAGGAAGCAATAAAGAAACTCCCTGTTGAGCACCGTTTCATCTACTGTAAATGTCTTATACATCGGGCTGATAAGACATCTTTCCGGAGCAAAGCCAAGTGATCCTTCATCTAAGTGAATTGTCGAATAGGCCCAGTCGTTCGTATTGCAGATCTTGTAGCGAGTTAGATCTTTTGAGTGGACTGTCTTGTTGAAGAACTCTTTTGATGGCATGAAGCCATGGTGTTTTGTTACCGAGTAAACGGGTAAAGCTTCGTCCTCTTTGTTCGTAATCCGAGTTTCTTCGATGAACTGCCCCAGCTTCACCATCTCCCACCCCATCTAGATCAGCCCCTTGAGCGTGCTCATGGCGTCGGCGATTTCGGCGTCGAGGGCGTCGATGTCGGCAAGAATATCCTGCGGGTCGCGGGTTTCTTCGGTTTCGAAGACGATTTCTTTGTACCGGTTCATCGACAGGTCGTAGTCCGCCTCGCGGATCTCATCGACGGGGACGGTGAAAGACGCTTCGGTGCGAGCGCGATCCCGTTCGGCGGCTTGATTGTGGAAGCGGGCCACAACGTCGGGAAGATTGTTCAGGCGCAGCTGGGCGTCGTCAAGTGGAGTCTTGGGCCAGGGGCCGAGTAGTTCCTCGGCGAGCAGTGGGCTGCGCTTGTCGTCGAGGGAGCGGCCGTCAGCGGTGATGTCGTAGAACCAGATGTGCTCATTTTGGCCCGGTGAGTCGGTGCGGGTAAAACACACGATGGCGGTGGACACCCCGGTGTACGGCTTAAACGCGCCGGACGGCAGTTTGATGATGCCGTCGATTTTCTGGTTGTCCACAAGCTCTTTGCGCAGCGTCTTGTGCGCGCGCGTCGAGCCGAACAGCACACCCTCCGGCACAACGACGGCCGCCCGGCCGCCGAGTTTCAGCAAGGTTAAAAACCTTGCGATGAACAGTAGCTCTGTTTTCTTCGTCTTTATCGACGCCAACTCCGGATCCAAAATGTCCTGATTAATCGAGCCCGCAAACGGCGGGTTCGCCAGCAGCACATCGAATGCTTCAAGCCGCTCTGGCGCCAGTTCCTGCAGGGAGTCGAGGTAGGAAATGTTCGGGTCCGCGAAGCCGTGCATCACCATGTTCATCGCGGCGATGCGCACCATGGTGGAATCGAAATCGAATCCGGTCAGGCCGCAGGCGAGGTACTGCTCGCGCTGCAGTTTGGTGGCGTCCTTGAAGTCGTCGCGCAGGTACTCACTGGTGGCGGCGAGGAAACGTGCGGTGCCGCAGGCCGGGTCGATAAGCCGGTCGGTGACCTTCGGTTCGGTCAGCGCCACGATCAGTTCGATGATGTGGCTTGGTGTCCTGAACTGTCCGTTCGTGCCGGCGGTGGCCAGTTTGGACAACATGTACTCGTACAAGTCGCCCGTCATGTCCTTATTCGAGAACTCCAGCTTCGCGATCATCGTCGCCACCGCCGTCAGCGTCGCCGCGTTCGGGATCAGGAACGCCGCGTCCTTCATGTGGGTGACAAACCCACTGTCACGCGCGGCGCCGAGCTGCTTGATGTAGTCGAACCCCTCACGGAAGGCGGCGAAGCGTGCCTCGGGTGAGTCGACGGCCAACAACTTGGAAAAGCGCAGGTGGTCGTGGGTGTCGTCGTAAAATATTTGGGTGTCATCGGGCTCGCCGCCCAGCGTGTTGGCGAGGAATTCCGCGTCCGCTTGGCGTTCGTCGAGTTGGCGCATGAACAGCAGGTAGGTGAATTGTTCGATGACGGTGATTGGGTTGGAGATGCCGCCGGACCAAAAAGCGTCCCAAATGCGGTCTACCTGGGACTTTAGTGCGCCTGTAATCATGGCGTCATTCTAACAACCGCGCGGGACAGAAGATAGAACGGCTCGTGCACGGAGCTATCTTTTAAAAACCGCGATTTCTATAAGATAGGTGCGTATCGAGTGGCATCTAAGTTCTGCTTTTCCAGATTTTCAGAAGATTGAGGGGCAACGTGGCATACCGACCATTGAAAACCGTGTTTCACCAGCACGACGCGAAAACCGTCGACCATGAACACAGGTCTCGCCTTCAGCTACCTTCAACGCTTCGTTTCTCCTACCCGGTAGGGGAGCACGACCTGTTTGTCGTGGTCACCAGGGAACTCGCGACGAAGATGGAGCAAGTGTGGCGCAATGAACTTGCCCTCGCAGAATTGTGGATTAATCTGCCAGGAGCAGCGCGCCACCACTACGTCTATTCGCTGTTGATTGATGAGATCCAAGCATCCAACCAAATTGAAAACATTCACTCAACCAGGCATGAGATCAGCGAAGCACTCGAAGCGGCACGTCGAAACCGCGGGCCGGGGATAGCGAGGAAGCGGTTTCAGGAGATGGCGAGCGCGTACATGGCGCTCTTCCAATCGGACGAACCTGTGAAGCTTCCTAACACATTGCGTAGTGTGCGCGAGCTGTATGACTCGTTGCTAGGGGACGAGATCGGCGAAGACGACACGCTGGACGGTGAACTCTTCAGAAAGTCGCCCGTCAGCATTTATGACTATGGCAGTGCAGAACCCGTCCACCGCGGCGCCACTGACGAGGCCGAGATCAACCAGCGCGTAGGGACCATGCTGCTGATTCACGACCTATACGACGGCCCCGAGCTTGTCCTAGCGTTTATTGAGCATTTCATGCTCGAACACACGCACCCTTTCTACGACGGTAATGGACGCTTCGGCAGATTCTTGCTGGCACTGCGCTTAGGTAACCTGCTTTCGACGCCAACCGCACTGTCGCTCTCAAGCGGAATTATGAAGGAGAAGAGCGCATATTACGCTGCGTTTATCAACGCTGAGCACCCGATGAATAGAGGAGAGGGGACCTTCTTTGTTGAATCAATGGTGCAAACGCTGTTGCATGCTCAGGAAGAACGTCTGGTCTTCCTTACTCAAAAATCCGACGAGCTTCGCCGACTCGCCGAGGTCTACAAAGCATGGAAGAACGACAACCCGGAAGACCTGACTCACTACGAACAGCAAACGCTGTTCCTGCTCGGGCAAGTGCACCTGCTCGGCCCAAGGAGTGGTGCAAGTTGGGACGAAATTGCGAACTACCAGGAGCGGTCGAAGCAAACCGTACGGCCAGCGCTGGACTCCCTCGAAGGACGTGGGTTCATCGAGCGGCTCAGCGCGAAGCCGCTAGTAGTCCGGCTCGCCGAGGCGGGACAAACGCTGCTCGGGTTGGATTCATAGCGCAGGGGCGGAGCCGTCGTCGAAAAGTTGGACCCCTAGCGGGGCGCGATTTGGTCATACCTCATCCGAGGAGCAATATATTCGTGCTACCAATCGGACAACGTGAAGAACTGATTATGACTCAACAATTTCATCCGCGCGCATGGTTCCCCGTCGCAGGCAGCATGGTTGCTGTCGCGTGGGGCGGCAACGAATTCACCCCGCTGCTCGTGATGTACCGCGAAACCTCGCACTTTTCGCAGGTCACCGTCAATGGGCTGCTCGCCGCTTACGTCCTGGGCATCATCCCGGCGCTGCTGATCAGCGGTCCGCTGTCCGACCACATTGGACGACGCCCCACCATGCTCCCAGCCGCACCACTTTCGCTCGTGGGGTCCTTCCTGCTGTCCATCGCCCCGAACGAGCCACTGGTGATCGCGACGGGCCGCATCCTGTGCGGGCTCGCCCTGGGCATCGTGATGGCGGTGGGGTCCACGTGGGTCTCGGAGCTGATTATTAAAGCGGGCGGGGACCCGGCGTCGGGGCCGCGCAAGGCGTCGATGTGCCTGACCGTCGGCTTCCTGATCGGCGCTGCGCTCGCCTCCGTGCTGGCGCAGTGGGGCCCGTGGCCCACGCACACCGCGTACGTGCTGCACATCCTGCTCACACTCGGCACCGCCTACTGGCTGCTCGACACCCCGGAGACCCGCCCGCCGCGCCGGGGCACCGTGAAGGAAACCTTCCTTGAACTGCGAGTTCGCGACATGCTCGAGATGCTGCACATCCCATCCGCCGCGCACCGTCGCTTCGTGCGCATCGTCGTGCCGGTCGCGCCGTGGGTATTCGGGTGCGCCGGCGCCGCGTACGCCCTGCTGCCGCAGCTGCTGTCCAGCTCAGCGCACGATATGCCCATCGCGTTCTCCGGCTTCATGACGGTCGTGACCCTCGGCTGCGGCGTCGGCGTCCAGATGCTTGGCCGTGTCATCGATACGAGTAGGTCCGCCCGCGCGTCCGCCGTCGCGATGGCCGTCATCACCGTCGGCTGCATCCTCGCCGCCGAGGCGTCCCGGTCCCTCTCGCTGCCAATCGGCGTTGCAGCCGCCGCCATCATGGGCGCCGGCTACGGCCTGGCCCTGGTAGCCGGACTTTCAGAGGTCCAACGCATCGCCAACGCCGACGAACTCGCCGGCCTGACCGCCGTCTACTACTCGGTGTCCTACACCGGCTTCTTCATCCCGATGGTCTTCAGCGCCGCCGCGCCCGTCGTCGGCTTCACCACCCTGTTCGTCATCGGCACCATCCTCGCCCTGTGCTGCCTGATAAACGTGGTTCTCGGCTGGCGCGCCCACCTGCCCGGCCCGACCTGGTAGGCGGCTGCCCCGGCTCTCTGCCGCCTCCGGCCCTCAAATCTGCTCGTAGCGTGCGCTTCGAAGCGTGCGATGCAGGTCGCGCATTTCGACCCACCCCGGGCGATTTCCGGCGACCAGCGTCGCACTCCTTGAACACCTCGACCGGAACGGATTTCAGCAAGCAGCGCGCTATCTCCACAGCGCCATTCATGATCAACCAGGCCTGTAATCAGCCCCGGCGTACCTCAAACCTGCTCGTAGCGTGCGCTTCAAAGCGTGCGATGCAGGTCGCACATTTCCACCCACCCCGGCTGATTTCCGGCGACCAGCGTCGCACTCCTTTAACACCTCGACCGGAACGGATTTCAGCAAGCAGCACGGCCCCAGCCCCCAACCCCCAGCCCCAGCACACCCGTCTATCCTGAAATATCCATAAAGATGTGTCCAGATGCGAAAAATCAGATACGGGGACATCTGGGCACATCTAGCCGGATATTTCACACATTTTCGATTATTGTGAACCCATGGACCAAACACTGAACCCGTATTCGCCAGGTGCGGGACTGCGACCACCTGCGCTGACAGGGCGCGAAGCGGAGCTCGAGCTTGTCGAGGCGATCATCACAAGGACCCGCAGCGGATTGCACAATCGCGGCGTTATCCTGAGTGGTTTGCGTGGGGTGGGCAAAACGGTGTTGCTGAATGAACTCGCGTCGCGTGCCGAGAATGCAGATTGGTTGACGGTGCAGCTTGAGGCAAGCGCTGATCGTGCTGGTGCGCAGCGGGTCCGGAAGCGGTTGGCCCGTGAACTGGCGTTGAGTGCGCGGAAGGTGTCGTTGCGTAAGCGGTGGCAGCATTTCAAGGACGCACTTCCAGCGATTTCTTCGTTTGCTTGGCATGTCGGTGGTATTGACGTCGCGCTGGAGGTACCTGCTCAGGCGGGTATTTCTGACTCTGGTGATATCGGGATGGATCTCGAGGAACTTGTGCTGAGTGTCGCAGAGTCCGCGCAGAAGGACGGGAAGGCGATTGCGTTTTTTATTGACGAGATGCAGGACCTTGATGCGGAATTGATGTCGGCGGTGATTACCGTGCAGCACCAGGCGGGCCAGCGTGGTTTGCCGTTTTATGTGTTCGGGGCGGGCCTACCTACGTTGCCTCAGAAGCTGGCGGAATCTCAGTCGTACGCGGAGCGTCTGTTCGAGTACCGCAAGATTGGTCCATTGTCAGATAGCGCGGCGGCGGCCGCACTTGAGGATCCGGCTACCAGGCAAGGGGTGCTGTTTACATCAGCAGCGTTGCGGAATCTTGTGGACGCCGCTCTGAATTACCCCTATTTCCTGCAGGAGTATGGGAAGGCGATCTGGAACGTCGCTCCTGCTTCGCCGTTTACCGAAAGTGATGCGCAACTTGCCGTGGCGGAAGGCAATGCGGCCCTTGACGCCGGGTTCTTCCCGAGCCGTTGGGAGCGTGCGACGCCTGGTGAGAAGCGCTATTTGCAGGCGATGGCTGCGCATTCTGCGAAGCAGGTTCCCACGAAGGACATTGCGGATTCGCTTGACGTTTCGGTGAATTCGTTGAGTAGTAACCGGAAGCACCTGATTGAGAAGGGTCTCATTTTTGCCCCTGACCACGGTGTTGTGCAGTTCACGGTCCCTGGAATGGCGGACTATATCAAGCGCCTATCCTGAAATATCCACAAAGATGTGCCCAGATGCGAAAAATCAGATACGGGCACATCTCACCGGATATTTCGCGATACGCCCAGGCCGCCCCGTACCGTAGCCGTATGCAATTCGTTCGCTCACTCTTCCGCGGCGCGCCCGCAACCGCGCTGATCACCGTCGTCTGCCTGGGCGTTTTCGTGATTACGGCGCTCCAGTCGCATTCGATCAGCAACGTGGTGTGGGGCTCCAGCCTCGCCGAGAACATGGTGCTCTTCGGCCCATTTATCGACGCCCCCTCCGCCACCTTCCGCACCCTCCTCGCGGGTTTTCTGCATGTGGATATCTCCCACGTGGCCGTGAACATGATCACGTTGGCGTTGTTGGGCCCGCAGCTGGAGCGCCGCCTGGGGACTGGGCCGTATTCGTTGCTGTACGCGGCGGGTGTGTTGGGGTCGTCGGCATCCGTGTTGGAGTGGAACTACGACGTGCCCACGGCCGGCGCGTCCGGCGCCCTCTACATGCTGATGGGCGTGTTGCTCGCGTTGTCGATGCGCCAGAAGGTCAACGTCCGGGCGCCGTTGGCCCTGGTCGGCGCGAATCTTGCTTACTCGGTGCTGTCCCCGGGTATCAGTCTGTGGGGGCACCTTGGCGGTTTGGTGGTGGGCTTGTTGGCGGGCTGGCCTGTGACGTCGGTGAAGAAGCGCGTCAGGTGGCTCGCGTCCGCTCTTGCGGCCGTAGCAGCTGTGGCTGCTGTGGCGTTTGTGATTGGTGTTGCCTAGTTTTTCACATGTTATCCCCAAGTTTGTACACCGGTGGAGAACTCCACAGACTTGTCCACATTGTGGATAAACACAACCGTGTAATTTCTAGAACATCGCTAGAACATGTCAGCGATTCACAAGAAAAAACGCCTGGCGAATGGGCATCATTGCAGCTCATTACGCCAGGCGCTCGATGTGCGAATAGGTTGTGCACAGAGTTATCCACAGGTGTGGATAACAGTCCTCTCCACAGAACCATCCACAACCTGTGGATAACTTGGCACTACGAATTACACAAAATGCTCCCTAGAAGGTGCCCTTCAGCCAGCGGCCGAAGTCGGACACGGTCACGTCGCGGGAGTCGACGTTCTGGTCGTTCCACTGGGAGACGTCACCGGCCAGGCGGCTGGTCTGGGTGACCGTCATGTAGTTGTGCAGGCGGCCTTCCTTGGTCTTGCCGTCGCCGAAGCTGAACGCGCCGAGCAGCATGTCGTCACCAGCGTTGACCGGGTTGGACAGCGTCACCTCGAAGATGCGCGCGCCCTTCTTGGCGTTGTAGCCGAGGTCACGGATGTGCGAGCCGTTCGCGCCAGTCGTGGTGATCAGGCGGTCCACACCCTTCGGGCCGGACTCGGTACGCACCTCAACGCGGAACGTCAGCGCCGGGAATTCCGCCCAGTAGCGCTCGGTGCCCACGTTCTTCACACGCAGCGCCACGGACCCAGCAAAACCGGAAGCTTTCCAGGAGCTCGTCGTGAAGTATGGCACCAGGTCGAGCGCAGGTGCCTCCGCATTATCGACGACCTCTTCGACCTCAGTGTTCTCCTCCGAGGTCGCCTCATCCGACTCCTCATCGGTGATGACCGCTGCGGTCTCGCCGTCGATTTCGACGTTGGTCACATTGGCTTCGTCGTTGTCGTCGATGGTGGTGACGTCGTCAAGATTCTCACCCTCGGTGATCTTCTGAACATCCTCGTTGTACGCCGGGTTCGGGTTCTCCACCGTGTCAGTGACCTGCGCGCCGCGGTTCGGTGCCCACGAACCTGCAGGTGTGGAGTAGTTCTTCACACGAACCTCGTTCTTGATCGGCATGTTCGCGACCCACGCCGTCGGCGTCGCCCACGTGCCGTTCGGGCGGCAGCGCTGCTGCGTGCCCGTCATGGTGACGGTGCGGAAGCCGTACGTCGCTTCGCCCGTGTTGCCCGCCGGAACCTCGTACGGCCCGATCTTCTGGCCGACGTTCCAGCTCAAGCTTCCGGACACCGACCAGCCCAGCATCTTCGCCAGCGAGTAGCCGATGTTGCCCTGCAGCCCATCCTTCGAGCCCGACCCACCAATGTTGATCGTCTCAGTCTTCGACCCGTTGACCGACGCCGAAATCGTCTGCGTGCGCGCCAGGTCCTGCGTCAGCGGGATGGTGTTCTTGGTCAGGTTGGTCGTCGAAATCGTGCCGACCGGCAGGAAGTTGTCCTTCACCTTGTACACGATGGTGCGGTAGTCCTCAGTGGAGTTGCACACTGGGCGCGGGTTGAGCACGTTCGCCTTCAAGTGGTCCGATCCCCTGTAGGTGTGGATGATCGGCAGCGCATCATTGGTCGCTGGGGTTTCGGGGTACGACTCCTCAAGCGTCTGAGCCGTGGCTGGGGTCAGCGTGCCGGCAGCTAATGCCAAGGCCGCTACAACGCCCGTCATGGAACGAATAAACCGCATGACTATACCTTTCATAAGGTGACAATAGTAAAATAGCAGGTCAGGGCCTTTCTGGCCCTGTTTTAATATGTACACCTTCTCGGTCAGGATTGTTCAACAATCCACCCCCGTGCCACCCCGCTACCGAACACCTGTGGGGAACCTGGCGGCTTTCCTGTGCGTCTAAACCTCATGTTGGAAAACACTGAACTTTTCGCATCCATCGTGGACACGCGCACTCTCCGTCACCGTCTGCACAGCCCCGAGTACCGACGCCTCAACCGGACGCAATGCATCCCGTCGCGCACCTGGGGACAACTCAATGCCTGGCAGCGGCACCTCGTGCGCGCTTATGCCACCGCCCGCGCCATGACCAAAGGCTGCCTCGTAGGCAGGACCGCCGCCCGCATCCACGGCATGTGGGTCATCAGCCTCACCGAAGAGATCCAAGAAGTAACGACGCCCAGCCGCCGCGGCCCCGCGAAACACCTCGTGGAGCCCGATGTCCGCTACCGCACTTCCGCGTTGAGCGCCGCCGAGGTCACCACCGCATACGGCATCCGCCTTTCCACACGTATTCGCACAGCGATCGATATCGCCCGCTACCACGGGTTTCAGGAGGGCCTCATCGCCATGGACTGGCTGCTGTCCATCGCGCACGTGGAGCGCAGCGACATCCTGCTACACATCGAGCGCATGGGCCGCGTCCGCAACTGCGGCGTGGCCCGCGACGCCGCCCGCGCCGCAGCCTACAACGCCGATTCCCCCATGGAGTCCCTCGCCCGCGCCGAGTTCCTCCTCCGCGGCGTCACCGGCTGGAAGTTCCAGGCACAGGTGCAGCGCTACCGCGTCGACTTCCTTTTCGACGACTCCGTCATCCTCGAACTCGACGGCGACGCCAAACACGCCTCCGACCCCCGCCGCAGCCTCCTGCAAGAGCGCAAACGCGAACGCGAGCTAACCAACCAGGGATACACCGTCCTGCGGTACGGCTTCACGGATGTGCTTCACCGCATGGACGAGATCCTCGCCCGAATCGAGCTGGAACGGGCCAGCGCAAAGGGCCGCGCGGCCCGTTAAAACGCACGTCAAAACCGCACGTCAAAACGCAAATGGTAGTAACAGGATTGTAGTAATCCCCGTTTTGGCCCCCTTGGGGCTGCGGATGTTTTGTTGGAGTGCATCACGAGGGACTTTGTCTCGTAGTTATGCACTCAGTGCCTGTCTATGCTCAGCGATGGTCGTATAACCATCACCAAGTGTCGACTTCAACCTTGTATGGATATAGAAGTCAATGTAGGACTCAATATACTCGCGCATCTGCGCAACTGTCATCTGCGACGTATGCGCCCTGCCTTTGAGTAGTTCTTGTTTCATCGTGCCGAAGAACCCTTCTGTGCGCGCGTTATCACCACTGGTGCCCTTCCTGGATAGTGACGGGATGTAGCGCCACCTGGCCCGACACCACTTGCCTTCCTGACACTTCGGACAGTCCAGGCGGTTATGCGTGTGATCGGTAATCAACTTCACCCACTTAGTGCTGCGGTAGAGTCCACCCCGGTCAGAATGGATAATTGGCTGCACCCCGTCAGGTTTTACCGCATCAATACGCGCGATCATGTCTGCGACCAGATCATGATTCGGTGATGTCGACATGGTCACCGCAATGGGCATTCCGTCATAGAAGTCAATAGCGGCAGACAGATAGAGTTTGCCGTCTGGGCAGTGGATTTCTGTGACATCGGTACCGATTTTTTCCCACGGTGTATCAGCATGAAAATCATGGATTAATCCCTTGGCATCAGCGTGGGTGCGAAAGTGCTCAGATAGCTCGATGACTTCAGGCGTTGGCTGCTGTGCGGTGTCGTGACATGCACACGCAGTGGTGCGGGGTTTGACCAACAGGAGGTTTGCTGGACTGTGGGCGGTCTCACCGGTGTAGGACGAGTACTTCGTTGACTGCTTCGCCGGTGGCCTGCATGCAAGTTCACCCATTAACTCACGCACGATCTTTTCCGATACCCGATGTCCTCGAGCTTTCAGCCAGGCATGGATACGCCGATACCCATAGCTTTGATTCGACTCGGCAACTGCTTGCAGGATCATCGGTTTGTACTGCTCACGACGCGCACTACGCCGGGCCAGCACACGCTGATGCTTGCCCTGGTGGTGATAAAACGTTGACTCGGCAATACCAACAAGCTGACACGCTTTCTTGATAGAGACACCGCGGGCGTCCGTGATGGCAACAACGACGGCGGCCTTCGCCGCTGTCGTGAGTACACCGTCACGGACGGTGACTTTTCCCTGCGTCTCACCACCCATGAGTACTTCAATAATCGCGTCTTTGACTGCTTGGCGGTCACGTTCATCAGCCAGCATCTTTTTCAACACTTCCGGATCATCCGGCAAAGCATCCAAGTCAGGTATTGGGCCAGGCCCGGGCAACCACTCATCAACCGGGCGTGGCGGTGTCGCAGTGTTGCGGTTGATGGTGGTTCGTTGGTGTTTGCGGGCTCGTTTGGTTTTGCGGTTATAACTCACGCGTTTCATTGTGGCTTGATATGCCGCATCGAACGTCATCGACGCTGCGTCGTTGCGTTCTTCTTCGTCAGGCCATAATTCACGCGTCCACCTGCCTACCGAGTGAAATGACACCTGGAACTCCGCCGCGATCCGGCGCAGTGACTTCGTGGAGGTCAGTCTGCGCGCGACGGCTTTGGCGATCGCCTCCGCGGTTGGGGGACCATCAGATCGGATGTAGCCGTTGCGTCTGTCAGTAATCCAGTTTTTCACCGAGCCTGCTGCGGGGCGTCGGCCGGTAACGTGTGCTACCCAGTCGCAGACCTCGGGGGTGGTCATGCCTTCGAAGTACTTGTCGACCGCGGACTCGCGGACGGTGTCGGGGAACTTTGCGGGCATCGGAATACCTTCCAGCCCTCAACACTCCAACGAAATGTCCGCGCTCCCAAAATCCGGATTACTACAATCCTGTTACTACCATCTACGAAAATCCGCCGAAAAATCCGCCGGGATGCGACTAGCGCCACCCCATGGTCATGAGCAGGCCGAGGATCATGCCTGCGAAGCCGATGCCGTAGTTCCACGGGCCGAGCTCCGCAAGGAACGTCAGCTGGTCGCCGGCGATGTAGTAGAAGATAATCCAGCCGAGGCCGAGCAGCATCAGGCCATACATGATGGTCTTGTACCAGATCGGGGTGCCGCCGGTGTTGATCTTGACCGGGGTGCGGGACACGCCAGTTGGGGTTGATACGGGGCGGTGGTCCTTGGTGATTTTTGCCTTTGGCATTATGTCAGTCCTTTACAAGCAAGTGCGGTGGCTTTTCCAGCTATCAGGGTTTTTACCTTATCAGGCGTTCGGCGGTGAACTGCCAGAGGTTGTAGCCGATGGCGGCGTCGCGTCGGACGGTGTCGCCCGCGTTGACTTCTTGGTGTCCGATGAGGCCGTTGTCCACGAGGGCGCCGGTCGGGACGGTTGGACCTTCGACGAGGCGTCCGCTCCAGCCGGCGTCGCGTAGCGCTTTGTCGGCGTCGGCGGGTTTCATGCGGGTGATGTTCGGCATGGTCATGAGCATGCCGTTGGAGACGCGCACTTCGACGGTGGTGCCCTTGGCTACCTCGGTGTTTTCGCCGGCGACTGCGATGACTTCGCCGTCTGGGCGTTCGGAGTCGACCTTGTTCACGGTGACTTGGAGCCCCATGGAGCCGAGGGTGGCGGACGCTTGGTTGACGTTGACGCCGGACAGCGACGGTACCTGGACCATTTCGGGGCCGTCGGACACCGTGACGGTCACCTTGGATCCCTTGGAGATCTGGGTGCCGGCTGCGGGGTGCTGGCTGATGATCTCGCCCTTCGGCACGTCTTCGCTGGCTTCTCGACGCAGCTCCGCATTCAGTTCCAGGTCGGCATCTTCGAGGACCTTTGCGGCTTCTTGGGCGTCCATGTTGGTGACGTCGGGGACGTCGGTAAGCTCGCGTCCCGAGGAGACGGTGACGGTGACGAGTGTACCGCGCTGGAGTTCGGACCCGGCGATCGGGTTGGTGTCGATGACGTTGCCGCGCTTGATGTCGGGGCTGGGCTCGTCGGAGACGGCGACCTGGAAGCCGAGGTTTTCGAGTTCGGCGACGGCTTCTGCGCGTGGTTTGTCGGCGAGGTCCGGGATGATGACCATCTGGGAGGACTTGTGGGTCTCTCCGCTGTTGGGGGAGAAGTAGGAGTAGGCGAGCCAGCCGGAGGCGCCGATGATGGCGGCGCCGAGGCCGATTGCAAGCCACTTCATCCAGGTTGGGGTTGTGGTTTCGTGTTCGCGGCGGTGGGCGGCGCAGCGCCCGGCCGCCTCAGCACCAGCCCCAGCGCCGCCCGCTCCGGCGCCCGCTTTCTCCCGCAGCTGCCCGACGGGTCGGCTGCTGTCTCTTTTTCACCACCTCATTTGTCTAAGAGGCAGGGGCCCGCCCCCGCCACCACTCATCCTCCCGGCGTGGCCGGCGTCCCTGCCTGTGGGTGGTCGTGGGTTGTGTGGGGTTGCGGGGCCCGGTCGTGTTCGCGGCGCGGCGCGTTGCCCTGGACGGTTTCGGAGACCATGGTGGCGTCATCGACGGGTTCGGGTTCGGGGGCGGCGAGGTGGCTGCGGGCGGCGTTGGTCACGGCGCCGCGCTTGAGGAGTGCCAGGTCTTCGCCCATTTCGGTGGCGGTTTGGTAGCGGTCCGCCGGGTGCTTGGCCATCGCGGTGAGGATGACGCTGTCCAGGTTGACGGCCTCGTTGGGGGTCAGTTCGCGGTCAGCGGGGACGCGTTCGCTCGGCGGGATGGGGTCTTCTTGGACGTGCTGGTAGGCCACGGCGAAGGGCGATTCGCCTTCGAATGGCGGCTTGCCGGTGATGGCTTCGTACATGACGCAGCCGAGGGCATAGATGTCGGAGCGGGCGTCGGCAGCTTTGCCGCGGGCCTGCTCGGGGGAGAGGTATTGCGCGGTGCCGATGACGGCGGAGGTTTGCGTCATGGCCGAGGTGGAGTCATCCAGCGCGCGGGCGATGCCGAAGTCCATCACTTTCACCTCGCCGGTGTTGGTGATCATGATGTTGGCTGGTTTGATGTCGCGGTGGATGATGCCGGCGTCGTGGCTGGCTTGGAGCGCGTGGGTGACGGGCAGCAGGAACGCGGCCGCTTTTTGGGGGCTTAAGGGCCCTTCGGCGCGTACGAGGTCCCGCAGGTTTTGCCCGGTGACGCGTTCCATGACGATGAAGGGGACGTCGACACCTGAGACTTCTTCGGTGCCGGTGTCGTAGACGGCGACGATATTGGTGTGGTTGAGCCGCGCCGAGTTTTGGGCTTCTTTGCGGAAGCGTTCGCGGAAATTTTCGTCGCGCGCCATGTCGATTTTGAGCATTTTGACGGCGACGTCGCGGCCAAGCACGGTATCGGTGGCTGCGTAGACGTCGCTCATGCCCCCGGTGCCGATGACGGCGCCGAGTTCGTATCGGTTAGCGATCGTTGTCATTTACGCATTTCCTCCGAGGATGTTTGGCAGATTTTGCAAGTCTAGTCCACCGTTGCCGATTTCCCCACCGCCCGGTTCGGGGCTGGGTGCCTGCGTCGTGGGCGCCTCATTATGTATCGACGTCCCCTCCGTCGGCCGCTGCTCCGGCACCGAAGAGCGGGTGTGGGTTGGCTGCGTTGGCGTTTCGTCCTCGATGGTGAGCGTGGCCGGGGCGCTGCTGTGCCTACTGGGCTTGGTGTGCCTGCTGTGTTCAGTGGGCGTGTCGGGGGCGTGCGTGGTCGGCTCCTCGACGGGTTCCTCGTAGGTCGGTTCGGTTTCCACGGTGGTGGTTTGGGTGACCACGCTTTGGCGTGGGGCGGTGCTGCTCGGGGTGCTGCCGGCGAGGGTGCCGTTGTTGAATGCCCAGGCCACGCCACCGATGACGGCGAGGGTGATCACGCCGAGCACGATGCCGACCCAGTAGCCGGCTGTCCCGCGCCGTTTCCCAGGAGCAGCAACGTCAGCGGGCGCCGGGCGCACAGGCATCGCCGCGCGCGCCGGGGCCTGCCGTCGACGAACTGTCCACCTCTGCCGATCACTCGCTGACACCCATCCCCATGCCCCACCTTTCTTTGACCCCGTTAGTATAGGTGCGCTTGTCGCTTATACGCGTCTAGATGGGTATAAGAGTCGGGCGGCGGGCCGGGCCGTGGTCGGCCGGGACATGTCGGCGAGCATCTGGGTGGACGCGGTCGGGGAGGGTTCGATGGCGATGACGGCCGTGTCGCCGCCGGGCTGCGTCGGGCGCATCCCCTGGCGGACTTGTTCGACGGCCAGCTGCATCTCGTTGCCGTCCCGGAAGCGCTGGGTTGGCGTTTTGCGCAGGGCGATCTCGATGAGTTCACGCGCCGGGGCGCTCACGCTAATCGGCAGCGCGGGTGGTTCGGCGGAGACGTGCGCCAGCGCCACCGAGACCGAGGAGTCCCCGGTGAACGGGCGTTTCCCGGCGAGCATCTCGTAGCCGACCACGCCGAGCGAGTACACGTCGGACGCCGCCGTGACCTTCTTACCCTGCGCCTGCTCGGGGGAGACGTACTGGGCGGTGCCCACGACCATCCCGGTGCGCGTCAGCGGCACGGCCGCCGCGGCCTTCGCGATGCCGAAGTCCGTAATCTTGATCTGCCCGTTCTGGGTGATCATGAGGTTGCCGGGCTTGATGTCGCGGTGCACCAGCCCCATGCGGTGGATGACGGCCAGGCCGTGCGCGGCCTGTTCCAGCACGTCAAGGGCCATGTCTTCCTTGAGTTGGCCTTCGCGCGCGATGAGGTCGGCGAGGGATTCGCCGCGGATGTATTCCATGGCGATGAAGCACATGGGGAACCCGCCGTCGGTCTTGACCTCGCGGTAGTCGTAGGTGGCGACCACGTTGGGGGAGTTGATCCCCTCCGCCGAGTTGGCCTCGTTGCGGAAGCGGGTGAGGAACTCCTGGTTGGCGGTAAATTCGGGCCGCAGTACTTTGAGGGCTACTTCGCGTTCGTGGTGGACGTCGTCGGCAAGCCAGACGGTGGACATGCCGCCGTGCCCGATGATCCATTGCAGCTGGTAGTCGGGCCCGATGAGCTTCTGGAGTTCGTCTTTGTTTTCGTAGTTCATCGCGCGTTGGTTCCTTCCTCATCAGCTGGCGCTGCGGGTGCCGCGTAGAGCACCGCGCGCCCGAGTGGTGCGGAGACTTGCCCGCCGGTCGCCCCGGTGCCCAGGCCGCCACCATTCTTGACGACGACCCCCACCGCCACATCTTTCACCGGGTCGAAGGCGACGTACCAGGTATGCGGTGCGGCGCCTTCGGCGTGCTCGGCGGTGCCGGTTTTGGAGGCGAAGCCGTTGCCGTCGTAGCCCCAGGTGGCGCGTTCGGAGCCGAACATGAGGTCCTTGATGGTGTTGGCTTCCTCGGGGGTGATGGAGTCGGAAAGCAGGCGGGGCTTCGCCGTCTCGATTTCGCGCAGGTCCGGGCTGAGGACGCGGTTGACCACGTACGGCGCCATGCGGCGGCCCTCGTTGGCGACGGTGCCCGCCATGACGGCGGCCTGCAGCGCGGTCATGGTTACGTCGCGCTGCCCGATCGCGGACTGGCCAAGCTCGGCGTCGCCGGGCAGGTCGCCGAGTGAGCCGGTCGCGTTGGGCATGCCGAGGTCGTACTGCTCGCCGATGCCGAATCCGCGGGCGGCTTCACGCAGCGCGTCGGCGCCGACGGCCATGCCCATCTGCACGAACGCCGTGTTGCAGGACAGCGCGAACGCGGTGCGCAGCGGCACCTGGCCGCCGCCGGCGCAGGCCTGGCCCGCGTAGTTGGTCAGGGGCACGGTCGTGCCCGGCAGGGTGATGGACGGCGCGCCCGTCAGCGGGGAATCCGGCGTGTAGCCGTTGCGCAGCCCGGCGACGGTGGTGACGATCTTGAAGATCGACCCCGGCGGCAGCTGGTCCTGCGTCGCGTGGTTGAGCAGCGGCTTGCCGGGGTTGTTGTTCACCTCGGCCCAGGCGCCCTCGGCGGTGTCAGGGTTGGAGATCGCGTTCGGGTCGTACGAGGGCGTCGACGCCATCGCCAGCACCTGGCCGGTCGACGGGCGTAGCGCCACGATCGCGCCCTCGTAGTTGCGGTTTGAAAGCTGCTCGTAGGCCAGGGCCTGCAGGTGCGGGTCGATGCTCAACTCAACCGAGTTGCCCACCACGTCCTGCTCCAGGCCGGTGCGCAGGAAGCGGGAGGACTTGCCGGAGCCCGCCCCGGTCAGTTGCCCGTTGTAGCCGGCCTCGATCTGGGAGGTGCCGTACTGGTCTGACACGTAGCCGAGCACCGGCGCAAAGGACCACGGCATGTTCGGGTACGTGCGCTGGTAGGAGCCGTCCTCGAGCGGGTGGGACTCCGCCAGCACCTGCCCGCCGGCGCTGATCTGGCCGCGGTTGATCTGGCGCAGCTCCACCACGGTGCGCGAGTTCAGTGGGCTCTGCGCGTACTTCTCCTCGCGGAAGCCCTGCACCACGGTGAAGTTCACCAGCAGCGCCACAATCAGCAGCAGGGCAATGCCCGCGCCTAAGCGAATAGACTTGTTCATCGTGCGCTCACCGCCTCCGGTGCCTGGGCACCCATCGCCGAAGCATCAAACTCCGCTGGCTTGTTCGCCGCGTTCGAGATCCGCAGCAGCAGCGCCAGCAGCACGTAGTTCGCCATGATCGACGAGCCACCAGCGGACATAAACGGCGTGGTCAGGCCCGTCATGGGCAGCATCGCGGAGATCCCTCCGGCGACCACGAAGATTTGGATAGCGATGGTCGTCGCTAAGCCTGCGGCCAACAACTTGCCGAACGTGTCACTGACCTGCAGCGCCGCCGAGTAGCCGCGGGTAATGAAGATGGCGAACAGGCACAGCACGCTGGCCACGCCCACGAGCCCGAGCTCCTCACCAATCGCCGCCAGGATGTAGTCCGAGTGCGCCACCGGCACCATCTCTGGGTGGCCATAGCCCAACCCGGTGCCCGTCAGCCCACCCCAGGACAGGCCGAACAGCGCCTGCGACGGCTGGTAGCCCGTGGTGTCAAAGTTGGCCAGCGGGTCCATGAAGTTGGCGACGCGGTCCTGGATCTTCTCACTGACCTGGTACACCGTGTACCCGCCAACAGCCACCAGGCCTGCACCGATGACCAGCCATGACGTACGCCCCGTGGCGAAGTACACCATGCCCAGCACCGTGGCGAAGAGGAGGAGGGCCGGGCCGAAGTCGTTCGACACCGCCATGATCGCAATCGCGATCGCCCACACCGCCAAAATCGGCGCCAGGTCGCGCAGGCGCGGGAAGCTCATCCCCAGCAGCGTCTTGCCCGCCACCGTAAACAGGGCGCGCTTCTGCGCCAACAGCTGGGCGAAGAACACCAGCAGCAGGATCTTCGAAAACTCACCCGGCTGAATCGAGAACGGTCCCAGCCAGATCCAGATCCGCGCATCCGCGAACCCAGGCGGCTGCGGCCACACCAGCGGCAACGCCAATAGCACCAGGCCAAGCAGGCCCAGCAGGTAGGAGTAGCGGGCCAGCGCCTTATGGTCGCGCACAATCACAAGTGTGCACACCATCAGCACCACACCAGCCAGCGACCACATCACCTGCCGCTCCGCGAGCGGCGGGTAGCCAGCGCGTTCCGCCAGGTCCAGGCGGTAAATCACCACCAGGCCGATCGCGTTGAGCAGCGAGACCAGCGGCAGCAGCAACTGGTCCGCGTGCGGCGCCGCCAGCGAAATCGCCACGTGGGCAATCGCATAGACGCCCACGAACCCGCCGACCAGGTAGAACATCTCCGTCGACATCGTGCGGCCCTGGCTCAGCTCCAGGCCAAACAGCATCAGCAGCAGCAACCCCGCCGAGCACAGCAGCAGGAACAGCTCCTTCGCACGCCGAAACACACGAGACATCGCTACTTCACCTCCCGGCACGCGCCCTGCGGGGCGTCCTTCGCCGCATCATTATCGACGCACACCGGCAACGCCTCACCAGCCAACCGGTTCAGAATCCCCAGCACATCGTCATACGTGCCGCCCTTGAAGTTCTCCACCGTGTTCAGCTGGCTCTCCGGCAGGTCATTGATACCGAAGATCACGCAGTCCTGCGGCACCGAGTTCGACGACACAATCTGCAACTTGTTCTGCTCATTAATGCACGCCCGCTGAATCACCTCGCGGCGCGGCTCCGAAAACAACGACGTCCCGACGGCCCGCTCAATCGCGAAGTGGCCGTCGTTGCCGTCGGTGCCTAAAAAATAGCGGTCGTTGAGCCTATCGTTCGTCCACAACACCGCCGCCAGCGACAACATCAGCACAATCACCAACGCGGAGAGCACCCACGGCCAAATATTCACCTTGCGGCGAAACCGCTGGTCATCCTCCTCATCCGCCGACGCGTCACCCGCGCCGGGCTGCGACCCATCACGGCCGCCCTCACGATTATGGTTCGGCGGAATCGTCTCCGACTTGCGCATCAATGCCGCCGCCCTCGAAGCGGAAGAGTCCGGGTGCGTCGACTCGAACTCCGGCGCCAACGCGCCCGCCATCGCGGGGGCCGTCGGCAAGTCGGGGTGCTCCTCGCCGTCTTTGACCTCCACCACATCAGCGATGACTACCGTGATGTTGTCCGGCCCACCCGAACGCAGCGCCAACTCAATCAGCCGTTGCGCCGCCACCGACGGGGTGCCCTGCGCGAGCGCCTCCCCAATCGTCGACGCCGTCACCGGATCCGACAAGCCATCCGAGCACAACAGCACCCGATCCCCCGCGCGGACCTGAACCATCTCCAGGTGCGGCTCCACCGGGTTGCCCGTGTACGCCTTCAAAATCAACGACTTCTGCGGGTGACTCGACACGTCCTCCGGGTCCAGCTTCCCCTCGTTGACCAGGGACTGCACGAACGTATCGTCCTCGGTGATCTGGCGAAGCTGGCCGTCGCGAAGCAAATACCCGCGGGAATCGCCCACGTGAATGAGGCCGAACTCCGCGCCGTTGAACATCAACGCCGTCAGCGTCGTGCCCATGCCCTCCTGCTCCGGGTGCTGCGCCACCGAACGCTCAATCGTCGCGTTCGCATCATCCGCAGCCGCCCCGAGCAACGCCAACATGTCAGCGTCCTCCGGATCCCGGTCGAGGTGCTCCATGTGGCTGACCATCAACTGCGACGCAACCTCGCCCGCCGCGTGGCCACCCATCCCGTCCGCCAACAGCAGCAGATGCGGGCCCGCGTAGGCGGAATCCTCATTGTTTCCACGCACCAGACCCTTGTCCGATGCCGCCACATAATTCAACCGCAGCGTCATGGCATCAACCTCACAATCGTGCGCCCCATCTTGATATTCGTCCCCACCGACACCCGCTCCGGCTGGTCAATGCGCATACCCTGCACAAAGGTGCCGTTGCGGGAGTCTAGGTCCTCAATGAACCAGTCACTGCCACGGCGGAACAGTCGCGCGTGCCGCGAGGACGCAAAGTCATCCCCAAGCTGGAAATCATTATCCGGCGAGCGGCCCAGCGTCACATGCTCCACACTCGCAATCTCCATGTGAGAGCCCTGCAGCGGCCCCTCAACGACCGCAATCTGCCGGACCTTCTCACGCGACTGCAGCGGTTTCCCCGCCTGCTTCACTTGTCGACGCCCAGCTCCACCCACCTCACGCACATTCTTCCGCTGCACCCACAACACCAGCAGAATGAACAGCCAGAGCAGTGCGAGCAGGCCAAAGCGTGCGCTCAGGATCACCGCGGAATCCAACAAAGGAGCTCCTTCAGGTCAGGGCTTGTTAGGCCTGGAAAAATTCTGTCTGCGGGTGCGACGCCGCATCCGTGTAGCGCGGCGCGCCCTCCTCCGGGTCCGGCGTCGCCGGGGTCGATGCCCTCGGCTCCACGATGCGCACCTCAATGTGGGAATGGCCCAGGGTGATCACGTCGCCGTCGGCAAGCATCCAGTTCTCCACCGGCTCATCATTGACCGTCGTGCCGTTCGTCGACTGCAAATCGACCAACACCGCAACCTGGCCATCCCACGTAATCTCCGCATGTTGCCTCGACACACCCGTGTCCGGCAGGCGGAAATCCGCATCATTCGACCGGCCCAAAATATTCGAGCCCTCATGCACCAGGTACGTGCGCGACGACCCGTCCTGCAACAGCAAGCTCACAGTCGCTTCGCCACCCTCCACCGGCGTCATCGTATTTGGCTCATGCATGTGATCCTCCTGATCCTGGTTCGCCGCATGACGGTGCCTACCACCCTTCGACCGCTTCGTCGGCTCCGCCACAATGGCATCAAACCCACTCGCGACCTCCGGCTGCGGATCAATATACGAACTGACCCGCAACTGGCCCGTACGCAGCCCTGACTCCTCCGCGATCCGCACAACCGCCGGCCCATCAAAGAACCAACCCTGGTTGCGCACATACCGCGTCAGTTGTTCCGCGAGGTGCACCGGCAGGTCACGCTCCTGCGACAAGTTCTCCAAATCCTTCGAAGAAACACCCACCGCGAACACATTCGGCACCACAAACTCATCATGGTCAGTCACCACAACAGAGTCCTGCGCCTCCTGTTTCAGCAGCTCCTCGATCTCAGCCGGAACCACCTTGCCGCCAAACAGCGCCGCCATCGAATTATCCAGGCCACGCTGCAACGAACTGTCCAGCTTTGCCAATCGATCCATGACTCCCATCCGCATGCACCTCCTTTCTTTAACCCCGTTAGTATAGGTGCGCATTCCGACACAACCTAGCGTGAAACACCTTTATGCCCCATGACGTGCCGATTTGGCACTTCTCTATGTAAGGGTGTTATATTGTTCCAGTGCCCGCCCGGGTGGCGGAATTGGCAGACGCGCTGGCTTCAGGTGCCAGTGTTCGCAAGAACGTGGGGGTTCAAGTCCCCCCCCGGGCACAACCGGACCGGCCCTCCTTCGGGAGGGCCGGTTCTTTTTGTGTTTGGGCTGCTTTCAGGGCATGTTAGAGTTTGGGGCATGTCGAGTCCCGAATCAGACAGGTCAGGGGTTGTCGGTCACACCGCCAGCCCCTTGAACCACTAGTTACGACGCCCACGATCTGTGTGGGCGTATGTCTGGCGTACCCGGGGCGCTGGCCGTGGTGACAAGAAGAACCATTTCTTGATCTCACACCTCGGAGTACTCGATGCCTTTTGCCCTTTACATGCTTGCCCTGGCGGTCTTCGTCATGGGCACTTCAGAATTCATGCTCGCGGGATTGCTCCCCGCGATCGCGACCGAACTTGACGTCTCGGTCGGCACTGCGGGCCTGCTGACCTCCGCATTCGCAGTCGGTATGGTCGTCGGCGCGCCAGTGATGGCGGCATTCGCTCGCCGTTGGCCACCGCGGCTCACATTGATCGTTTGCCTTCTCGTGTTCGCGGGAAGCCACGTCATCGGAGCGATGACACCAGTGTTCTCTCTCCTGCTCATCACCCGGGTGCTCAGCGCTCTCGCAAACGCAGGATTCCTCGCCGTAGCACTGAGCACGGCCACTACCCTCGTGCCAGCGAACCAGAAGGGGCGTGCACTGTCGATCCTGCTCTCCGGCACGACGATCGCAACCGTCGTGGGCGTCCCCGCCGGGGCACTGCTCGGCACAGCGCTGGGCTGGCGAACGACGTTCTGGGCGATCGCCATCCTCTGTATTCCCGCGGCCGTTGGAGTCATTCGTGGCGTCACGAACAATGTTGGTCGGAGCGAGACTAGCGCGACCTCACCAAGGCTCCGTGTCGAGCTCAGCCAGTTGGCGACGCCGCGGCTCATCCTGGCCATGGCAC
The DNA here is from genome assembly GCF_900099485.1 of Corynebacterium sp. MC3. Lineage (NCBI taxonomy): Bacteria > Bacillati > Actinomycetota > Actinomycetes > Mycobacteriales > Corynebacteriaceae > Corynebacterium > Corynebacterium sp. MC3. Next base: position 256,664 of record NZ_LT622812.1, read on the forward strand.
TCGGAGCGCTGATCAACGGAGGGACCTTTGCGGCATTCACCTTCCTGGCACCCATCGTGACCGAGACCGCGGGCTTGGCCGAAGCGTGGGTGTCCGTCGCGCTGGTGATGTTCGGCATCGGATCGTTCCTTGGCGTCACGATCGCAGGACGACTATCAGATCAACGACCTGGCCTCGTGCTCGCAGTCGGCGGACCGCTATTGCTGACAGGCTGGATCGTGTTGGCAGTGGTCGCATCTCATCCCGTTGCGCTTATCGTCCTCGTCCTCGTTCAGGGATTCCTGTCGTTCGGCGTCGGCAGTACTCTGATCACGCGTGTGCTGTATGCAGCATCGGGTGCGCCAACGATGGGCGGTTCGTACGCAACCGCAGCATTGAATATCGGAGCTGCAGCGGGGCCCGTGCTTGGTGCGCTCGGGCTCGCGACCGGGCTGGGGCTGCTCGCGCCGGTTTGGGTCGCTTCGGTGCTGACAGCGATCGCTCTCGTCATCATGCTTCTCACCAGACGCGCGCTTACGAAGACCGCGGCGGAGGCCAATTGATGACCCATCCGAACGCTCTTCTCACTCCTCGTGCCCGTCTCCGGTTAGCTCGGCTGATTGTCGAAGACGGCTATCCGGCCACGATCGCCGCAAAGATGGGGTCGTTTGCGGGAGAGGGCGAAATCCTACGCTAAGGCTTTGGCCAACGATATTCTCCGGTAAGATTGATGTGTTCCCAGGGGATAGGAGAAGTCGCTTGATATCTAGTATGACGTCTGTCGCACCTGCTTGATCGCGGCCGCGATAGCTAGATCGCGTTGCTCCTCTTCTCCATCCGCGTTCCAAGCTGCGGAAAGGCACCCATAAGCGTACGCCTGGTCGAGCAGGCGACGCGGATCGACGTCCAGCGCACGAGAGAATGCGTCCGCCATCTGTGCAATGCGTCTAGGATCGAGACAAAGGTCGTCTCTGTCAGCCGGATCGTAGAACATATTGGCGGCGCCAAAGCCCACTTCACCGACCAGACCGACGGGATCTATCACCAGCCAGCCGCGACTGGAGAACATGATGTTTTCATGATGCAGATCGCCATGTAGCCCACGCAGTTCCGAGGCATTGCTCATCATTTGATCGGCTATAATCGCCGCGTGGACGTAGTCAGTTTGACAACCTGCGTTTTGATCATCGCGCGCCCGCTGAAACAAAGCTGCAAAGCGATCCCGGATCGGGAGAAGGGCAGAAGGCAGGGGTTCCTCAGATGCGGCATACAGCTTCGCCATTAGTTCCGCTGCAATTTCGGTCGCCTGGTAGTCGCCGTGCTCGGCAACGATGTGAGAGAGCATTCGCTCCCCGGCATATTCGAGCAACATCAGATTGTTCTCACGACCGAGCAACCGGACTGCTCCCCTCCCATTGCGCCATACCAGATAGTCGGCCCCGCGCAGTTCATCAGCAATGTCTTCTATAGGTTTCAATCCCTTGACGATTGCAGGAGTCCCGTCTGGCAATGGAACTTTCCAAACGAGGCTGGAAAAGGTGTCCGCAATGAGAACAGGTTGCGAAACGTGCCAATGAGCAGGAAAAACAGGCGGCATGAACATCAACCCCAAGTCAGAGGGTCCAATCGCAGATAGAAGGCAAGGCGTTCGCGGTCGGGGGCTTCGATCCCCAATACATTGAATAGGACAGCGAAGGCGCGCTCTGCTTCATCTGGCGCTGCCCAGTTCTCTTCGGCGTTAGCAATCATGAGTGCCAAATCGGCATAGCGATCTGCTGTTCCGAGCCGCCCAAGGTCGATCAGACCCGTGCATTGAAGAGTTTTAGGGTCCACCATGAAGTTCGGCATGCAGGGATCACCATGGCAAACAACCATATCGGTGCGCTCTTGGTCGAGCCGCACCGGTAGCTCTCGTTCGACACGAGCCAAAAGATCGAGCTGCGGCGTACTCTTGTCCTCGTCCGGTAAGAAGTCGGGATTGACGGCATTGCGGGACACCACATCAACGGCGCGTCCGAACATTCGCGACAGCCTGCGCTCAAACGGACATTGATCAACCGATAGGCTGTGAACAGCGCCAAGTTGCTGCCCCATTGACGGCCACGCTTTGAGCAAATCCGCTCCAGACAGATCAGCCGCCGGTACTCCCGGAATTGCCGTTATCACCAAGCATGCACCCTCCTGTTCCTCCTGCCAGTTGATCACCTCGGGGCAAGCCACACCTCGACCTTTGAGCCAAATGAGGCGGTCACGCTCTCCAGCGAGCTCACCGCGGCGGGAAGCAGGTGCGATTTTCGCGAAGGCATGCCCGTCACCACGTCGAAAAACAAAATCACCAGATTCTCCGCCTCTGACAGGCAACCAGTCAGAATGCGATTCACCAAAAAAAATATTAGTTCGATTCAATGGAGGTTCCTTCAGTTTTCTGATGAAGCGCGGAGGTGGCTCAACCTGCGAAAAGAAACGAGTTGCTACGTAAGTCCGAGAACATGCTTTCCATGGTCTCTGAGCTCGCCTTTGGGACCGACATATCGGTAGAGAGTGACGCGCTCGATGCCGAGTTCCTTGCAGAGATCGGAAACTGAAGTATCGCGCTGGGCCATGGCGGCTTGCGCGAGACGCACCTGAGCTTTGGTGAGCGCGAATTTTCGTCCGCCCTTGCGACCGCGCGCTCTCGCGGAGGCGAGACCCGCCATGGTGCGCTCTCGGATCAGATCCCGCTCGAACTCGGCCAAGGTGGCGAAGATTCCGAACACCATGCGACCGGACGCAGTCGTGGTGTCGATCTGAGCGGGCACTGTTGCAAAGTTAGCGATGAGGCAGCCTTTTGTCTTATTCAAAGGCCTTACATTTCAAAAACTCTGCTTACCAGGCGCATTTCGCCCAGGGGATCACCATAATAAAATGCTGAGGCCTGGCCTTTGCGTAGTGCACGCATCACCTCAATACCTTTGATGGTGGCGTAAGCCGTCTTCATGGATTTAAATCCCAGCGTGGCGCCGATTATCCGTTTCAGTTTGCCATGATCGCATTCAATCACGTTGTTCCGGTACTTAATCTGTCGGTGTTCAACGTCAGACGGGCACCGGCCTTCGCGTTTGAGCAGAGCAAGCGCGCGACCATAGGCGGGCGCTTTATCCGTGTTGATGAATCGCGGGATCTGCCACTTCTTCACGTTGTTGAGGATTTTACCCAGAAACCGGTATGCAGCTTTGCTGTTACGACGGGAGGAGAGATAAAAATCGACAGTGCGGCCCCGGCTGTCGACGGCCCGGTACAGATACGCCCAGCGGCCATTGACCTTCACGTAGGTTTCATCCATGTGCCACGGGCCAAGATCGGAAGGGTTACGCCAGTACCAGCGCAGCCGTTTTTCCATTTCAGGCGCATAACGCTGAACCCAGCGGTAAATCGTGGAGTGATCGACATTCACTCCGCGTTCAGCCAGCATCTCCTGCAGCTCACGGTAACTGATGCCGTATTTGCAGTACCAGCGTACGGCCCACAGAATGATGCCACGCTGAAAATGCCGGCCTTTGAATGGGTTCATGTGCAGCTCCATCAGCAAAAGGGGATGATAAGTTTATCACCACCGACTATTTGCAACAGTGCCCCGTCCGGATACTGCCAGATATCGGCGTCCAGGGAGATGTCCTGAAGCGCGGTGTCCGGAATTTCAGGTTTGTGTCTCTACAAAGACTAACTATCAGAAAAACTCATCGAGCATCAAATGAAACTGCAATTTATTCATATCAGGATTATCAATACCATATTTTTGAAAAAGCCGTTTCTGTAATGAAGGAGAAAACTCACCGAGGCAGTTCCATAGGATGGCAAGATCCTGGTATCGGTCTGCGATTCCGACTCGTCCAACATCAATACAACCTATTAATTTCCCCTCGTCAAAAATAAGGTTATCAAGTGAGAAATCACCATGAGTGACGACTGAATCCGGTGAGAATGGCAAAAGCTTATGCATTTCTTTCCAGACTTGTTCAACAGGCCAGCCATTACGCTCGTCATCAAAATCACTAGCATCAACCAAACCGTTATTCATTCGTGATTGCGCCTGAGCGAGACGAAATACGCGATCGCTGTTAAAAGGACAATTACAAACAGGAATCGAATGCAACCGGCGCAGGAACACTGCCAGCGCATCAACAATATTTTCACCTGAATCAGGATATTCTTCTAATACCTGGAATGCTGTTTTCCCGGGGATCGCAGTGGTGAGTAACCATGCATCATCAGGAGTACGGATAAAATGCTTGATGGTCGGAAGAGGCATAAATGCCGTCAGCCAGTTTAGTCTGACCATCTCATCTGTAACATCATTGGCAACGCTACCTTTGCCATGTTTCAGAAACAACTCTGGCGCATTGGGCTTCCCATACAATCGATAGATTGTCGCACCTGATTGCCCGACATTATCGCGAGCCCATCTATACCCATATAAATCAGCATCCAGGTTGGAATTTAATCGCGGCCTCGAGCAAGACGTTTCCCGTTGAATATGGCTCATAACACCCCTTGTATTACTGTTTATGTAAGCAGACAGTTTTATTGTTCATGATGATATATTTTTATCTTGTGCAATATAACATGGGTTGGCACTGTTGCAAATAGTCGGTGGTGATAAACTTATCATCCCCTTTTGCTGATGGAGCTGCACATGAACCCATTCAAAGGCCGGCATTTTCAGCGTGGCATCATTCTGTGGGCCGTACGCTGGTACTGCAAATACGGCATCAGTTACCGTGAGCTGCAGGAGATGCTGGCTGAACGCGGAGTGAATGTCGATCACTCCACGATTTACCGCTGGGTTCAGCGTTATGCGCCTGAAATGGAAAAACGGCTGCGCTGGTACTGGCGTAACCCTTCCGATCTTTGCCCGTGGCACATGGATGAAACCTACGTGAAGGTCAATGGCCGCTGGGCGTATCTGTACCGGGCCGTCGACAGCCGGGGCCGCACTGTCGATTTTTATCTCTCCTCCCGTCGTAACAGCAAAGCTGCATACCGGTTTCTGGGTAAAATCCTCAACAACGTGAAGAAGTGGCAGATCCCGCGATTCATCAACACGGATAAAGCGCCCGCCTATGGTCGCGCGCTTGCTCTGCTCAAACGCGAAGGCCGGTGCCCGTCTGACGTTGAACACCGACAGATTAAGTACCGGAACAACGTGATTGAATGCGATCATGGCAAACTGAAACGGATAATCGGCGCCACGCTGGGATTTAAATCCATGAAGACGGCTTACGCCACCATCAAAGGTATTGAGGTGATGCGTGCACTACGCAAAGGCCAGGCCTCAGCATTTTATTATGGTGATCCCCTGGGCGAAATGCGCCTGGTAAGCAGAGTTTTTGAAATGTAAGGCCTTTGAATAAGACAAAAGGCTGCCTCATCGCTAACTTTGCAACAGTGCCTCTGAGCGCCCTTTCCAGTCAGAACCCGCAGGCCGATCTTGCGGTCTGACAGCTCCTTCACCGTGTTGACCAGATGGGCAAGCGATCGTCCGAGGCGATCGAGCTTCCAGACCACCAGCACATCGCCGTCACGCAATGACTTGAGGCAGGCAGTCAAGCCAGGGCGATCATCACGACCGCCGGAAGCAAGATCATCATAGATATTGTCCCGTTCGACACCTGCGGCGCGCAAGGCGTCGTGCTGCAGGTCGAGAGACTGCGAGCCATCGGCTTTGGAGACGCGGGCATATCCGATCAGCATGTATCACAAACGTTGGTTTGAGGCGGCGCTTCGGCCACGATTGCATTGACCTCTGGAAATGTATCTCAACCAGCTTCATAAACAAAGCGTCTTGAACGCTATCAGATTTTGAAAAAGGAACATGTATGCCGCGTCGCGTCACTCTAACCGATCGGCAGAAAGACGCGCTGTTGCGCTTGCCGACTTCACAGACGGATTTGCTCAAGCACTATACGCTGAGTGATGAAGACTTTGGGCATATCAGGCTGCGTCGGCGCGCTCACAACAGGTTCGGCTTCGCCCTGCAATTGTGTGTCCTGCGCTATCCCGGCCGGGTGCTGGCTCCAGGCGAACTGATCCCTGCAGAGGTCATCGAATTTATCGGAGCGCAGCTTGGCCTGGGTGCCGACGATCTCGTAGACTATGCTGCCCGCGAGGAAACACGGCACGAGCATCTTGCCGAGTTACGGGGGCTCTACGGCTTCCGCACCTTCTCCGGACGTGGTGCGAGCGAGCTGAAGGAATGGTTGTTCCGAGAAGCCGAGATGGCGGTGTCGAACGAGGATATCGCCCGTCGCTTCGTAGCCGAGTGCCGACGCACCCGCACTGTCCTTCCCGCGACATCCACGATCGAGCGGCTTTGTGCCGCGGCTCTCGTCGATGCCGAGCGACGCATCGAGACGAGGATCGCCAGTCGGCTGCCTATGTCGATCCGAGAACAGTTGCTGGCATTGCTCGAGGAGACGGCTGATGATCGGGTGACCCGTTTTGTGTGGCTGCGCCAGTTCGAGCCTGGCTCGAACTCTTCGTCGGCCAACCGGCTGCTCGACCGGCTCGAATATCTGCAACGCGTCGATCTCCCCGAGGATCTGCTTGCCGGCGTTCCTGCCCATCGGGTGACTCGTCTGCGCAGGCAGGGTGAACGGTATTATGCCGACGGCATGCGCGATCTCCCGGAGGACAGGCGGCTTGCGATCTTGGCTGTTTGCGTCTCGGAATGGCAGGCGATGTTGGCCGACGCAGTGGTCGAAACCCACGACCGGATCGTCGGCCGTCTCTACCGTGCTTCGGAGCGTATTTGCCATGCAAAGGTCGCAGACGAAGCGGGGGTGGTGCGTGACACCCTGAAATCCTTCGCCGAGATCGGGGGCGCCCTGGTCGATGCACAGGATGATGGCCAGCCGCTGGGCGATGTCATCGCGAGTGGGTCAGGGTGGGACGGCTTAAAAACCCTTGTTGCAATGGCAACCAGGCTGACCGCCACCATGGCCGACGATCCGCTCAATCATGTGCTCGACGGTTATCACCGCTTCCGCCGATACGCTCCACGCATGTTGCGCCTGCTCGATCTGCGAGCTGCGCCCGTTGCACTGCCGCTTCTGGAAGCGGTGACGGCCCTTCGTACCGGTTTGAACGATGCCGCGATGACCAGCTTCTTGCGGCCCAGCTCGAAATGGCATCGCCACCTTCGGGCCCAGAGGGCTGGCGACGCTCGCCTATGGGAGATCGCGGTGCTGTTCCATCTGCGCGATGCGTTCCGCTCCGGAGATGTCTGGCTTACTAGGTCCCGGCGCTATGGCGATCTGAAACACGCACTCGTTCCGGCACAAGCCATCGCGGAAGGCGGTCGTCTCGCTGTGCCATTGCGGCCGGAGGAATGGCTGGCAGACCGGCAAGCTCGCCTCGACATGCGGTTGCGCGAGCTTGGCCGTGCCGCTCGCGCAGGCACGATCCCGGGCGGGTCGATTGAAAACGGCGTTCTGCATATCGAGAAACTCGAAGCCGCCGCGCCGACAGGCGCCGAAGATCTGGTGCTCGATCTCTACAAGCAGATCCCGCCCACGCGCATCACCGATCTCCTGCTGGAGGTGGATGCGGCGACCGGCTTCACCGAAGCGTTCACCCATCTGCGCACAGGAGCACCCTGCGCTGACCGGATCGGGCTAATGAACGTTATCTTGGCGGAAGGGATCAACCTCGGCTTGCGCAAAATGGCGGATGCGACAAACACCCACACCTTCTGGGAATTGATCCGCATTGGACGGTGGCATGTCGAGGGCGAAGCCTATGACCGGGCGCTGGCCATGGTGGTCGAGGCACAGGCAGCGTTACCCATGGCCCGGTTCTGGGGCATGGGCACGTCGGCTTCGAGCGACGGACAGTTCTTCGTCGCTACAGAGCAAGGTGAGGCCATGAACCTGGTCAACGCGAAATATGGCAATACCCCGGGCCTGAAAGCCTATAGCCACGTCTCCGACCAATATGCGCCGTTCGCAACCCAGGTGATTCCTGCAACGGCAAGCGAAGCGCCTTACATCCTCGATGGCCTGCTGATGAACGATGCTGGACGCCATATCCGCGAGCAGTTCACCGACACGGGCGGCTTCACCGATCACGTCTTTGCCGCATGTGCCATTCTCGGCTACCGGTTCGCTCCGCGCATCCGCGACCTGCCATCCAAACGGCTCTACGCGTTCAATCCGTCGGCCGCCCCGGCGCACCTGCGAGCGTTGATCGGCGGAAAGGTCAACCAAGCCATGATCGAGCGCAATTGGCCCGACATCCTGCGCATCGCCGCCACCATTGCTGCCGGGACCGTCGCGCCAAGCCAGATTCTGCGGAAACTCGCCTCCTATCCGCGGCAGAACGAGCTCGCGACAGCCCTGCGGGAAGTCGGTCGCGTCGAGCGCACCCTGTTCATGATCGACTGGATTCTGGATGCCGAACTCCAACGGCGTGCCCAGATCGGGCTCAACAAAGGCGAAGCTCATCATGCGCTGAAGCGGGCAATCAGCTTCCACCGCCGCGGTGAAATCCGCGACCGTTCCGCCGAAGGCCAGCATTACCGCATCGCCGGCATGAATCTGCTCGCCGCCATCATCATCTTCTGGAACACCATGAAGCTCGGCGAGGTCGTTGCAAACCAGAAACGCGATGGAAAGCTGCTATCGCCCGATCTCTTGGCCCATGTTTCGCCGCTCGGATGGGAACACATCAATCTCACCGGAGAATATCGCTGGCCAAAGCCTTAGCGTAGGATTCCGCCCCCTCCCGCAAACGACCCCAAGATGTTCATGGTCTCCCCGATCACTGCCCGGAAATGGGCAGGCCGCTACCGGGAAGAGGGTGAGTTTGGGATGCAGGATCGCTCCAGCAAGCCGCACCGGATCCCAGGCAGGACGCCCGAGCATGTCAAGAAGAAGATCATCAACCTGCGCTGGCGGCTTCGACTGGGGCCAGCCCAGATCGCTGCGCGACTTGGTCTCTCGACGTCGACTGTTCACGCGGTCCTCGTCCGTTGCCGCGTGAACCGCCTCTCGCATATCGATCGTGTCACTGGCGAGCCATTGCGGCGATATGAGCATCCTCATCCGGGATCGTTGATTCATGTCGATGTCACGAAGTTCGGCAACATCCCCGACGGCGGTGGACATCGTTACGTAGGTCGGCAGCAAGGCGCACGGAACAAGCTCGCGACTCCGGGATTACCACGAGGAAAAGATCACAAGCCGCGCACCGGGACGGCGTTCGTTCACACAGTCATCGACGACCACTCCCGCGTCGCATACGCAGAAATCTGGTCGGATGAGCAGGCGAGCACAGCGGTGGGAGTTCTCGAACGCGCCGTGGCCTGGTTCGCCGAACGAGGCGTGACCGTCGAGCGAGTCCTATCCGACAACGGGTCGGCATACAGATCCCACGCATGGAGGGACTTCTGCGCTCGGCTCGGCATCCGACACAAGCGGACACGCCCCTACCGGCCGCAGACGAACGGGAAGATCGAGCGATTCCACCGCACGCTCGGGGACGGCTGGGCCTATGCCAGGTTTTACGGTTCAGAGGCCGAACGACGCCTGGCGCTGCCCGGCTGGCTCCACTTCTACAACCACCACCGACACCACTCTGCGATTGGCGGCGTACCCTTCGACCGACTCAACAACGTCCCTGGACATCACAGCTAGGTCGTCGAGTGATATTGCGGTGGTGCAATGCTCGATGAACTGGGTGAACACTGCCGCGTTGGTGATGTCGTTTCGACGTTTGACGCTGGAGGCGCCGCATTGTTTGCAGCGCCATCTGGTGGTGCCTTTGCTGGTGGTGCCGTTGCGTTTCATTTCACCGCCGCAGTGGCAGCGTGGTTGGTTCTTCGACATTGCGACACCACACCACGCCGCGCATAGCACATCACGGCTGCCACACCGAGGATTTCCCGTCGGGGGCTAGATATATGCTTCCGGAGCATATACTTTCCGGAAACCTACAGGTCAATCCGTGAAAATCCGCGATTCCGGACACACTTTTTGACCCTTAACCCTGCTTTCATGGGCTGCGTCGGTGGGAGACAGTGACAAAAGACGCAACCCAATTTGGTCCGTGCATTTAAAGTGCCAGTTTATAAAAGTGCTAGATAATTAGCGACGTCAGATTTGTCACTCGCGTCAGTTCCCTGTGCAGCACACTCCCGGTTTTCCAACAAACCAGCGTGACGTTTCGCCAGGTCGCGAAAACACCAACCCGGAACTTGGTGTGTTGGGAGTGGGCGGAAAAGGATAACATTAGCGACGATGCTCGGGGCCGCTCGTTTCGAGAGGTATTTCACTATGGCCGGAGAGGACGTCGATAAGGCGGATTGCGATAGACGGTTGAGGCTGTTTTGGGAGTGCTCGCAGGCGATTAACTGGTTAGTTAGCTTCACACAATGGGCGAACAGTAGCTCAAGAGAGTTACGCGAACCCTTCGTTACTTCGGCCGTGACATAAGAGACGAGAAATTAACAGTGCTGATAAAAGACCGAGGCCACTCCTCGTCGTCGGTCAAAAGCATGTCCTCCCACAAACGTGACACGGCTGCCCCGGGCTCAATAGGCTCATCGATCGTCCCTAACGCGGTGGAATAGCTATACATATTCCATTCATCCTCGTTAACCGGTTCATCACTTTGTGCCTGGAGATCATGGAGCAAGTTTTCTTTCACGATTGGGTTAACCTCGTAAAACTCCACATCAGCAACCAGATAGACGGTTGTGAACTGCTTTACGCGCTCCACTCGTTCAAGATAGCGCTGATAGCACCGAGGAAGATCCTCCTCTTTGGCAAGGAAGTAGGTTCTAGTCAGAGTGATTTCGCTGAGTGTCATTTAGGGTTCCAATTCGTGTCATAGGCACCCGAAGGGCGGTACTTTCTCTGTGGGTAGCAATGCCTCTTCTAGACATTGTTGAACTTGTTCACGTACAGGTTAGCTTCTTTTCCAGTGTTGTCAGGGTGCGATGGATGGTTGCGGAATTGAACCATCAACCGCTAGAGCATGAGTCGCCGCGATGGACCAAGTTCGAAAGTGGGCGAGGAGAGGGGTACGGCGCCGGAGGCTCCAGTGCCAAAAGACGCAACCCAATTTGGTCCGGCCATTTAAAGTGCCAGGTCAGAAAAGTGCTAGATGTTAAGAAGGGTCAGATTTGGCACTCCTGCGAGTTTCCTGTGCACCACAATCCCCATTTTCGAGCAACCCGAGCGGCGTTTCCGCAGGTCGCAAAAATGCTGCCCCGGAATCTGGTGCAAAGTTCCAGATGGAGCGTCCACGCCCCATATGAGCAGCGCGCACCTAGTAAGGTGAGCTGCAGTATTGTTGCATATACCTGAAGGAAGCCCCTCATGACGAACCCGTACCAGCCCGACGACACCCACCCTGGCACCAACGAGTGGGCGACCCAGCAGCAACAGCAGTACCAGCAGCCGTACTACCAGCAGCCATATCAGCCGCAGCCGCCGTACCAGCCGCAGCAGAAGAGCAACACCGGCCTGGTGGTTGCGTTGTCGGTGTTGGGGACGCTGGTGTTGTTGGCGCTGGCTGGCGCGGTGGCGTTTTTGGTTGTGCGTTCCGACGGGACGAAGGACGGGCAGCAGGATCCGGTGATCGTGACGGAGATTGAGACGGTCGCGCCGGAAGCCGGCAACAACGGCAGCAACGGCAACCAGGGCAACAAGCCTAATGTGAACCGGCGTGAGCCGATGGGGTCGAGTGCGGGGTTCTCGAACGCGACGGCGGAGACCGGGAATACGTCGTCGGAGTTCGCGGGCAATGTGTTGGCTGTGTTTAATGAGCGGGCTGCGGCCACTGGTGAGTTCCCGGGGTCGTTGAGTGTGTATAGCCCGGTGACGGGGCAGACGTACACGATGTCGTGCTGGCCGGCGGGTGGGGGAGCCCGGTGCCAGGGCGGTAATAATGCGTCGGTGTATTTGTACTAATGGCGTTGTATCCTCGCCCGTTGTCGGTGGGCGATCATGTGCGTGTGGTGGCTCCGGCGCGTTCGTTGGCGTATGTGGAGCAGGGCCCGGCGGGTCGTTTTGTGGCTGAGTTGGCCACGCGGCGCCTGGAGGAGCTTGGCCTGTCGGTGAGCTTTGGGGCGAATGTGCGTGTGTCGGACATGTTTTGGTCCGCGCCGGGCAAGCTGCGAGCTGAGGATCTTATCGACGCCTACTCCGACCCAACCGTCGACGGCATCATGAGCGTGATCGGTGGCTTTACCAGTAACGAGATTCTGCCTCACCTGGATTTTGATGTGATTGCGGAGCATCCGAAGTTTTTGTGTGGGAATTCGGATGTGTCGGCGTTGGCGAATGCGGTGTATGCGAAGACGGGCCAGGTGGTCTACGTGGGCCCGCATTGGTCGACGTTGGGGATGCGCGATTTCGGGGAGGTGACGCGGGATGCGTTTGTGCAGGCGGCGTTTACTGATGGGCCGATCGTGTGGCAGCCGGGGGAGTGGTTCACGGACGATGACTGGTTTATTAACCAGGATGGTCGTGTGCAGGAGCCGGATGATGGCTGGTGGGTGATCCAGGAGGGCCGCGCGGAGGGGATTGCGCTTGGGTCGAATTTGGGCACGTTGGGGTTGTTGTCGGGCACGGAGTTCATGCCGTCGCTGAATGATGCGGTGCTGTTTGCGGAGGTGACGGGGAAGTACACGGTGATGGATTTCCGGCGTGAGCTGGTGTCGTTGTTGCAGGCCCCGGATGGTCACGGGATTGAGGGCTTGGTGATTGGGCGTTTCCAGACCGCGAGCCGTGTCACGAGGGTGATGGTGGAGGAGATGGTGGCGTCGATACCTGAGTTGAGGGGGAAGCCGGTGGTGGCGAACGCATCGTTTGGGCACACGAACCCCTTGCTGACGTTCCCGGTCGGCGGGCGTGTGGATGTTTCGGTGGAGGGGGGAGAGGCGTCGATTAGTTTTCCTAGAGTGTAGTTTGTCCCTATGACTGATTCGACGCCGGGTCAACGTTGGACCTTCTTTGCAGTGATTTCGCTCGGTCTGCTGATGATCGGGCTGGACAATTCAATTCTGTATACGGCGTTGCCGGAGCTCAACGAGCAGTTGCACACCACCCCGACCCAGGGCTTGTGGATTATTAACGCCTACCCGCTGGTGCTGGCGGGGCTGCTGCTGGGCACGGGCACGCTGGGTGACAAGCTGGGACACCGCCTGATGTTCATTGTTGGGCTGGTGGTGTTCGGGGTGGCGTCGCTGGCGGCGGCGTTTGCGCCGTCGGCGTGGCTGCTGGTTGGCGCGCGCGGGCTGCTCGGCATGGGTGCTGCGGTGATGATGCCTGCGACGCTCGCGCTGATTCGCCTCACGTTCCCGGACGAGCGGGAGCGCAACACCGCGATCGGCATTTGGGGGTCGGTGGCCGTGGTGGGTGCGGCGCTGGGCCCGCTGGTCGGTGGCGCGCTGCTGGAGGCGTTCTGGTGGGGCTCCGTCTTCCTGATCAACGTGCCGATTGTGCTCATCGCCCTGGCCCTGACGTTCTGGTTGGCCCCGGAGAACATGCCGAACCCGGCGAAGCACTGGGACCTTATCTCCTCGGTGTACGCACTGTTCGCGCTGTCGGGCCTGACCATGGCTATCAAAGAATTGGTGAACCCGAACTCCGGCTGGTCCCTGTTCGTGGTGGCGGTGGTGCTGTGCGTCGTCGGCGCGGTGTTGTTCGTGCGCCGCCAGGGGAAGCTGGCGGACCCGCTGCTCACCTTCGACATTTTCAAGTCGCGGATGTTCACCGGCGGCGTCGTCGCAGCAGCCGGCGGCATGTTCTTCATGGCCGGCGCCGAGCTGATGACCACGCAGAAGCTCCAGCTTGTCGACGGCTTCTCCCCCCTCCACGCCGGCGCCACCATCATCGCGATGGCGGCGGCCGCGATTCCGGCGTCGACACTTGGGGGTGCCTACCTGCACAAGATTGGCTTCCTGCCTCTGATCGGCGGCGGCTTCCTGGGCGCCGCTGCTGGTGCCGCTGCCCTGATTTGGGGTTCGGACGCGGGCAGCCTCGGCATCGAGATCGCGGCGCTGGCCGTGATGGGCTTTTCGGCGGGTTCGGTGATGAGCGTGTCCTCGATCGCGATTATTGGCGCGGCGCCGCTGCACCGCTCCGGCATGGCCGCCGGGGTGGAGGAGGTCTCCTACGAGTTCGGCACCCTGGTCACCGTCGCGCTGACCGGCTCGTTGCTGCCGATGTGGATGGTGCGCAACCTGCCCGCCGAGCTGCAGCCACTCGGCATGGATGCAATTTACGACGCCTCCACCAACGCCCTTGCCGCCCCGGCCTACGCTGGGGCGTACCACAACGTCCTCGTGATGATCGCCTGTGCGGCCCTGATCTTCGGCGCTGTGACCTGGTGGTGCTTCCACGACAACCCGAAGTCCGGCGACGCGAAGGTGGCGGCGTAAATGAGCGCACGCAGCTGGCACCGGAAGGCGTCCAAGCCGGTGAGCATCTGGATGTGGGTGTTCATCTTGATCGGGCTCACCCACACGCTGTTCCCCGAACCGGCGTGGCTGCTGATTCACATTTTCACCCTTGGCATCGTGGCGAACTCGATTGTGCTGTGGAGCGTGAACCTGACCGAGCGTTTCCTGCAGCAGCGCCTTCCCGAGGAAGCGCGCCCTGCCCAGTTGTGGCGCACCTGGATCCTGAACGCGGGCGTCGTGTTGGTGCTCGTGGGCCAGGTTCTGGCCAGTTGGTGGGAGCTGCACTGGTTGGTCACCTGGGTCGGCGGCTGCCTGGTAGCGGGTGCGGTGCTGTGGCACGCGGTAGTGCTCGCCCGGTTGGTGCGTGACGCCGGGCCGGAGAAGCGGCACCGACCCGCGGCGATTGGGTACGTGGCGTCGGCTGCCTGCCTGCTGGCGGGGGTGTGCTTCGGCGCGGCCCTGTCGATGGGCCTGCCGGGCACCTGGCAGGAGCAGATTCGCCAGGCGCACCTGTTTACCAACGTTGGCGGCTTTGTGGGCTTGGCCGCGATGTCGAGCCTGAGCGTGCTGTTCCCGACGATGTGGCGGATCAACGGCATGCGGGACCGCACCCGCGTGGCCATTTGGGGCGCGGTGGCCGGGATTGTCTGCGCCGTCGTCGGCGCGCTGCTGGGGATCTCGCAGGTGGTCGCGGTTGGTGCGTTCGTCTACGTCGGCGCGTGGCTGTGGCTCTTCCAGGGGTTCCTGGTCAACGTGATCGACGTGTTGCGCGACCCACGCGACCGCATCACCTACCCGGGACTTTCCGTCTTCGTGGCGATGTTCTGGCTGATCGGCACGATGCTCTGGTACGCCGTGGGGCTCGTGCGGACCGTCCCGGAGATCCCCACGCTGGCGCTCCTGCTCGGCTTCGTGGCGCCGTTGCTGATCGGCACCATGAGCTACCTGCTGCCCACCACGATGGGCGGCGGGCCGAAGGCGGTGCGCGCCGGGCTGCTGGAACTGTCCCGGGGCACCTACTTCCGGGTCGTGCTGTACAACCTCGCGCTAACGGTGTGGCTGCTGACGGAGCAGTCCTGGCTGCGAGTGGTGATGAGCCTGCTCGTGTTCGCCGTGCTGGTGGCGTACCTGCCGCTGCTGCGCAGGGCAGTGAAAGCACAGGTGGCGGTGCTGCGGGGGCAGCGTGAGGCCCCGGTGGCGGGCGCCCACGTGGAGCGCCCCGCCGGGCAAGCGTGAGGCCCCGGTGGCGGGCGCCCACGTGGAGCGCCCCGCCGGGCAGTCCGCCCTGGCGCTGGCGCTAGTTGCGGTGGTTGTGGCGTCCTTTGGCGGGATTGCCTGAGCCCGTTCGCCTAGGGCGTGACCACGAACTGGCCGCGCTGTCCCTTTTCGGCGTCGGTCATCTGGTGGTTCACGAAAGTGTACGTCCCGGGTTCATCGAAGGTCATCTCGACGAACCCGCCCTGGGCGGCGAGGAGCCCGATCGCCTGTGAACCGGTGTCAGTGGCGTTTCGGATCTGGTACTGGCCTTCCTTGAACACGGTGTCGAAGATTTCGCCGACCACGTGGAAGCTCAGCGGATTGTCGGGGCCGACGTTGAAGAGCCACACACGGACGGTATCGCCGACGCGGGCCGGAATCGGCCGCTGCTGGTACTGGTTGGGGTAGCCGTTGAACGCGGTGAGGTCGTAGAGCCCGGCGGCGACTCGCTCGGGGTCGGCGCCGTCCTCGCCGACGAAGACCTCGTGTGCGAGGAGGACGTATTCGGCGTCGACAGGCGTGAGGTCGGGTGGGTCGATGATGACGGAGCCGAACATTCCGTTGGCGATGTGCAGGCTCATCGGCATGGTGGCGCAGTGGTACATCCAGATCCCGTACCGGCGGGCCTCGAACTCGTACGTGAGCGATTCACCCGGAGCGATCTGGGCCATATTTGTATCGGGGTTGACCTCACCCGCGTGGAAGTCGATGGAGTGCTCCATTGTGCCGTCGTTGACGATGGTGATGCGGAACAGGTCACCGACGCGCCCGCGCAGTACGGGACCTGGCATTTTTCCGTCGAAGGTCCAGACGGGTTGGGTGACGCCGGGCGCGACCTGACGCTCGCTTTCGGCAACGTGCCAGGTGTGTTCGTGCACTGTTCTTTCGGGAGCATCGGGCGCGGGAGGCAGCGCCGGGTCGCGGTAGACCAGGCCGTCGTCAGGCCCATCCGCGGCGACTACCGGTCTGGGCGCGGCGCTCGGCGAAGTGCTCGGGCTCGCCGACCCGACCACGACGTCGAACACCATCCCCATCGCCTTGTGCCCGGCGATCGTGCACCAGCCCTGCGTGGACTCGGTGAAGACGCCGAAGTCGTGGACGACGGTGTCGCCAGGGTCGATGCGCCCGGTGTACTCGCTGCCCAGCTTGAGGTCGTGCTGCTGGTCGTCGGAGTTGGTGATAGTGAGGATGAGGCGGGTACCGGAGGGGACGTCGATACGATTCGGCGTGAAGGTCATGCCTTGGATGTCGACGTCGAGCGTGGTGGCGCCGCTGGTGTCGAGTGGTTCCGGGCCGCGATCGTCGCCTGCGGTCGAGCTCAGCGCGCTGAACGCCACCACGAGCGCCACGAATACGGCGATGATGCCCCACGCCAGGCCGTCGGAGGTCTGCCCTTTTTTATTCACGGTCCCGATCGTAATAAATACGGCCTGGAATAGGGAAAATCCGCGATTTCGGTTTAAGCTGGTAAAGAGCTCTGACCGAAGGAGGACACGTGAATTCGGCGACCCCGCCTCAACCGACGACGGACCTGATGGACCGCGCCGCCGAGTTGAGCGTGAAACAGCGCGAGGTGCTTGATCGCCTAGCTTTGCACCCGCATGGGGCGCAGGTCGGCGACCTTGCCAAGGAGATGGGGATGCACCCCAACACGATCCGCGGGCATTTGGATGAGTTGTTGGCGCGGGATTTGGTGCAGGTCACCACGGCTCCGAGCGAGGGACGCGGCCGCCCGAGCAACATTTTCCACACGCGCACCCCGCACCACTCGACCGTGACTCGCGAGTACATCGGCCTGGTCAGGACGATGGCGGAGTGCCTCACCGAGGGCGATACGGAGAAGGCGCGCGAGATCGGCCGTCAGTGGGCGCGCCAGACCCACAACGGCCGCGAGGTGCAGTCGGACGCCTCCGGGGCGTCCCAGCTCAGCGCCCTGATCGCGATTCTGCGGGACCTCGGCTTCGACCCCTCCTACCCAAACCAGTCCGGCAACATTGGCCTCAACGCTTGCCCGTTCACGACGGTGGGCGTCAGCGCGCCAAGTTCGGTCATCTGTGCCCTGCACGCCGGCTACCTGGATGAACTCAGCGGCGGCATCGTGCACAAGCTGCTGCCGTATAGTCGCCCGTCGCAGTGCGAGATCGAACTATGACTATCGACGACGCCGCCGCCCCCCTGCCCACCGCGGAGCTGATGCGCCGCGCGGCAGAGCTGAGCCCGAAGCAGCGTGAGGTCCTCGATGCGCTCGATTCTTTCCCGGAGGGTGCCTTGCTCAGCGAGCTGAGCAAGGAGCTTGGCATCCACGTCAATACTGTGCGCGGCCACGTCGATGAGCTGGCGGAGCGCGGTTTGGTGGGCTGGCGCGTGGCCAGCCGCACTACCCGCGGCCGCCCCTCGCACGTGTACCACGTGCGCACCCCACAGCATCACGCTGTGATGCACGAGTACGTCGCGCTCGTCGAGTCGCTGATTGAGTCGCTCGCCGGCTTCGATCTGGACGCTGCCCGCGACTTCGGGCGCGCGTGGGCGCGGCGCAACGCGGACCGCTTCGGCGAGCCGCCAAAGGACTTCGAGGAGCTCGCCGCCGCCTTCGGCGAGCCGCCAAAGGACTTCGAGGAGCTCGCCGCCGCGGTGCTGCGCTCCCTGCGCGAGATGGGCTTCGACCCGCTCGTCCGCGAGGCTGACGGCGACGCCTCCGTGGAAGTCGGCCTGCAGGCGTGCCCGTTCGTCGCCGCCGACGGCACCCCGCCCGCAGCCACGATTTGCGCACTGCACCAGGGGTTTATCGACGCCACCATCGGCCCCCACCACCTCGACTTCATGCCGTTCGACGCGCCGGGGCAGTGCGGGGCCCGGCTGGTTAACCGATCAGCCAGTCGTTCGGACTAAACAGCTCGAAGTACACGTTCGCCGGGTTCAACTCGGCCAGGTCGTCGCGGATGGACTGCAGGAAGCCCTCGCCGCCGCACAGGTACACATCCGCGCCGGAAACGTCCAGGTCAGCGACGTTGAGGCGCTGGCCCTCGGCACGGAAGTAGGGGTGCAGGGAGGCGTCGTCAAGCTTGTCGACGAGCATCCGCATCTCATCCGCCTGCGCCCACGACTGCTGTGATTCGTCGGCGTGCGCGACCGTGACCTTGCGCGGCGAGCCTTCCGCCGCGAGGTGCCCCAAGATGCCAGTCATCGGCGTGGATCCGATGCCGGAGGAGATCAGCACCACTGGGTTCGAGCCCGGCTGCAGCACCAGGTCACCGGCGGCGAGTGTTGCGTCGACGGTGTCGCCGACGTTGACGTGGTCGCGCAGGAACGTGGACACCTCGCCCTCGGTTTCCACGGCGATGCGGTAGTGGGAGGCGTCGCCTTCGATGATGGAGTACTGGCGCAGCTGACGCGCGCCGTCCGGCAGCTTCACGCCGACCGACGTGTACTGGCCCGGGCGCGGCGCGGTGAAGTCGCCTTCCAGGGCGTAGGCGTAGACGGTGTCGCTGAGCTGGGTTTTCTCCGTGACGGTGGCGGTGCGGAACACGTCGCCGGCTTCCACGCCGTCCGATTCGTAGAGCTTGCCTTCGTGCTTGATCAGGACGTCGGCCATCAGCCAGTACACCTTGTCCCAGGCCTCGGCGACTTCTGGGGTGACGGCGTCACCAAGCACCTCGACGATGGCGGCCATCAGGTTGTCGTGCACGATCTGGTACTGGTCTGCCGTGATGCCCAGCGAGACGTGCTTGTGCGCGATGCGGTCCAGCATCATCACAGGGTCTGGCGCGTCTGGGTCCACCAGCTGCGTGGCGAACGTCGCTACCGACGCCGCCAGTGCCTTCTGCTGCGCGCCCTGCTTCTGGTTGCCACGGTTGAACGTGTCCGAGATGAGCTCGGGGTGGGCGGTGAACATCTTGTTGTAGAAGGTCTTCGTGATCGTCTGAATGTTCGCGCCTACCGGCGGGAGCGTCGCCTTGATGATCTCGGCGTGCTCGTCGCTCAGGTATGCCTGTTTCGGGTTTGGTTTCTCGTCAATGAACATAAACACGAATATACTCGTGTTTATTAATCTTCGAGATTTTGGTCCAGTCGCTCTTCGTCGCTGCGGCGCCGCGAGCGCTGCCAGCGCGGGGCGAAGATCGCAGCAGCGCCACCGCCGACGATCACGCCGATGACCATGCCGATACTGCCGCTCGGGTCACTGTCGAAGTCGTTAAAAGCGATTCCGGCTAAGGCGATCGCGAGGAAGATCCAGATGGGCAGGGTGGACAGCGTGAAAATCTTGGGCGGGCGGGGCCGCGGGGCGTAGTTCTGCATCCACAGCGCGCCGGCGGTTTGTGCGAGCGTGCCGGGCAACAGCGCGAGCAGTGAGTAGATGGCCACACCACTTGGCAGGACCCAGGCGAGGATCGCCATGATGAACGTGGTGGTGTACAACAGCGTCTCCGAGGTCACGGTGCTGGACTGGTGGAGGATCTGCTGCTGGTATTCGTCGTCGGTGCCCTGGTTTGCCAGGGCGATCTTCTTGTCGCCGTACTGCTTCAACATGGGGTTATCCTTCCTGTTCGTCGCCGAAGAGGGCTTCGACGGTTTTGCCGAGGGTGTGTGCGATGTCGAGTGCGAGGTGGACGGAGGGGGAGTAGTTGCCTTTTTCGATGTTGGCGATGGTCTGGCGGGACACTCCCACCTGTGCGGCGAGCTCGGCCTGGGAGAGTTCCTGCCACCGCCGCCATTTGCGGACCATGTTTTCGTGTGCGTCGGGCATCAGCGCTCCTTTCTGCTTTATAAGCGCCTAAGACAAACAATAAACTAAACGCGCCACTATGTAAAGGAAAGTAGGCAAAAAGGTAAGAGTGGGCGTCGCTAAGCGCAAAATTCTAGACTGCGTACCTCGATAAGATCCTTGACCTCGTCCGCCATACCACCCAACATCCCACATGTGGGATGTTATGTGGGATGTTATGTTGCGCGGTAGCGCTGGCGGGGGCTCTTATGCGGCTCTGTTCGCTCCGCCTCTCCGGCGTCTACCAGGCGATTGAGTGCGTTTTGGACCGCTGTTCGGCTCAGCTGCGTCTCCGTTACGAGCTCGGTCGTGGACCAGGACTCCTTCGTGGCAAGGAGATCTTTCACTTGGTCGATGGCCGTCCCGTGCCGCTCTGCTGCGATGATTCTGCGTTTGTGGAAGGTGATCGTGAAGTGCGTGAGCGAGTTCGCATACGTGGGTGGGGGCATGAGCGCTTTGGCAAGCGCTTGTTCGATCACGGCGATTCCAGAGCCACGGTTTTCCGCGACGGGCCCGCCGTCGTCGAAGCGCAGTTCCTCCAGGAACGTAGAAAGCCGCTGGTTGCGTGAGTTACTGACCCTGGCGTCGCCAAGGTTCTCCGTGGTGACGCCGCCGTAGAGGCCCCCAGGATTCGTGATCTCCAGACGGTCGGCGAACATCATAATCTGGACCTGGCCTCCGCGCGCGGCAGGGGAGTAATCGCGGTGCATGACGGCATTGACCAGCGCCTCGCGTACTGCCTCTACCGGGTAGTCCGGCATGTCTTTCCTGTACACATCGCCGATGACGCTCGCGGTGCGCATGTTCTTCTTCACAAGTTCGACGCCCGCTTCGACCATCTCGGGAATCGTACCGGTGAGCGTCGCGTTGTCCAGGAACCGAATCCCTTCGGCGACTTCCCCGATCTCAGTGCCTGGCAAGAGAGTAAACGTAATGGTCAAGCGTGGGAAGAACTGCTGTGGGTACTCGCCCATCGTGAGAAGCGCAGCGAGTGTGGGGTGCTCACCGTCGAGGATGCGCAGGCGCTGCATTGCGGTCACATCACCTTGCTTGAAGGTGCGCGGCCGCAGTGATTTCTGATGGGAGAGGTAGGGGGTGAGCAGGTCGGTATCCAGGTCGTCCGGGGAGGCGTCTGCAACTGGTTCTTCATCCCACGTGGGTTGGGTGCGTTCCTCGAGCAGGCGGTCAATTTCGTAGGGCTCGAGGCGTCGCTCGCCTTCCCCGGTGCGGGTGAAACTACCCTTGTACATCCCTCGTTCCTTGACGTAGCAGGGCTGCTCGCGCGGGGGAAGGGCGGGCACCTCGACGACTACAATCGCCGATCCCTCGAACGGCACCGGTGTGACAAGCGGCCGAAGCACTGGTGAGAGCTGGTCACAGCGCGACGCGACCGCATCCTGGGCGCGCTGCGCATCGAACCTATCGAGCGGGGCGAAGGATGCGTCCTCGCTCAATCCGATCAAAATGACTCCGCCCTGCGTATTCGCAAACGCCGAGAGCGTCTCCAGAATGCTCTTCCCGACGTTCGATTTCACCTCAACTCGCGGGGTCTCACCAACCAACCGCAGATCTGCGACGATCTTCGATACTTCTTCTACCTGCATAAACTCAACATACCACATAACATCCCACATGTGGGATGTTATGTGGTATGTTATGTGGGAAGTAAGCTGGTCGGCATGCCAACTCCAGTGCCCGCGTACCTCGATAAGATCCTTGACCTCGTCCGCGACGACGACGCCGGCGAGCTCGCCGACTACATCGAGTCGCTGCGCACCGCCGACCCGGACAAGCTCGGCCTCGCCGTATGCACCACGTCCGGCCACCTGTACTCCGTCGGCGACGATAGCTACGAGTTTTCCATCCAGTCGATCTCGAAGCCGTTCGTGTACGCCCTCGCGCTCGAGGAACTCGGCGCCCAAGAGGTGCACAAGGTCGTGGGGGTTGAGCCCTCGGGGGAGGCCTTCAACGCCATCTCACTTGACGACGCCACCAACCGGCCCTCAAACCCCATGATCAATGCGGGCGCCATCGCCGTGAACCAGCTCATCAACGGGGCGGATTCGAGTGTCGAAGACCGCGTCGAGAAGATTCGGTCGTTCTTTTCCCGCCTTGCGGGCCGTGAACTGCGCATCGACCAAAACATCCTCGACGACGAGCTGGCAACCGCGCACCGCAACCTGTCCATCGCGCACTTGCTACGGGAGTTCGGGATGGTGCAGGACCAGGCCCACGACGCCGTGAACTCGTATACGCAGCAGTGCTCCATCCTGGTCACCGTCCGCGACCTCGCCGTGATGGCCGCCACCTTGGCCAACGGCGGCGTCCAGCCGATCACCGGCGAGCGCATCATGTCCGCGAAAGCCAGCCGAGTCACGCAGGCTGTGATGACATCCGCCGGCATGTACGACGGTTCCGGCCGCTGGATGGTCAACGTGGGCATTCCCGCCAAGTCGGGCGTGGCCGGTGGCCTTATCGGGACGATGCCGGGGCAGCTCGGCATCGCGTCGCTCAGCCCTCGCTTGGACAAGCAGGGCAACTCGGTCCGCGGCGTGAAGATCTTCCGCGAGCTTTCCGAATCCCTCGGCCTCAACCTGATGAGCGCCGACTACTACGCGGCGCCAGGAATCCGGACGGTGGATCGTCGAGAAGCGAAGACCGTCGTGCAACTCCAGGGCATGATCAACTTCACCGCTGCCGAGAAAATCCTTCACGACCTCGGCGAATACCGCCTCGCCGGCAACCGCCTGGTGCTCGACGTCTCCAACGTCACCTCATTCAACAAGGCCGGGCGCCTGCTGATTAAGGAAGGCATCAAGCAGATCCGCGACCAAGGTTTCGACGTCTCCATCTACGACCCCGACGGCGCCATGCCCGACTACGAGTTCTCCGACGGCACCAAATTCCGCGCCGTGAAGGACTTCTCCACCTCCTTCGAGGTCCCGGCGAGCCGCACCGAAGTCTTCCGCGCAATCACCAGGCCACAGGAGTGGTGGGACGAAACCATCGAGGGCTCTGCAGACACCGCCGGCGGCGAGTTCCACTTCCAAAACGACGACCAATTCGCCGAGCTCTACGTCTCCGAAGCCGAGCAGGGCGACCGCCTCGTCTGGCGCGTCGAGCCCACCGGCAACCTGCTCGAGGACCCCGAGTGGGACGACACCGACATCATCTTCGAGCTTGAAGACGCCCCCGACGGCGACACCCGCGTCAAATTCACCCACCGCGGCATGCACCCGCACGAGGAAGGCTACGAGGAGGCCGCCGCCGACTGGAAGGCGCGTCTCCGCGACAAGTTGGAGCCACTGATCAAGCGCGAGAGCAAATCTGAGTAGACTGCGCACCAAATTCCCTCGCGCGCTTCCCGCGACCAGGGCTTTTGCAAACCCGCCCCCCAAAATCCCGGAATCTGGTGCAAAGCCGGGGCGCTATGACACCAAATTCCCCCAAGCGCTTGCCGTGACCAGGGCTTTTGCAAACCCGCCCCGAGAAAAACAAGGAATCTGGTGCGCGCACCCACCTTCACATGTTCCGAAAGACGGAATTGGAGATGCGTCAACTTACTCCTGTGATTAGAACTAGAAACACATGCGAAAGTGAGGTGACTCACTGTGCTGGATCTATTGTCGAAAGTCAAGGAGCGAACACCATGGGAGAGCTGAATGCAGACGTTGATGTGCTGGTCATCGGTACGGGACCGGTTGGCCTAGCGCTGGCGAACCTGCTTGGCATCCGTGGTGTTTCGGTCGCGGTCATGGAGAAGCGTGACCAGCTGATTGACTACCCGCGCGGGGTGGGCCTCGACGACGAGTCCATGCGCACCATCCAGGCGATGGGCCTGGCGGAGGAGTTCCGGCCGTACACGATTCCGCACCACATCATGCGCTTGGTCGATGGTGCCGGCAACGTCATCCTGACGAACAACCCGCAGGGTGAGCCGTACGGGTGGCCTCGTAAGTTTGGGTTCCTGCAGCCGCCGGCAGATAAGGCCTCCTTCGATGGGTTGGCGAGGTTCCCGCACGTCACCACCACGTTTGGCCGTGAGCTGGTGAAGATCGAGGAGGTCGAGGGTGGCGTCCGCGCGACCTTTGAGGTCGTGCGTGGTGAAGAGGGGGAGGAGCGCACGGGCGAGCAGGAGCAGATCACCGCGAGGTACCTCGTTGGTTGTGAAGGTGGCCGTTCGTTTACGCGCAAGTGGATGGGGACGGAGTTTGAGGGGAAGTCGCCGTCGACAAGGTGGGTTGTTGTTGACGTCAACAATGATCCGCTGGGCGCCCCGAATGTGTACCTCGGTGCCGACCCGAACCGCCCGTACGTGTCCATTGGCCTGCCGCGCGGGGTGCGTCGTTGGGAGTTCATGCTGTTCGACGACGAGCCGACCGAGAAGGTCGAGGAGGACGCCTTCATTGAGGAGCTGCTGTCGGAGCACATCCCGGAGGGCACGAAGCTGGACGTGATCCGCCGCCGCGTGTTCACGCACCACGGCCGGATGGCGCGGACGTTCCGGAAGGGCAACGTGCTCATTGCCGGTGACGCGGCGCACTTGATGCCGGTGTGGATGGGCCAGGGGTACAACTCGGGTATCCGCGACGTGACGAACCTGTCGTGGAAGCTCGCCGGCGTGCTGCAGGGCAACTTCAGCCCGGAGCTGCTGGATACCTACGATGTCGAGCGCCGCGACCACGCCAAGGCCATGATCGATTTGTCGATGACGTTCGGCACGGTGATTAAGCCGACGGATAAGAAGGTGGCGTTCGTGCGCGACACGGCGGCGAAGCTGATGAACCTTTCGCCGCGTGTCAAGGAGTACTTCGCGGACATGAAGCTCAAGCCGGTGCCGCGCTACGGCCGTGGCGCGGTGGTGGATCAGGCGACGCTGCAGCCTGGTGTTGCGGATCGTTCGAATGATCCGTCGCATCGCCCGCGCATCGTTACGTCGCGCGTTGCGGTGAACAAGATGTCGCCGGTGGGCCTGCAGATCATCCAGCCGAAGGTCGAGTACAACGGCGCTGAGGTGCTTCTCGACGACGCCTTGGGCCTCAACCACGCCGTGGTGACCTGGGGCGTGGACCCGGCCCGCCTGTTCACGCCGGAGCAGCTCGCTGAGATGGCAAAGGCGAACGTCAAACTGGTGTGTGCGGTCAGCCCGACGCAGGTCGAGTGGGCGAAGGAGTACGTGTCGGCGGACACCGAGGTTGTCTCGGATATCACGGGTGCGCTGAAGGGCTTTTTTGATACCCGCGCGGTTGGTACGGTGCTTGTCCGCCCGGACAGGTTCGTTGCGGTGGCAACGCTCAACGCCCAGGCAAGTAAGGCGTGGGAGGCGTACAAGCAGGCTGCAAGCATGCGCGTGCAGTAATTACATTCTGACTACTACTTCAGGGGCACTCAGACAGGAATGTTTGGGTGTCCCTGGTTTTTAACAAGTCCTTATCAAGGAGGTATCGCAAGTGAGCGACTCGAAACACTCGGCGCGGCCGAGAGACTACGCATATTCAGTGTTCGCCATTGTGGTGATGATGGCCGGTACCGCCCTTGTGACGACGAGCCAGCTCGGCACGCCGCCGGTCTCGTCGCCGGTGTACGCGATGACGCTGATCGGTGGGCTGAGCTTCGGAGGTTGGACGTTTGTGCTCAACCTGTTCCTCATCACCGCGCAGTGGTTGATGCTCCGTCAGGATTTCCCTCGCCGGTACTGGCTGCAGCTGCCCGCGCTGTTTGTCGGCAGCGTGAGTTTGGACGGGTGGATGTACGTGTTCCGCCCGCTGGTGTCGACGAATTACGCGGCGCAGGTTGCGCTCGTCGCGGTCGGGTTGGTGGTGCTCGGCTTTGGCGTGGCAATCCTGGCTACAGCCAACGCTGTATTCCTGCCGGGCGAGGGCTTCGTCGCTACCGTTGCGACGCTGCGTCGAAAACCGTTCTACAAGGTCAAGCTGGTCTTTGACATCGTGTGTGTTTTGCTGGCGTTGGTGCTGTCCGTATTGTGGGTGGGCCATTTTGAGGCTGCCCGTGAGGCGACGATCGTCTCAGCGCTGACGCTCGGGTTTATCGTGGGGGCGTTCACCCCGGTTGCCCGGCGGCTGGTGAAGCCGGTCGACTAAGCAATAAGAAAACGCCCCGGAGTAGCTCCGGGGCGTTTGTGTTGCGGTGCTAGCCCTTGAACACATTCGTCTTGGTGAAGCGCTCCGCGTGGCCCATGCTCTGGGCGGTTTCCTTGGAGAAGTAAATCGCCAGCGAGGAGACCACGAACAGGCCGGTGATGATGATGGCCAGCGGGGTCAGGCCGGTCTCCGGGGAGACGAAGCGGGTCGCGACCAGCGGTGCGGTACCAGCGCCGAGGATGGACGCCGCCTGGTAGGTGATACCGGAGCCGGTGTAGCGCAGCTCGGGGACGAACTTCTCGGAGATGAACGCGCCGATCGGCCCGTACTGTGCGGGCTGCACCACGCATACGAGCAGGACCATGCCGATCCAGATCTTGGTTGGGTCACCGGAGTCGATCATGTTGAAAACGATCCAGATGCCGATGATGGAGACCAAACCACCAGCCAGCATGACGCGGCGTCGGCCGAGGCGGTCAGACAGGGCGGCGAGGCCCGGCATGACGAAGATCGCGATGGCGGAACCAACGGTAACCATCATCAGCGCCGTAGAGCGGCCGACTGGCGTTTCAGTTTCAGCGGTCACGTTCACGATGTACGGCACCATGAACGAGCCCTGCAGACCCTGCACGAACAGTGCGGCGGTGCCGGCGAGCGCACCGAGGACCAGCTCGCGCGGAGCCTCCTTCAGCATGCGGACCAGCGGTACACCGGTGTGCACCTTGCCGGCGCGCCGGGCGGCTTCGAACTCTGGGGACTCTTTCACGTTGGCGCGCATGAACAGGCCGACGATGACGATGGCTGCGGAGAACAGGAACGGAACGCGCCAGCCCCAGTCGGTGATGAAGTACTGCTCGGGGTTGGCGAAGTTGTCGCCGGAAGCCTTCGCGAAGATCGCGAGGACCAGCGTCGACAAGATGGCACCTGCTGGGCCGCCAGCGATGGCGACGGAGGCGCCGAAGCCCTTGTTCTTGGCGGTGGAGTTCTCCATGGCCATCAGGGTGGCACCGGCCCATTCGCCGCCGATCGCCATGCCCTGGATGATGCGCAGGATGACCAGCAGAATCGGAGCGGCCGGCCCAATCATCTGCGAGGACGGCATCAAACCGATGGAGATGGAGACAAGCCCCATCGTCATGAGCGTGATGACCAGGACGTTTTTACGGCCGTACTTGTCGCCGAAGTGGCCGAACGCCATCGAACCAATCGGGCGGGAGAGGTAGCCGGTGAGCAGGATGACGAAGGAGAGCATCGTGCCCAGCTTCGGGTCGATGTTCGCGAAGAAGAGCTGCGGGAACACCAGGCCAGCTGCGGCTGCGTAGAGCAGGAAGTCGTAGTACTCCACGGTGGAGCCGAGGAAGGACGAACCAAGGGCGAGGCGTCGCTCTTTCGGCGTGCGCTCATGCTTCGCGAGGTCTACCGGTGGGGCATGGGTGATGTTAGTCATGTGGGTCTCCTGAAAGGGATGGGGTGGTCAGCTAGCGCGCGGACCACGCAACGGAGTGGGAATAGTTTTCGGTTGCCTCAGGGAGAAGGCGTCCGTAGTGGTATTCGAAGGACTGCTGGCGGTAAAACTCGCGGGTAAGTTCTCCGCGCTGCGGCGTGGCGGCCTCGCGTCCGGAGTTGCCGCGGTACTCGCCCGTGGCCATGCGCCCGAACCAGTGATGGTCGTAGATCGTCTGGTCCGCCCACACCTCAAGCAGCATGAGGTGATTGGGCAGCTCCAGGTTCTCCATCCATGCGTAGTAGAGACAGCCCGGCTCGCGGCGGGTCTCGGTGATTTCCTGGGCGGTCAGCGCGCGCATCTCAGGGTTTTCGACGAAAGCGTTCTGGATGACAATGCTGACTGGCCCGCGCGCTGGCCACATGATGCGGGCGTCGTAGCCTGCTTCTGGGGCCCACACGCCGTCGGCGAGGACGTACTTGGACTGCTCGTAGATCTCCGTCGTGCCGTCCTGCACGAATGTGTGCAGGTGCGGCAGCTCCGGCAGCTTTTCGACGATCTCTGCGTAGTCGGACACGCTCTCCGCGAGGATCGCGACGGCGCAGTCCTCGTCCTCGACCGCCAGGGTTTGATAGGCCTCGGCTTGCTTGATGCCGTCGCGCTGGCGGAGGGATGCGACGTCGTGAAGAAGCTTTTCTGGAGCATCGGTAGCTCCGCGGTGAACGATGCGGATCATACGAGCTCCTCGAAGTCGACGATCCAGTCCGGCGCGGCGAACTCCGGCTTCGGTGGCTCGCGGCGCGCGACGATCTCGATGAGGTAGCCGCCGAGCGCGTCGAAGGTGTCGAAGTAGCCGAACTCGGCGGCGCCGCCGCGCAGGTTAGAGCCCATGCACAGTGGGTGGCCAGCCTCGGTCATGGAGGCGACGACCTCGTCCCACTCGGAGTCCTCCGTGGTCATCCACGCGAAGTAGTGGTGGATGCCCGGGCCGCGCTCATCGAAGAATTCGCGGTTGTAGTGGCAGTCGCCGTGGTTGACGGAGATGATC
Organism: Corynebacterium sp. MC3; assembly: GCF_900099485.1. Lineage (NCBI taxonomy): Bacteria > Bacillati > Actinomycetota > Actinomycetes > Mycobacteriales > Corynebacteriaceae > Corynebacterium > Corynebacterium sp. MC3. Next base: position 285,701 of record NZ_LT622812.1, read on the forward strand.
TCGAAGCCGAAGTCGCCGGCGGTGCCCTGGGCGGTGAAGTAGCCGGTGTCGCCGTCCTTGCCGCGGTAGTACGGCTTGTCCAGGCGGCCGAAGCCGGTCTCCCACGTCTTCATCTCGTAGCGCTGGATGCCGAAGACGTCGCGGTAGTGCGGCAGCGCCGCCATGACGTCGTGCACGAGGACACCGAAGTGGTACATGCCCTGCACCGGCTGGGGCGGGCGGGTGTCGGTGCTCACCTGGGCTGGGTCGGCCGCGGTTGCGGGGAGCATCTCGACGAGGAAGCCGCCCAGGTTCTCACGCGTGTCGTAGAAGGTGCGCGTGGCGCCGTCGACAGTTGCTGTGTAGGCGATGTCGTAGCCGAGCGCCTTGAAGTGCTCCGCGACCGCCTCGTCGTTGGCCGCGGTGGAGCGGACCTGCAGGAACGCGATGCCTTCGCGCTTGGTGCGTAGGAACTCGTTGAAGGGGCTCTCGCCGCCGGTTGGTTCGATGATCTCGAAGGTGAGGCTCGACGCCGGGCGCCCGCCTGGGCCTTTCTCGCCGTTCACGGCCGGGGTGGTGCCGACGGCGCTCCGCCAGGTTCCCGGGGTCGTCGCCAAGCGTCGGCCGTGCGCTACCGCGTCGGTCGGTGCGTGCTCGGCGGTGTCCCAGTCGGTGATGCCGTAGATGCGGGAGTACTCCTTGATCTTGGCGTCGAGATCGTAGACAACGACGCCGATGCGCAGGAGGTTCGTGGTTTCAATCTGTGTACTCAAGAGCGTTTCCTTTCTTTAGTAGAACAGAGACAAGTTCTTGACGAGGATGGTTGCCATATCGAAGCGGATCTCACGCTCGAGCACCAGGAATCCGTAGCGCGATTCCGGTGCCCGTACGATGACGTCGCGACGCTCACCTGCGATGGTGTCCTCGTAGCGCTCCCCGCGGGAACGGTAGATGAGGAAGTTCGAGCGGACGGCGAAGGTGCCGTCGCTACGCTCGTCAATGCGCAGGTTGGTGAGCATGTGGCGCGAACGTGACGGCGGTTCCTCGGCCCACGCCATGTTCGTTTGAAGACGGACGACGCGCTGGCGCAGAAACGCCTTGGATTCCTCGAAGTAGACCGACGTCCCTTTCGGGTAGAACTCTTCCTTACGCTCACGGGCCACACGGTTTTCGCGGACCGGCGCCCAGTAGTCGACGTCGTCGTGCATGCAGTCGAGCCAGTCTTCCCACTGCATGTTGTCCATCATTTCAGCTTCGTCGTACAGGAAGCGCGCGATGAGGCGCTCATCTTCCGCACCCGCAGGGGCCTGGGTCACTGCCTCTGACGCTTGCGTGTTGTTGCTCGCCATGGGTTTCTCCTTCAAAGGTCGTGTAAAAGCTAGGGACTAATCGACGTTGCCTTCGTAAGCACCGTCAGAGGCTGCAGCTGCCGCTGCTGCTTCCGGATCCATCACCTTGGTGAAGTCACGCTGGTCAACCTCCGGAACGCCCCCTCGTTCGGCCTTGAGCTGTTCCCAAGACTTGTCTTCCATCAGGTCGCGGTAGAAGCCGTACATGTTCAGCGCGGCGTTGTCCGAGTAGACATGTGCCGTGGATGCGCCTGGGTAGCCGTCATCGTCGTAGCTGACGGGGACGCGGCGCATGTTGTAGGTAAAGCCGGTCTCGCGGGACTTCGCGCCGCGGAGGATGTGCTGCATCTCCTCCCAGTTCTCGGCGTCGTCCTGCTCGAACATGCCGCCAGGGGAGAAGGTGCGCATGACGTCGACACGGATGGCTTCCTTGACCTCTTCCGGCGCGTCCTTTGGCACGAACGCCCAGGACCAGATCTCCATCTCGTTCGGGCCACGCGGGTGGGTGACGCGGAAGGTGTAGTTGCCCAGCAGCATGAAGTTGGGGAAGACGTTCATGTGGCCGCGGACCTCGCGGAACTCACCGAGGCGCTCCACGATGGAGTCACGGATGGTGTTCTCCCACTCGATCAGCGCAGGGCCAGTGTTGGGGATCTCCGCGTCACGCTTGCCGAAGAACGCACCGCCGTGACCGTACGGGCTGAGGAACTGGCGGCCCTCCGGGACCTTCTTGCGGCCGGTCTTGCGGTCGAAGGTGTCCGAACCGGAGCTGAGCGCCTCCACCGCGGAGACGTGGGAGATCTCCGAGTGCTGCATGTCGGACGTCGGCTGCTCAACGTTGAACTTCCAGTTCGCTGGCAGGACCCACTTGTGTACAGCGATGGCTTCCATGCCGCCCTCGTAGCGGTCCATGTAGCCATCCAGGTAGTACTTCGCGTTGCCCAGGTACTCCTCCAGCGGCGGGATCGTCTCATCCCAGGAGCCGAAGATGAAGCCCTTGTAGTTCTCGATGCGCGGCACCTTGATCGCCGACAACTTCGACTTATCGATGCCCTCCGGGTACGCATTGTTCTCATGCGGGATGTTGGTCAAGTTGCCCTCAAGGTCGTAAGACCAGCCGTGGAAGGAACACATGAAGGACTTCGCCTGACCGCGGTCAGCGCGGCAGATACGCATACCGCGGTGGCGACACTGGTTCAGGAACGCCTTGACCTCGCCGGACTTCTGGCGCACAACAATGACCGGGTCCTCACCAATGTAGGTCTGGATGTAGGACCCGCGCTTCGGCAGCATCGACTCGTGCGCAAGGAACACCCAAGTGCGCTGCCAGACGGTCTCCAACTCCTGGCGGTAGATGTCCTCGTCGGCGAAAATCTTGCCGGAAACGTATCCTCCGACCGGATCAATGAGTTCTGCGATCTTACTCATAGCCACTTCCCCTCTGTGATCTGTGTCATCTGTGGGAGTGACTTTAAACGGAAGAATAATTGGCTAAAACCCACGTTCCAGTCAATGGAACAGCCCCGGCGGGCATAAAAGGAGGGGCCTCGGGGCTCAAAGTTCAGCCTAGGATAGTCTTCCCGACTCTTCCCGGGGGCCAGTGCCAAAAGACGCAAGCCTAAACATCCAGCACTTTTATTACCAGCTAGTATGAATAGCTAGCCCAAAAGAGGTTGCGTCCATTGGCACTCAGACCTTACTCTACGCACACCAAATTCCCTCACGTGCTTCCCGCGACCAGGGCTTTTCCAAATCCGCCCCGCGAAAAACAAGGAATCTGGTGCGCGCGCTACATCCTCGGCAGCCGCACGCGCGGAATCAGGTCCGCGTACGCCGCACCGCCGAACCCAAGCGCCAGCAGCAGCGGCAGGATCAGCCACAGCCAACTACTTGCCGACGACCCCTCCGCCCCACTCGCAGCCCCTTCCGTCTGCTGCGTTGGTTTGGCCTGCTGCGTAGTTTCCGGCGCCTGGCTAGTTGTCCGCGGCGCGGAACTTCCCGGCCTCGTCGCAGGTGTTGAGGTTGCCGCGGACACCTCGGTGGTTGGCTTTGCGGCTTCGGTTGTCCGCGGGGCGGAATCCTCAGTGGTCGGTTCTGTCTCCTCGGTTGTCCGCGCGGCGGACACCTCCGAGGTTGGGGTGGACGTTGTCGCTGGTGTTGAGGTTGCCGCGGACACCTTGGTGGTTGGCTTTGCGGCTTCGGTTGTCCGCGCGGCGGACACCTCCGACGAAGTTGTAGGGGCCACGGCTATCGTGGACAGCTTTGCCGAAGTGGTTGTCCGCGCGGCGAAATCCTCGGTAGCCGGTTCTGTCGTTTCGGTTGTCCGCGCGGCGGAACTTTCAGCAGTGGGTTCTGGCCTCTCCGTTGTCCGCGCGGCGGACACTTCCGATGAGGTCGGGGCAGCCGTTGTCGCTGGTGCCGAAGCTGCCGCGGACACCTCGGTGGTTGGCTTTGCGGCTTCGGTTGTCCGCGCGGCGGACACCTCCGACGAAGTTGTAGGGGCCACGGCTACCGTGGACAGCTTTGCCGAAGTGGTTGTCCGCGCGGCGAAATCCTCGGTAGCCGGTTCTGTCGTTTCGGTTGTCCGCGCGGCGGACACTTCCGAAGTTGGAACAGACGTTGTCGCTGGTGTTGAGGTTGCCGCGGACACTTCGATCGTTGGCTCTGCGGCTTCAGTTGTCCGCGCGGCGGACACCTCGGACGAGGTTGCAGGGGCCACGGCTACCGTGGACAGCTTTGCCGAAGTAGTTGTCCGCGCGGCGGACTGCTCACTCGAAGGAATTTCGGTCGGGGTTGTCCGCGCGGCGGAACTGTCAGCAGTGGGTGCTGTCTCCTCGGTTGTCCGCGCGGCGGAATCCTCAGCGCTCGGTTCAGTCGTTTGCGTTGTTCGCGCGGCGGACACCTCCGAGGTTGGGGCAGCCGTTGTTGCTGGTGCTGTGGTTGCCGCGGACACCTCGGTCACGGTCGTTGGTGAGACCTCAGCCTCGGGTGCTTCAGCCTCGGATGCCTCATCCTGGGGCGACTCGGACGGCTTGGTTGTCTCGGCTTCAGGCTTGTTGATGTACTGCTGCAGCAGCTTCTGCAGATCGAGCATGTCCTGCTCGAGTTTCTTTGCCTCGTCGAGGTTGTGGGTGAGCTCGTCGATATCGATTTGATCTTCGGGTTCGGCGGAAGTGTCTGCAGGTTCAACGCTTTCGGAAGCTTCGGGTGTCCGCGGGGCGGACTCTTCCGGAGCTGAAGTAGACGTTGTCGCTGGTGTTGAGGTTGCCGCGGACTCCTCCGAAGAAGTCTCGGGGGATTCGGGCTCAGCATGAGCTTCGGATTCCGACGGTTCCGGAGCTGCTTCAGATTCCGACGGTTCCGGTGTCCGCGGGGCGGACTCCTCGGTCGGCTCGGCAGCCGCAGAAGGCTCTACCGTTGCAGAAGGCTCGGCAGCCTCGGTCTCAGAAGCCTCTGTCTCCGCGGGCGCGTTCTTCAGTTCCTCCAGCGCGGCGGCTTTGTCGGCGATGCGTTTGGTGGCGTCGGTGATTTCGTTGTCCACGGCGCGGAGGGCGCGTTCGAGGGTCCACTTGTCGGCGTTGTGCCAGAAGCCGGTGAATGGGTTGCGCTCTTGCCATCCGGTGAGTGCGGCGAGGTTGGCTTCGATGTTGGCCTTGCGGTGGGTGGCGGCTTCGAGGGTGCTGTTGGCGAACTCGAGCTGTCGAGAAGCGTCGTCGATGTTGGTGGGGGTGGTGGCGTCGTAGCGGTCGGCGCCGTGGCCCTCGTGCGAAGGCGTTGCTGCTTCGACGGTTTCGAAGAGTTCGATGGAGCGGGTGATGTTGTCCAGGCGGGCTTGTTCGAGGTCGAGTTTGGCTTTGCGGGCGTCGCGACGGTTCTTCAGGCCCTCGAGCTCCTTGGTGTTGGAGGGGGCGAGCCAGCTGAACCAGCTGGAGTCGACTTCTTTTTTGCGTTTGGTGTAGGCGGAGTCGGCTTCGTCGAAAAGTGCTTGGCGCTTGGCCACTGCCTCCTGCTGCGCGGTGATGCTCTCAAGGGCTTCGCGCAGGTTGGTGGGCAGGGCGACGGGTTTGATGTCGGGTTCGGGGGCGTCTTCGTAGGCGGATGGGTCTTTGCCGTTGAAGTCCTCGAGCTGCTTCTTGGTCACGGCGAGTGTTTTGCGTGCGGCGTCGAGGGAGGTCTTGGTGGTGCGGACGAGGAGTTCGGCGGAGTCGACGAGCAGTTTCTGCTGGTCGTACTCGGCTTGCTTGGCCTTCTTGTTCTCCTCGCCGATGGCGAGGACGACGCCCCAGCGCTTCATCTCGAGGACAGCCTGCGCGCCCTTGAGCGCCAGGTCGGCTTTCCATAGCTGGGATTCGAGTTCGGCGACTTTGGCTTCGCCCTTTTCGACGAGCCCCTGCAACGCCTGCCCGCCGAGGCCGAGGAGGCCTTGCGCTTCGGCGTAGTGGGCGGTGGGGTTGATGGTGGCGGGGACGGTGACGGCGGTGCCGGTCAGGGCGACAACGAGGGCGCCGGAGGTCAACTTGTGCATGCGCAAAGTTTAGGGGATAGACCTCTCGAAGTGCTACTTCTGTGTAGCGGCGAGTGCCCCCGTGAGTGCGCCGATGGCGGTGTCGATGATGTCGTCGCGTTCGGGGGCGGGGCAGCTTTCGTCGACCCAGTCGATGCAGACGGCGTCGAGGAAGCCGAGCATCCCGGATGCGGCGCGTGCGGCGTGCTCGTCGTCGCGGCCCAGCAGGGAGCACAGCGTTTCGACGGAGGCGTCGCGCATCTCAATGCGCAGGTTGATTGCCTCGGTGGGTTCGGCGCCGCCGCGGCGACCGGCCAGCCACACGAACGGGTGCTCGGCGACGTGGTTGAGGTAGCGCTCCAGGGTGCTGCGCAGAGCCTCGTGGGTGTCGGTGTTGGGGTCGAGGTGGTCGTCGAAAAGCGGCTGGGTGTGTGCCTTGAGGAAAGCGGTGTAGAGCCCTGCCTTGGATTCGAAGTAGTGGAAGAGGAGGCCTTGGGACACACCGCAGGCGTCGGCGATGTCCTGGGTGGAGACTTCCACGTAAGGTGTGGTGGAGAAGATGTCCGTGGCAGCGGCGAGGATTTCTTCCTGGCGTTGCTCGACGCTGAGCCTCCGTCGTGGTTGTGTCATGGACACCACCCTACAGTACTGAGCTTTGCTCAATAGAAAGTGTGAGGAACTTGTCCACGTCAGACATTATCTGGTGGCACGTCTACCCGCTGGGCGCCACGGGCGCACCGATCCGCGAGGAGCACGACGAAGCGCCGCGCCTGCGGCAGCTCGAGCCCTGGTTGGACTACCTGATCGAGCTCGGCTGCAACGGGCTGCTGCTCGGCCCGATTTTCAAATCGGTGTCCCACGGCTATGACACGCTGGACCACTTCCAGATCGACCCCCGCCTGGGCACCAACGAGGACTTCGACCACCTGATGGCCGCCTGCCGCGAGCGCGGCATCCACGTGATGCTCGATGGCGTGTTCAACCACGTCGCGCGCACCCACCCGCTGGTGGCGCAGGGCCTGGCCGGCGACACGGACTGGGAAGGCCACGGCGAGCTGGCCACCCTCCACCACGAGGACCCGCGCGTGGCGGACCTGGTCACCGACGTCATGTGCTACTGGCTCGAACGCGGCATCACGGGCTGGCGCCTGGACGTGGCGTACTCGGTGCCGCCGGAGTTCTGGCGCACCGTGCTGGCGCGCGTGCGCGAGCGCTTCCCGGACGCGCTCTTCCTGGGCGAGGTCATCCACGGCGACTACGCCGAGATCGCCGCGGCGGGCACCCTGGACACCGTCACTCAATACGAGCTGTGGAAGGCCCTGTGGTCCTCCATCAAGGACGTGAACTTCTGGGAGCTTGACCACGCGCTGGGCCGCCACCGCGACCTGTGCGAGCACATGGTGCCCAACACGTTCGTCGGCAACCACGACGTGGACCGGATTGCTTCGAAGGTGGGGCAGGACGGCGCGCTTGTGGCCACGGCGCTGCTCATGGCGCTGCCCGGCATGCCCAGCATCTACTACGGCGATGAGCAGGGCTTCGAGGGCCTGCGCGGGGAGGGGTTCGCCGCCGACGACCCCGTGCGCCCGCCGCTGCCAGCCAGCCCCGCGGAGCTTTCGAGTCTGGGGCAGTGGATCTTCGAGGAGCACAAGAAGCTCATCGCTTTTCGACGCCGCCACCGCTGGCTCGAAACCGCCACCCTCGAGGTGACCGACAAAACAAATGAGGCGATCACCGTGGCGCTCGAATCCGGTTCGGAGCGCGCGACGGTGACCGCCTGGCTCGACCCCGCGCCGGGCGTGCGCATCACGTCCGGGGGCGAGACCTGCTACGAGTGGTCTGCTGTCTAACCGCTAGAACGGCCTAGAACGGCAGGGAGGAACCCGGTGCGTACTTGGCCAGCAGCTCCCGGGCAATGACGGACAGGTCCGGCAGGCGCAGCGTGACCGCGCCCGCGACCGGCATGTCGAAGGTGGGCACGTTGGCGGGTGCCAGCGTGATCACAGGTGTGCCCTGCGGTGCGGGTGCGGGGGCCGGCTGGGCATTCTGCTGGGCGGGGGCCGGTGCAGTCTGCTGCTTATTTGCAGGCGCGCCCGTGGTGCCGCGCAGGCCGCAGCGGTTGGCGGCTTCCTCCACGCGGCCGAGCGCGGCCTGGATCTGCGGGCCGCGGCGGTCGAAGGCTGCGATGGTCTGGGCCTGGCGCTTCTTGGCGTTGAAGTCGGCGTCGTTGGTCCAGTAGCGGGATGCCTGATCGCAGGAGATCTGGCCTGCGGGCAGCTTTGCCAGGGCGTCGTCGATGGCGTCAGCGGAGGCCACGCCGGTAGAAACGGTGGCGGCCATGAGTGCGGTGAGTGCAGCTGTGCGAATTTTCATAGCCGCCAGTATGTCACATCAGCCCCATCTGTCACACCCGGTTAGGCGTCGAGGAAGCGCCGAATCAGGCTGCGGTAGGCGTCCACGGTGAGGTGAACGTCCTCGATATCCACGTATTCGTCGTGGCCATGCAGCAAATCCAGCACCTGACCCAGGTGACGCTCACGGGCGTGCATCGCAAATCCGTAGCCCACCCCGCCCTTGCGGCGCGCGAAGCGCAGGTCCGAGCCGCCGGCGGCGATGGTTGGGACCACCACGGCGTCGGGGAAGAACTCGGCGTAGGTCTCGCAGATCGCCTGATAGAGCGGCGAGTCGGTGGGGGAGATGGTGGCGTCCTCGGTGATGAGGTGCTGGATCTCCACCTCGCTGGCCAGGTCGCCGAGCGCCTCGCGCAGCTGCTCGTCGATCCACTCCTGGCTCTGGCCGGGCAGCGGGCGGATGTCCAGCTCCATGTAGGCCATGGACGGCAGCACGTTAATGGCCTCGCCCGCGCGCAGTACCGTAGGCGCGATGCTCAGGTGGCTCATCGCGTGCGAGTAGCGCGCCAGGTCGCCGAGCGCCTCGTAGCCCTCGCCGCGTAGCAGGGCGGCCTCGGTCTCGGGGTCGAACTTCCAGGCGCGGATGTAGTCTGGCCACGGCTGCTCCGTGGTCACGGAGGGCTGCACCGAAGCGATGCGGCGCGCAACCTCCCCGATCTTGGTGACGGCCATGTCGCGGCCGTGCGGGGCGGAGCCGTGGCCGGCGTCCCCGCGCACCACGAGG
>NZ_LT622813.1:0-245831 GCF_900099485.1 Corynebacterium sp. MC3
TTCAAGCATCACCGCCGGCACACACCAAAACATGGCACACAGCACGCAACCAAAAGTCAATGCAATCAAAAAAATAAAAAGTACATTGGCACACTATCGAGTTCTCAAACAACAACCGCACACCCAACAACCAACCCCACAACCAGAGCCAGCGTCAAGCAGCTGAAACAAAGTTACACACCCGTAAACACAAAGTCAAATCCAACCAAACCAGCCAGACTCAAAACCGCCCACAAGCAGCAACTTTATTCACTTTGATCATTCCCTCCAAGCGGCCAGGCCGCTCGTCGGCAACGAGGGATAACTTAACCACGAACCAACAAACAACACAAATCGCCTGGGAGGGACCGGTTTTTAAGCGTTCTAATCGTTTGCTCGTTGCACCTTCGCACCGAGTTCATTGAGCTGCTCCACAAATCGCGGGTAACCACGGTCAATGTGGTAGACATCGTGCACCGTGGTCTGCCCTTCCGCGACAAGGCCAGCGAGGACGAGTCCCGCGCCCGCACGAATGTCAGAGCTCCATACATCCGTGGAGGAGAGCGTCGAAACGCCACGAAGAGCCACATGGTGGCCATCGATGTTGGCGTCAGCGCCGAGGCGCATCATTTCGTCGACAAACCGGAAGCGCGCTTCGAAGACGTTCTCCGTAATGACTGAAACGCCGTCGGCTACCGCGGAAAGTGCAATCGCCATCGGTTGCAGGTCTGTCGGGAAGCCGGGGAACGGCAGCGTCTGGTAGTCGACGGCCTTGGGGCGTTGGTTCATGCGTACGCGGAAACCGTTGTCGTAAGTCTCCACCTGCGCGCCAGCCAGCTTGATCTTCTGCAAAGGAAGGTGCAGGTGACCTGGTGCAATGCCGGATACCGTGATATCGCCCTGAGTAATTGCAGCTGCGTAAGCCCAGGTTCCGGCAACAATCCGGTCGCCAACCACGGTGTGTTGCGTCGGCTCCAGCTTTTGGACGCCATCGATAACAATTGTCGACGTTCCCGCACCCTCGATCTTCGCCCCCATGGCCCGGAGCATGTCGCAAAGGTCGACGATCTCCGGTTCACGTGCCGCGTTGGAGAGAGTAGTACGCCCCTCAGCAAGTACTGCCGCGGTAATGATGTTCTCGGTCGCACCAACCGAGGGGAAGTCGAGTGCGATGTCCGCGCCGTGCAGCTGCTGGGCGCGGGCAACAACGGCTCCGTGCTCGATGTGTGTCGTCGCCCCGAGCTTCTCCAGGCCAGACTGGTGCATATCTAGAGGTCGGGACCCAATCGCGTCGCCACCAGGAAGGGCAACATACGCCTCGCCGCAGCGGGCGACGAGCGGGCCAAGCACCGCAACGGAGGCGCGGAATTGCCGGACGGCTTCGAAGTCGGCGTGGGGAGAAACCTCAGCAGGAGTGTGGATGGTGACCACGGTGCCGTCGATATCTACGGAGCAGCCGAGTCCGACGAGGACGTCCCGCATGAGGGGGACGTCGAGAATTTCGGGGCAGTTAAATAGCGTTGTTGTACCTTCGGCGAGCAGCGCTGCCGCCATGAGCTTCAACACGCTGTTCTTGGCGCCGTCTACCTTTACGACGCCTTCAAGCCGGGTACCGCCAGAGACTAAAAATCGTTCTTTCACGGAACCCAGCGTACCCAACAACGGTTACGGCAACGCCCCGATGCGACGAGCTGCGTTAACGGCCTCGTAGCGGGTGTGGGCCCCAAGCTTGCGCATCACGCTGCGGAGGTAGGACTTCACCGTCTCGGCACCGATCCCCATCTCGGCCGCGGCCTCAACATTGGTATGGCCGAGCGCAACACAGGAAAGAACGTCGAGTTCACGAGCGGAAAGCTTCGTCGTCTGCTTCACGCGCACCGGGGAAACCATCTGGTCACACAGCTGCTCGATTTCCTTGCGAAGATTTTCATCGCCCACACGATTTGCTAGCATGCGCAGCTTCGAGTGCGTGGAGCGAACCTGCTCCCACTCAGCACTGTTCATAACGCGACCCGTCTTCTGTCCGGCGCGCGCGCCGTCGCCCTGCCTCAGGGCGGTATTGACCGCGAGGTCCTGCTCGAGACAGCGAGCCGTCATAGCAACCTCTTCAATCACCTTGTCGCCCAAACGCACCGGCGAGTGCACACCCACGTAAAGGACGCCACGGATCTCGCGCTGGGTAATTACCGGGACTGCAACGATGGAGTGCAGGCCTTCGTCTTGAATCTGCTTGTCGTACTCGTGGGAGATGACATTCGCGCGTGTGTAGTCGGAAATACCCACCGCGCGGCGCGTAGCGACGACCCTTCCACCTACACCGGCACCTGACTCAATGACAAGCTCCTGCAGGGCTGGAGTCCGTAGTCCGATCCATTGCGTGATCTGCAAACGGTTATCCGCCAGGAGGGTGCCATACATGGCTACGGGGATACCGGTTGCGGTTTTCAGCGTGGTCAACGCTGCCCGGATGGCGTCGTCGTCTTCCTTAAGGCACTGTGCGTCGGTCAATGATCTCTCGCTTTCCACCCGTTCGAGTGTCCCCTGTTTAGGGACACTGCTTGTCGAACTTGACTCAAAGCCCTTTCATCATAACGCGTTTTCGGGGGTAGCCAAACTTTGCACTTGCCACACATTCACAGAAACACAACCCCGGAAGTAGGTGAACAAATCGGTCTATTTGACAAAGACTAGCTGGTTCATGTCGCGAGTGTATAATCGCGCAACAAGAACGCAACGTAAGCGAAACATACAGGTAAAGGAGTTATTTTCATGGCAAAGATCGCAAAGTCAGTATTGGACCTCATCGGCAATACGCCGCTCGTAGAGCTCAACGGCATCACTGACGGGCTCAAGGCACGCGTCCTAGCAAAACTTGAGTTTTACAACCCGGCAAATTCCGTCAAGGACCGTATTGGTGACGCTATCGTCCGCGCGGCGGAAGCCTCCGGCGAACTGAAGCCAGGCGGCACCATCGTGGAAGCGACATCGGGCAACACCGGCATCGCACTCGCGCTCACCGGCGCTGCGAAGGGCTACAAAGTCATCCTGACCATGCCGGAGACAATGTCGCAGGAGCGTCGCGTGGTCCTTCGCGCGTACGGGGCAGAGATCGTATTGACGCCAGGCGCGGCAGGCATGAAGGGGGCCGTCGATAAGGCGAACGAGATCGTCGAGACGACGGAAAACGCAATCCTGGCCAGCCAGTTCGAAAACGCCGCCAACCCCCAGGTCCACTACGAGACCACCGGCCCCGAGATTTGGAACGACACTGATGGGGAGGTCGACATTGTGGTTGCCGGCGTCGGCACAGGTGGCACGATCTCTGGCTCCGCGAAGTACCTCAAAGAGCAGAAGGAATCCATCAAGGCCGTCGCAGTTGAGCCAGCTGCTTCCCCACTGCTGTCCACCGGCGAGGCAGGCCCGCACAAGATTCAGGGCCTCGGTGCGAACTTCATCCCTGGCACGTTCGACCGCAACGTCATCGACGAGATTATTACAGTCTCAAACGAAGACGCCGTCGCCACCTCACGCGAACTTGCGCTGAAGGACGGTGTCCTCGGCGGCATCTCGGCGGGCGCAAACCTCAAGGCGGCGCTCGAACTCGCCGCTCGCGACGAGAACGAAGGCAAGACGATCGTCGTGATCATTCCGGACTTCGGCGAGCGCTACGTCTCCACCGTGCTCTACGAAGACATCCGCGACTAGACCCAACGGGCACGACGCCACCCCGCGGGTGGTCGTTGATAGGATCGCCACATGATCAAAACGGCCATCCGCGTGATTCAAATGATCCGCGAGGACCTTGCCAACGCGAGGGACCACGACCCGGCGGCGCGAGGCGACCTCGAGAACGCCATCGTCTACTCAGGGCTCCACGCCATTTGGACTCACCGCGTGTGCCACTGGATGTGGCAACGCAACCTGAAAGGGCCCGCGCGTGTGCTCGCCCAGGCCAACCGCTTCTTCACTGGCATCGAAATCCACCCAGGCGCCACCATCGGCCGACGCTTCTTCATCGACCACGGCATGGGCATCGTCATCGGTGAGACCACCGAAATCGGCGACGGCGTCATGCTCTACCACGGCGTAACGCTCGGCGGGCAGGTGCTCACACAGACGAAGCGCCACCCCACCATCGGCAACAACGTCACCATCGGTGCCGGGGCGAAGGTCCTCGGTCCCATCACAATCGGAGACAACACAGCGGTTGGGGCGAATGCCGTCGTCACAAAATCGATCCCGGCGAACTCTATCGCCGTCGGCATTCCTGCCAAGGTCAGGGAGCGCCAAGAGTGCGAAACAAAGCACCTCGTCGACCCCGACAAGTACTTCGACCCGGGCAGCTACGTCATCTAATCCACGCTACTTGACGAGGTCCGCGTACTCCGGGTTCTGCGCAATGTAGCGCGCCACAGCGGGGCACGTCGGAATAACGTTGAGACCCTCGGAGCGGGCGTCGTCAAGCGCGTACCGCATCAGCAGGCCCGAAAGGCCCTGCCCACGGAACTTCGGATCCACGAAGGTATGTGGCAACTCCCGCGCACCGTCGACGTCAGCGTACGTGGCAAACCCGGCCAATTGCCCGTCGACAAATATCTCGTAGCGGGACTCCTGGTCATTCCTCTTCAGCTCGGGCTGTACTGCGTCGTGCTGCGACAAATCAACGCTCCAATCCTCGGGGACAGAAACACAAAACCCCTCCACCGCAGTGAAGGGGTTGGAGTGTGGCCAGAGCCAGGATCGAACTGGCGACCCCACACTTTTCAGGCGTGTGCTCTACCGACTGAGCTATCTGGCCAGAACAACACAAGTGCTGTTCGCGACCCTGACGGGACTTGAACCCGCGACCTCCGCCGTGACAGGGCGGCGCGCTAACCAACTGCGCCACAGGGCCTTATTCAGTTTCGTACTCACGGCCGCTACACGGTCGCTTGCACGAGTTGATACTTTACACAGAGCTCTCGAACACAAGCAAATCGCCAGCACAAACCATATTTTTCGACGCCACTTCACCTCTTCATGTAGGCAGGTTGGACAAAATAAAAAGAGCCAGAACGTTTCCGTTCCGACTCTTCAAACATGGCGACCCTGACGGGACTTGAACCCGCGACCTCCGCCGTGACAGGGCGGCGCGCTAACCAACTGCGCCACAGGGCCATATGTTTTTGTGTTTCAACCTTGCGACTGAAGTACCCCCAACGGGATTCGAACCCGTGTTGCCGCCGTGAAAGGGCGGAGTCCTAGGCCTCTAGACGATGGGGGCCCGCTGCGTTAACAGCTCGACCATCATAAGCCGATGCAGAATAACATCACAAATCACCAGTACATAGCAAGTTTTCAAGGGTGATTCGTTAGCCAAAATTTGCAAAGTGTAGTAACAGGATTGTAGTAATCCTCGAAACGGGGAGCGCGGACAAGAGTTACTACAATCCTGTTACTACACTTTAAGCTTCGCGCCGACTCAAGCCACTCTGCATCCAACAAAAAGCGCCACGAACCAAGGGTGCGTGGCGCTGAATGTGGGCCCTGCGGGGATCGAACCCGCGACCTGCGGATTAAAAGTCCGTAGCTCTACCAACTGAGCTAAAGGCCCGTGCGCAACAACTTAGCACAACTCAAGGGTGGGCCGAAATCGTAAACCCACCCCGAAATGACCCTCCAAGACGCTACCCCCATATATGGTCATACTCCCTGGAAGTTAGGGGTTTTCGGTGCCTGCTACGGTAAATATATGACCATAACCTTTATTGGTTGTTTACGTTGAAGGAGTCACAATGCCGCTAGATTTAGTCGATCTGTCAAGGTGGCAGTTCGGCATTACGACGGTCTATCACTACCTTTTCGTCCCACTGACCATGGGACTCGCGCCGATGGTTGCGATCATGCAAAGCATCTGGCACAAGACTGGCGACGAGCGCTGGTACCGCGCGACCCGTTTCTTCGGAAACATCTTCCTCATTAACTTCGCAATGGGCGTTGTCACAGGCATCGTCCAGGAGTTCCAGTTCGGCTTGAACTGGTCTGAATACTCCTCGTTCGTGGGAGACGTGTTTGGTGCACCGCTCGCCTTCGAGGGCCTGACGGCATTCTTCTTTGAATCCGTCTTCCTCGGCGTCTGGATTTTCGGTTGGGGCAGGTTGCCGAAGTGGGCACACCTTGCGTCAATCTGGATTGTTTCGATCGCCGTGAACATCTCGGCGTTCTGGATTATTACCGCAAACTCGTTCATGCAGCACCCGGTGGGCGCTGTGTTCAACCCGGAGACGAACCGCGCTGAGCTGGTTTCCTTCAAGGCGTTGCTGACGAACCCGACGGTGCTGTGGGCATTCCCGCACGCGGTGTTCGGCGCTTGGATGCTCGCGGGCACCTTGGTGTGCGGCGTCGCTGGCTGGTGGATGATCCGCGAGGCCCGCAAGGGCGATCCGGATGGGGATGCCGCGACGGTGTGGCGTTCCTGCACCCGCTTCGGTGCGTGGGTCATCCTCGCTGCGACGGTGCTCATCACGCTGACTGGTGACGAGCTGGCCAAGCTGATGTTTACGCAGCAGCCGATGAAGATGGCGTCGGCAGAGGCACTGTGCCACACTGAGCTGGATCCGCACTTCTCGGTGCTTTCTATCTCGACGTACAACGACTGCGAGTCCGCAACCCAGCTGATCGGCCTGCCATTTGTGCTTCCGTTCCTGGCACAGGGCAAGCTTTCTGGCGTTGAGCTGCAGGGCGTGCTGGATCTGCAGCAGTACTACGAGTCGCTGTACGGCCCGGGCAACTACACCCCGAACCTGTTCGTGACGTACTGGTCCTTCCGCATGATGATCTTCTTCATCGTCGTTTCCGTCGTGATGGCACTGGTAGGCCTGTGGGTAACCCGCGGCAAGCGCGTGCCTACTGCGAAGTGGCTGGGCACCTTGTGCCTGGTGGCGCTGCCGGCTCCATGGCTGTCGAACATTTCGGGCTGGATCTTCACTGAGATGGGCCGTCAGCCGTGGATCGTCCATCCGAACCCTGCGTTCCAGGGTGGGGACCACCCGGGGATGGAACAGAACATTCACATGCTGCTGGACTTCGGTGTTTCTGACCACCAGCCGTGGCAGGTGCTGCTCTCTATGGTGCTGTTCACGGTGCTCTACGGCATCGGTGCGGTGCTGTGGGTGTGGCTCATTCAGCGTCAGGTCCGTAAGGGCATGGACCAGCCTGGACTGCACGAGGGCGACTCCAAGCGCTTGAAGGATGTGCTCTATGGCCCGAACGCCGAGACCGAGTTGGAGCCGTTGAGCTTCAAGTCTTCGCAGGAGTCCGGCGCAACCACAACCACTGCGGACAACAAGGAGCTATAAATCATGGACTTGCAAGTGCTTTGGTTTGTGATCATCGGAGTGTTCTTCACCGGCTACTTCGTGTTGGAGGGCTTTGACTTCGGTGTTGGCATGTTGTTGCCGTTCATGAAGGGCGATGAGATCGAGAACGACCGTCGTCGCACGGCTGCGATCAGGACAATCGGCCCGATCTGGGACGGTAACGAGGTGTGGCTCATTACGGGCGGCGCGGCGATTTTCGCGGCGTTCCCTGAGTGGTACGCCACGCTGTTCTCCGGCTTTTACCTGCCGCTGGTGCTCATCCTTATGGGCCTGATTGTCCGCGGCGTGAGCTTGGAGTGGAGAGTCAAGGTGGACACGCTGAAGTGGCGCAGGCTTTGCGACGCCGGCACGGCGTTTGGCTCCTACCTGCCTACGCTGCTGTGGGGCGTTGGCTTCACGAACATCGTGATGGGCGTTCCGCTCAACGAGCAGGGCCGTCTGGACTCCTTCTACGACGGCTTCCTTGGCCTGCTCAACCCGCTCGGCCTGCTGGGCGGCGTGGCGTTCGTACTGCTGTTCATGCTGCACGGTGCGACGTTCCTTGGGTTTAAGTCCCACGATCCGCTGCGTGCTGAGATGCACGCGTTTGCAAAGAAGTTCATCGCTGGCCCGGCGATTGTGGTTGGCGCAGCGTACCTGCTGTGGATCCAGCTCACGCTGGGCGCTGGCTGGACCTGGATCCCGCTGGCACTCGCGGCGGTCGGCCTGATCGTTTCGGTGGTTGGCATCGCTGGCAACCGTGATGGATTGGCGTTCTGGATGACGGCGTTCGCGATTATCTGCTGCGCGATTGTCCTGTTCGGCTCGCTGTTCCCGGACGTGATGCCGTCGACAAGCGATCTGTTCGCTGGTTGGGATATCCGCAACGCGTCCTCCTCGCCGTACACCTTGAAGGTGATGACGTGGGCGGCTGTGTGCCTCACCCCGATCGTCCTGGCAGGTCAGATTTGGACCTACTGGGCGTTCCGGAAGAGGGTGTCGGTCTAGGCTATGGCCTCGCCGATTGACCCCCGGCTACTTCGCCTCGTTCCGCCCGTGCGCCAACTCATTGTGCGCACGGGCGTTGCGCAAGCTGCAGACACGCTACTGCTGGTGGCCCGGGGTATTTTGATTGGGATTGTCGCAGCGTCAGCGGTGACGGAGCGCGCGGTTCCGCGTGCCTCGTTGCTGTTGGCGCTTGCTGGCGTTGTTGTGGCCCACGGCGTGTTGTCGTGGGTAGCGCAGCGCTGGTCCGCCGATGCGGTCGGCGGCGTTGTAGAGGACTTGCGGACGAAGGCGCTGCGGGCGTTGGCGAAGCAGGACCCGCGCGCGGTGGAGCAGGATTCGGCGACGTGGCGCCATGTGCTCACGCGCGGCATTACGGACTTCCGCCCGTATCTCACGGAGTTCCTCCCTGCCCTCTTTTCGACGGCCATCGGCACCCCAATCGTGGTCGCCGTCATCTTCTACTTTGACTGGATCTCTGGCGTGTTTTGCCTGATTACGCTGCCGTTGATTCCGATGTTTATGGTGCTGATCGGCAAGTTGACGGCGGATCACACCAAGCGCCGACTCGAGGTCACAGCTGGGCTGGGTGCTCAACTGTCGGACTTGTTGGCAGGTGCTCCGACACTGCGCGCTCTGCACGCCACGAAGCGGCCGGCGCAGCAGATCCGCCAAACGGGCCAAAAACACGCGGACTCCACCATGGGAGTGCTGCGCCTGGCGTTCCTGTCCTCGTTCGCTTTGGAGTTCATCGCGACGCTGTCGGTGGCGTTGGTCGCGGTGAGCATCGGCCTGCGTCTGGTGACCGGTTCGATCACGCTGCTGGCCGGGCTGACGGTGCTCATCATCGTCCCGGAGGTTTTCGCACCGATCCGTAGGGTCGGCGCAAGCTACCACGCCGCAGCCGACGGCCTGAGCGCTGCCGAGCGCGTCCTCGAGCTTCTCGACGCCCCCTCCTCCACCACTGGCTCCTACATCGCCGAGGAACCCGGTGTGCGGGTGCGCAACCTGAGCGTGCGTGGGCGCGACGGCGTACGCCCGGACGGTCTGACGTTTGATGCACCGCGAGGACAGGTCACGGTGCTCACTGGCGCAAATGGTTCCGGTAAGTCCACCACGCTGTTGGCAGTGCTGGGCCAGTTGCCGGATGCGATGGTTGGGGGCGAAGTGGGCGTCGAGAAGAAGGTGGCGTATCTGCCTGCGACCCCGGCGATGGAGCCTGGGACCGTGGGCTCGAACATGGCTCTGTTCGGCGCGCGCGGGGACGTCGGCCTGGTGGGCGTGTCTGAGGCGCATGCTGTCGGCCCGTACGGGGACGGCATTTCCGCAGGCCAGCGGCAGCGCGTCGGCATTGCGCGCACGTTCGCTGCGGATGCGGACGTGTTCGTGTTGGACGAGCCTACCGCGCACCTCTCCCCCGAGTTGGTCGACGAAGTGATACGAAGGATGTGCGGGCTGGCGCAGCGGGGCGCTGCGGTGCTGGTTGCGTCCCATGACCAGCGGGTACTCGACGCCGCCGACCAGGTGGTGCATGTATGAGTGACTTGAAGTTTTTGCTGCGCATCGCGCAGGTGCGTCCCCGCGACCTGATCAGCCCAATCATCGCCGGGGCGATTACGCTGCTGGCGGCGCTGAGCCTGACAGTGTTGTCTGGCTGGCTGATTACGCGCGCGTGGGAGATGCCGCCGGTGCTGGATCTCTCGGTGGCGGTGACTGCTGTGCGCGCGCTGGGTATTTCGCGGGCGGTGTTCCGCTACCTCGACAGGTTGGTGGCGCACAAGCTGGGTCTGCGTGCGCTGACGACGCTGCGTGCCACTATGTACGACGCCCAGGCGGCCGCCGGCCGTGTGGGTCGTGGTGAGGGGCAGGCGCTGCTGGTGGCGGATACGGAGCGCGTGACGGATTTCATCGTGCGCACGCTCATCCCCCGCGGCGTAGCGATCGTGCTCACGGTGGTGGCGGTCGCCGGTGCGGCATTGCTGTACCCACTGGCGGCGGTAATCATGGCGGGTGGGTTCGCGCTCACGGGCCTGCTCATCCCGTACTTAGCGACGCGCGCTTCGCGCAACACCTTCCTGGTCGAGGCAGAAAACGCTTTCACGCTGCAGCTCGACTCGGTGCTGCACGACAGGGTGGAGTACGCCGTCGCTGGTAAGGGCGACGCGCTGATAGAGCAAGCCGCGCAGGCCTCGGCGGATGCGAGCAAGGCGTGGGCTCAATCCACGCGCCCGGAGGCCACCGCGTCTGCAATCCAGGCGTGGGCCACGGGCATCTGCGCACTGCTGATTACGTGGTTGGCCGTCGAGACGTATACGGGCAACCCGGTGTGGCTGGGCATGCTGGTAATGCTGCCGCTGGCGGCCTTTGAGGCGCACGGCCCACTCGCGGGGGCTGCGGTGCACGCGGACCAGGCGAAGCGCAGTGCCCACCGTGCCTCTCATACACCTATAGGTGTGTTTCAGAGACAGCCGCTGGGACGCGTGGTGCCCACCGCCTGCGCGAGGTCGCGGACCGCGCCGAAGAGACAACGAAGCTCAGCGGCGGCCCCCTCCCCCACCCGGAGACCGGCGTGGCCGTGCGGGCGGAGGCGCTGCACACCGTCTACGGCGACCAAGCATGGGACTTCGAGCTTGCCCCCGGCCAGCGGATGCTGGTGCGCGGGCCTTCCGGCTGTGGCAAGACCACGATGCTGGAAACGCTCGCTGGGCTGCTGCCCGTCGCCGGCGGGACGGCGGCCATCGCGGAGGGTGCGCGCCTGTTCGCGGAGGACGCATGGGTGTTCGCCACGACGGTGCGGGAGAACCTGCTGGTTGCCAACGGCGACGCCAGCGATGCCCGCATGGCGGAGGCACTGGAGGCGACCGGCTTCGAGTTCGGCCTGGATTTCATGCTGGATAACGGCGCGAACTCACTGTCCTCCGGGCAGCGCCGCCGCCTGTTGCTGGCGCGCGCGCTGGTCAGCGACGCCCCCATCCTGTTGCTGGACGAGCCAACCGAGCACCTCTCCATCGACGCCGCGGAGCACCTCCTCGACGTCCTGCTGCACGAACCGCTACCCGGCGCGCTGCCACAGCGCACGGTGATTGCGGTCGTACACGTCGACGGGCCCGTCGGCATCGAGGTTGCTGCCTCGCCGACGGGCCCGGATGTGGTGTCGTAGCTGGCGCTACTTCTTCATCGTGCCGGTTTCCATAATGCGGGTGTGGAAGTCGAACGCATGACGAAGATCGTGTGGCGTCTGCTGGAACTTGCTCTTCGACGCCAGCTCCACGTACTCCTCGAGCAGTGGGCGGTAGTCGGGGTGAGCAATCGCGATCATCTTGGCCACACGGTCACGTGGAGCGAGGCCGCGCAGGTCAGCGACACCGAACTCGGTGATGAAGACCATCGCGTCGTGCTCGGTGTGGTCCACGTGGGAGACCATCGGGACGATGGAGGAAATCGCTCCGTCCTTCGCGGTTGCCGGGGAGATGAACGAGGAGATGTAGGCGTTGCGGGTGAAGTCGCCAGAGCCGCCCAGAGCGTTCATGATGCGGGAGCCGTTGATGTGGGTGGAGTTCGCGTTGCCGTAAATGTCCGCCTCAATCATGCCGTTGGAGGCAATCAGGCCGGTGCGGCGGATGACCTCCGGGTGGTTCGAGATCTGCTGCGGGCGCAGGATGATGGACTCGCGGTAGCGCTTGGCTTCCGCGTTCATCTTGTCTGCGTACTCAGGGGACAGCGAGAAGGACGTTGCGGATGCGACGGACATCTTGCCGGCGTCGATAAGGTCGACCATGCCATCCTGGATAACCTCGGTGTACGCCTGGATGTTCTCAAACTTCGAGTCCATCAGGCCCGCCATCACAGCGTTCGGCACGTTGCCCACGCCGGACTGCATAACGTAGCCGTCGTAGGTGAGGCGGCCGTGGCGCACCTCGTGCTCGAGGAAGTCGAGGAAGTTCGCGGCGATGCGCTCAGAGGTCTCGTCCGGAGCCTTGAACGGCGCGTTGCGGTCCTCAGCGTTGGTCTTGACGACGGCGACGACCTTCTCCGGATCGATCTCGATGTAGGTGGTACCGATGCGGTCGCCAGCCTTGGTAATCGGGATCGGGATGCGGTTCGGCAGTGGTGGCACGAGCCAAATGTCGTGCATACCTTCAAGGTCCAGCGACTGCCACTCGTTGACCTCGATGATGATCTTCTTCGCAGCGTTGAGGTACTCAACGGAGTTGCCGACCGACGAGGAAGGCACGATGTTGCCCTCCTCGGTAATGCGGACGGCCTCGACGATCGCGACGTCCACGTCGCCGAAGAAACCCTGCTCAACCATCATGCCGGAGTGGGACAGGTGGATGTCCTGGAACTTCATCTCGCCGGCGTTGATCTTGTTACGCATCTGCGGGTCAGACTGGTACGGCATTCGGTAGCGCAGCGCATTTGCTTCCGCCAGGACACCGTCGCACTCCGGTGCCGTCGAAGCGCCGGTGAACAGGTCGATTGCGTACTCCCGGCCAGCGTTATGCTCGTCGGTTGCCTTGGCTGCGATCGCAGCAGGCATTGCCTTCGGGTAACCAGCGCCGGTGAATCCCGAGATACCGACCTTATCTCCATGGTTCACGAACTGGGCAGCTTCCTCTGCAGTCATGACCTTGGCGCGCAGCTTGTCACTCGCGATACGCTCGCTCATTAAAAACCTCACTTCGTGTTGATGATTCAGATATCACACCACCATAATTGTGACTTAGGTCTTACGGCAGAAAACTACGCAAACATCCAGAAAGGTCACCCTCACTGGATACCCCCTACCGGGCGAAGCGGGCGTCGACAAACAAAAAGGACATCCGAATTGGACTGCGCAGGCAGTGACGGGAACAATGGGGGCACTATGAACCCACATCTGAGCATCGGCGGCCTGGAGCTGAACTCCCCCGTCCTCCTCGCGCCGATGGCCGGCGTGACCAACATGCCGTTCCGCGTGCTGTGCCGTGAAATTGAGCAGGAGCTCACCGGCACCACCTCCGGGCTGTACGTCTGCGAGATGATCACCGCCCGCGCGATGGTCGAGCGCAACGAGAAAACGCTCAGGATGATCCGCTTCGCCGATGTGGAGCAGCCGCGCTCCATGCAGCTCTACACCGTGGACCCCGCCTACACGTACGAGGCGGTGCGCATGATCGTCGAGGAAAACATCGCCGACCATGTGGACATGAACTTCGGTTGCCCGGTGCCCAAGGTCACCCGGCGCGGCGGCGGGTCGGCCATCCCGTATAAGCGCAGGCTGTACGGCAACATCGTGGCCGCGGCTGTCCGCGCGGCGGAAGGTTCGGGGGTGCCAATTACGGTGAAGTTCCGCATCGGCATTGACGACGACCACCACACGCACATGGACGCGGGCCGGATCGCCGCCGAGGAGGGTGCGGCAGCCGTGGCGCTGCACGCGCGTACCGCCGCCGAGCGCTACTCCGGGGCGGCGCACTGGGATGAGATCGCCCGGCTGGTTGAGCACATGCGCGGCACGGGGCTGCCGGTGATCGGCAACGGGGACATCTTCGCTGCCAAGGATGCGACCGACATGATGGAGCAAACCGGCTGCCACGGCGTGGAGGTAGGCCGCGGGTGCTTGGGCAGGCCGTGGCTGTTCGCCCAGATTGGCGCGCAGCTGCGCGGGGAGCCGATTCCGCCGGAGCCGACGCTCGGGCGCGTCAGCGGCATCATCGCCCGCCACGCGGAACTGCTCGCGGAGCACGTCGGTGAGCAGCAGGCCTGCCGCGACATCCGCAAGCACACCGGCTGGTACCTGCGCGGATTCCCGGTTGGCGGCGAATTCCGCAAGGACCTGGCCCGGGTGGAAACGCTCGATGAGCTCGGGGCGCTGCTGGCGACCATCGCGGACTCCGAAGAACTCGCCGAGCACGCCGACGACGCCCGCGGCCGCCAGGGTTCTTCCTCCAAGGTTGCGCTGCCTGAGGGCTGGCTCGACGATCCGGAAGACGCCACCGTGCCGGAGGGCGCGGAAATCGAGAACAACGGCGGCTAGCCCTAGCCTCGTTGATAAGGCCGTACCTATTACTATGGCGGGCATGCGTACCGCCTACCGTGAACACCTCGAAGCCTTCAACCGCGACCTGCTGCAGATGTGCGACACCGTGCGCGAAGTCATGCAGCTGGCGTCCACGGCGCTGCTGGAGCAGTCACTCGAGGACGCCGAGCATGCCCTCAACGCCTCTGACCCGCTCAAGGAGTTGAAGCTGCGCTGCGAGGAGCGCAGCATGAGCCTGCTCGCGCTGGAGAACCCGGTGGCGGGAGACCTGCGCCAGGTGCTGTCCTCTATCTATATCGTGGAGAACTTCTCGCGGATGGGCGCGATGGCGAAGCACATTGCGAAGCTGGCGCGGCTGCGCCACCCCTTCCCCGTGTTGCCGAACACGGAGCACGCCCCGATCGCTGAGATGGCCGCCCGCGTGGACGAAATGGTCAACATCACACACGACCTGCTGCTCGACCCTGACGCGGACGTCGCCGTTGAGCTCAACGCAATCGACGAAGGTGTCGACGACCTCCACGACTACCTCAACGCCATCACAACGTCTGACTCCTGGGAACACTCTGCGCGGGAGGCCGTCGACGTGGCGCTCGTCTCCCGCTACTACGAGCGCTACGCGGACCGCTGCGTGAACGTCGCCGGCCGCGTCGTCTTCCTGGTCACGGGCCTAACCCCGAAGGAGTACATGAAGCAGCGCGACGAGGACGCGTTTGACCGCCACTCGAAGCTGGCGGCAATCGAGCGGCGGTTCAGAGCCAAGAAGTAGCGGCTAGCCGAAGCGGCCTGCGATGTAGTCTTCGGTTTCCTGCCGTGACGGGTTCTCGAAGATCGTGGTGGTGTCGTCGAACTCGATGAGCTGGCCAGGCTTACCGGTTGCTTCCAGGGAGAAGAACGCCGTCTTGTCGGACACACGCGCGGCCTGCTGCATGTTGTGTGTCACGATCACGATGGTGTAGTTCTCCTTCAGCTCGTGGATGAGTTCCTCCACGGCCAGGGTCGAGATCGGGTCGAGGGCGGAGCAGGGCTCGTCCATAAGCAAGACCTCGGGGCGCACCGCGATGGCCCTCGCGATGCAGAGGCGCTGCTGCTGACCACCGGAAAGGCCGCCACCCGGCTTGTCCAGGCGGTCCTTGACCTCGTCCCACAGGTTCGCCGCGCGCAGGGAGCGCTCCGCGACGTCCTTGAGCTCCTTCTTGTTCTTCACCCCTGCCAAGCGCAGGCCCGCCACGACGTTGTCCTCGATGGACATCGTCGGGAACGGGTTGGCCTTCTGGAACACCATGCCGACGGTGCTTCGCACCGACACCGGGTCCACGTCCTTGCCGTAAATATTGTGGCCGTCCAGAATAATCTCGCCCTGCACGGAGGCGCCCGGGATCACCTCGTGCATGCGGTTGAGCGTGCGCAGCACGGTTGACTTGCCACAGCCCGAAGGGCCGATGAACGCAGTGACTGCCTGCGCGGGAATCTCCATGGTGACGTCCTGCACCGCGTGAAAATCACCGTAGTAAATGTTGACGTCACGCATCTGAAGCTTCGACATATTGCACGTAATCCTTATTTCTTCACTGAAAACTTCGCGGCAATCAACCGCGCGAGGGCGTTGAGCACAACAACAATGATGAGCAGTGTGAGGGCCGAGCCCCACAGCCTGTCGGCGGCCGCACCCGTGCCGCCTGCCTTCCACATGTCCAGCATGAACAGCGGCAGCGAGGACTGCGGCTGACCAAACATGCCGGCCCAGTTCACGATCGGCGTGGACCCAACCAGGATCAGCACCGGCGCGGACTCGCCCATCACGCGGGCAATCGCCAGCATGATGCCGGTGGTGATGCCGGAGAAGGCCGTCGGCACCACAACGCGCACGATGGTCTTCCACTTCGGCACGCCCAGGGCGTAGGACGCCTCACGCAGATCCATCGGCACCACGCGCAGCATCTCCTCCGTATTGCGCACCACCACGGGCAGCATCAGCAGGATCAACGACAGCGCGACCGCGAAACCCGAGCGGGCCTGCCCCAGCACCGTGATCCACAGCGCGTAGATGAACAGCGCGGCAACAATCGACGGCACACCTGACAGGATGTCCACCATGAACGTGGTCAGCTTGCCCAGCTTCCCGCCCTTGTCATACTCCACCAGGTAGATCGCTGTGGCCACGCCAATCGGGATCGCAATTATCGACGCCACCAACGTCTGCGCCAGCGTTCCTACAATCGCGTGCAGCGCACCGCCGCCCTCCTTGGTGGCGCGGATACCGACCATGTCGGTGGTCCACCAGGACACGTCGCTGATGGCGTCCCACCCGCGGCCGACCACCGTGACCAGCAGCCACAGCAGCGGCAGCATCGCCAGCACCATCGTGGCAGCCACGAGCGTGCCCATCACAGCGCTTTTGATCGTGCGCGACTTCGCCACGGGGGTAAATGGCGACATAGGCTTTGTTGTCATTTACTTCTCCTCACAATCGCGCGCGCTGCAGCGTTGACCGCAAACGTAATCACAAACAGGACCAAGCCCGCCGCAATGTAGGCGCCAGCGCTAATCGGGTTATTGAACTCCGCGGACGCATTCGCGATCGCGGTTGCGAAGGTGGTGCCGCCGTCGAAGAGCGAGCCGCGGAACAGCGGTGCCGGGGAGACCACCATGTACAGCGCCATCGTCTCGCCCAGCGCGCGGCCAAGACCCAGCATGGAGCCAGCCACGAAGCCGGATTTACCGAACGGCAACACCGTCATCCGCACCACGTCCCAGCGCGTCGCGCCCAAGGCCATCGCAGACTCGATGAGACCGCGCGGCGTCTGCGTGAAGATCTCGCGAGCGGTGGCCGCGATGATCGGCAAGATCATAATGGCCAGCACAATGCCACCGGTCAGGATGTTGCGGCCCGTCGCGAACGACGGCGAGTTTTGGTAGTGCGCGAAGAGGAAGAAGTCGCCTCCCCAGGAATGCACCCACTCGTAGAACTTGCCGAGCGCGGGTCCCAGCACTTTCGCGCCCCAGATGCCGTAGACAATCGACGGCACCGCGGCCAGCAGGTCCACCAGCACCGCGAGCGGGCGCACCATGCGCTTCGGCGCGAAGCTCGAAAGGAACAGCGCCACGCCCAGAGCGACCGGCATCGCGATCAGCAACGCGATGAGCGAAATCATCACCGTGGAGAAGAACAAGTTCGGGATACCGAAACGCATTGCGTCCAGGTTCGCCGTCTCCCACGGGCCCGAATACGTCAGGAACCCGAGGAAGCCGCCCTCGTTCCGCAGCAGGGGCGGCAACGCCTCCAGCAGGAGGAATGCGCCAATCGCAGAAATGATGAGCGTGATTAAAACCGAAGAGGACGTCGATACGCCCTCGAAGACGCGATCCCCGACTCGACGTCGGGGACGCGCTTCAACTTGAGCTGTAGCCATTGTTACTGAATCGCGTTGATAGCCTCACGGAGACGCTCAGCGTGCGCGCCCGACACCGGAATGAAGCCCTCGGACTCCAGCTCGCTGTCCTGCGAATCCAGCGCCACGTTCAGGAAGTCACGCACCATGCCAGCGGTTGCGGCATCGTAGCCAGCCGAGCACACAATTTCGTAGGTGGTCAGGATCAGCGGGTAGGAATCCGCATCCTTCGACGCGAACAGTGCCTCCGAGTCCACCACCATGTTGTGGCCCTCCGTGGAGAACTTCATGTGTGCCAGCGCGTTGCCCACGGTGGTGGAGTTCAGCTCAACCGGGCCGTTGCCGAAGTCAACCTTCGCAATCTTGTCTGCGAAGCCCGCCTCAACGTAGGTGATCGCGCCTGGGGTGTTTGCCACCTGGTCAGCGACACCCGTGGAGCCGTTCGCACCGGAGCCAACCTCCGTCGGGAACGCCTTGCCCTTCGACTCCCACTTGCCATCCGACGCCGCAATCAGGAACTTCTGGAAGTTGTCCGAGGTACCCGACTCATCCGCGCGGTAAACGACGTTGATCTTCTGGTCCGGCAGCTCCACGCCCGGGTTGGACTCCGCAATCTTCGGGTCATTCCAGTTCTTGATGACGCCCTGGAAGATCTCCACGATGTTGTCGACGCTCAGCGTCAGCTCGTCGACGCCCTCCAGGTTGTATGCAACCGCGACAGGGCCAATCACGAACGGCAGGTGCCACGCCTCGTTGCCACCGCAGCGCTCCGCAGCCTTTGCGACTTCCTCTTCCTTCAGTGGCGAGTCGGAACCAGCGAAGACCACCTGGTTATCCAGGAACTGCTTCACGCCAGCGCCGGAACCAGTCGGGTTGTACGCAAGCGTTGCCCCCGGAACGTCCGCCTCGTACACCGTACGGAAGTAATCCATCGCGTTCTGCTGCGAAGACGCGCCCTCCGCCAGCAGCTGCCCAGTTTCGCCGGAAAGTTCGTACTCCCCTGCGACTGCAGCATCGGAACCGGGGGTATCCGTTGCGGAGGTGTCCGCCGCATTGTCTGCACCGTTGCCACACGCAACCAACGCGGCCGACGCTACCGCCAATGCACCGAATACTGCTGCAGAACGCTGATTTTTGAAATTCACGTGGAATACCTTTCCAAGAAATAGTGACCTTTAATGTTCGAGGAGTAACGCTAAAGCGTGATGGTGAACACTAAAGGCCCCTATTCGTGAACTTCACATGAATGTTGCGTGACGGTTGGGTTTAATCACCCGCCGCTGCCCCCGCCGCTTTATAGACGACGTGGCGCTCCGCGACCTGGAATCCAAGCTCCTCGTAGCGCTTCACGGCCGGGGCATTGTCCGCCTCAACGTAGAGGATCACGGCCGGGCTTCCCTGCTCAGCGAGGTGAACCAGCCCCAGTTCCATCAATACGCCGCCAAGGCCGTGGCCGCGGAAGGCGTCCGCCAAGCCGACAACGTAGACCTCTCCGGTGCCGTCCGGGTGGCGCTTCGTCCAGTGGAAGCCCGCAAGCTCCTCGCCGCGGTAGAGCAGCCACACCCCGGCTGGGTCGAACCACTCCGCTTCCATCGCGCGGTGCAGGCGCTCGATATCCCAGCCGCCTTGCTCCGGGTGCCAGGAAAACGCCTGGTTGTTGGCTTCCAGCCACGCCTTTTCGACGGCCCCACGGCCCCACTTTGCGCTCGCCTCGGTGAGGTTGATCGCCTCGTATCCCTCGGGCAGCTGTACAGGTTCAGCGCGCACCTCGTCCAGACGCATCACGAGCAGCTCGCGCACCGGGCGCAGCCCGAGCAGCAGTGCGACCTCGTGGGCGTCGGGCAGGTTGCCGTGGGCCCACAGGCCCGCGGCGGGGTTGTGGGCGAAGGCGGCGTCGACAAGGCTGCGGCCCATCCCCTGACCACGCGACTGCGGATCCACCGCGAGCTCCGCCGAACCGTCCGGGGCGAACCCCACGACTCCTACAACGTCGTCGCCCTGTCTGACTACCAGGTGGTTGTGGCCCAGGCGGGCGTCGTGAAGCCCGTTAAGGAACTGCTCGGAAAAGGCGGCGATGCCGTCGTAGTCCGCGACGCGCTGCAGCATCGCCTCGACCTGTTTGGCCGTCTCCGGCTGTTCCGGCAGCGTGAGCGGTTGGGGGTGAAAGCGAGTGTTCGTCATGCCCCAAGGCTAGCGTGTGTGTACAACTAGAGACGTGAAGAAACGGTCGATCGCCCTCGGGCTCGTTGCGGTGCTGTGCGTCAGTGGCGCCGCCGACACCCTGTTTGCCTCCGGCGTGGAGCGCACGCTCTCGAGGCAGGCCGCGCAGCTCAACGGGCTCGAAGTCGCCCCCGAGGCCTACATCTCCGGGTTCCCGGTGGCGCTGGCTGCTGTGACCGGAGCTGTGTCAAGGGTGAGCCTGCACTCCGTAGACGTGCCGGTGGCGGGCGTCGGCGTGGGCAACGCCGGGGTGGAGCTGATCAACCTGGAACTGCCCGCAAACGCCGGACAACGCCTGCGCCGCGCGGACCTCACTGGCGCGCAAGCCGACGTCGTGCGCCGCACAGTACGCCTCGACGGCGTCGCGTTCGGCCAGCTCCTCGGCATGACCGACCTCGACATCGCGCACCCCTACGACATCTCACCCTCCGGCGGCACCGCAAGCGAAGCTCGCATGACCGGCACCGTCCCCGGCACGGACATTCCCACCACAGTCGTGGTCACCCTGCGCCTCGACGGCCCCACCTTCCGCATGCGGCCCAGCCAGCTTATCGACGTCCCCTCCGACCTCACCGACCGCGTCATCGACGCGTACACCCTGGACAGGGACACCCGCGACCTGCCGCTAGGCGGCCAGGCCGACAACGTGCAACTTTCCGGCGGCTCCATCGAATTTTCCCGCGACCGCATCAACACCGTCGTGGAAGCTGCCGACCTCGCGCCGCTGGTGTAGGACGTTGTAGCCTGGTACGCATGAGTGAAAAACTAAACGGAAACGAAGCAGTCAACCTCGCCGCGGAACAGTCGAAGGCGACTGCGCACCGCAATATCCCAGCGCTTGGGTTTGATGAAATGCCGCTGCCAGCGGACACGGCCAACCTTCGCGAGGGCCCTAGCCTCCACGACGGCCTCTTAGCACTTCTGCCGCTGGTCGGCGTGTGGCACGGCGAGGGCCAGGCCAACGATAACGGCGACGAGTACGCCTTTGGCCAGCAGCTGGTCATCTCCCACGACGGCGAGAATTACCTCCGCTTCGAATCCCGCATCTGGCGCCTGGACGAGGACGGCAAGCCCACCGGCGCGGACCAGCGCGAGGTCGGCTTCTGGCGCATTTCCCTGAAGGACGAAATCGAGGTCACCCTCACCAACTCCCGCGGGCTCACCGAGATCATGTACGGCACGCTGCTCAACGAGCGCGCATGGCAGCTGACCAGCGCGTCGACCATCGTGACGGAAACGGGCCCCGAGAACCACGGCCCCGGCAAGCGCGTCTACGGCCTGATGCCAAACAACAACCTCGGTTGGGTTGACGAGCGCGCCGTCGACGGCGAGATGGTCCCCTACATGTCCGCCGAACTCAAGCGCGTGGCCGGCTAAGCACTAAGGTTTACAGGCTTTTACAGGCCCAGACTCGCGTCGAGCGCCTGCTGCACTAGCTCCTGGATCTCCCGAGCGTTCTCGGGGGCCGGGAGCTTTTTGCCGTTCAGGCGCTTCACCCTCGTCGCCATCCTCGTGGAGCTCACCAGCCACAGCGACTCAGCCTTGAACAGTTCATTTAGGTAGATGTCTTTCTGCTTGCACTTCCAGCCGCGCTCGGATGCGTACTCGAACAGCGCGGCCTGCGTCGTGCCCGGCAGGATGCCCGGCCCCGGCTTCGGCGTGCGGATCCGCCCGCCCTTCTTCACCACGATCACCGTCGAGTTTGCGCCCTCCAGCACGCGCTCGGTGGTGGGGTCGATGTAGATGACGTCGTCGTGCCCGTGGCTCTTCGCCCAGCGCAGCGCAGCCATGTTCGCCGCATAGTTCAAGGTCTTCGCGCCTACCTGCATCCACGGCACTGCGTGTTCACCGGTGTCCAGGGAGTAGCCACGCGAGGTCGTCATCACCGACACCCCGCTCTTGCGCTGCTTCAGGGCAGTCTCGTCGATGGGGCGCACCGTCAGCCACGCTGTGGGCACCCCGGTGGTTTCGCGGCCGCGCGTCATCGTCCACACGCAGCGCGCGTCCACTTCCTCCGGCTCGCTGCCACGCTCGCGCACGTAGTCGGCCACCGCCTCATTCGTCGCCTTCACCCAGTGGTCCACCCCCGGGTCCGGCAGGTCGAGTGTGCGGGCGCTTCGCCGGAAACGCTCAATGTGGGCCTCAAGGTTGGCGGGCACCCCCTTCCGGATCAGGATGGTTTCGAAGATGCCGTCGCCACGCGTGACGGCGGCGTCGTCCCAAAACACGTGCGGCATGCTGGCGTTTTGGCGTCGAATAGAACCGCCGAACGGTTCCACAAGATAGATCACTGGAGCTGGTAACAAGTGCGACGAACCCATGCGTTCATAGTATCCCGCTACGATGGTGGATGTGTTGAACTCTTCTCCACTTTTGCAACGCCCTGGCGCCGCAGAGTTTGCGGGCACGACGCCGCTCGACGCGAAGGGGGTCGCCTGGCACTACGGGGAGCCGCTCGGCGAACAACGCGCCATGGACACCCAGCCCGTCATCATCGACCGCTCGCAGCGCCGCGTCGTCACGGTCGCGGGGCCCGACGCACCAGAGTTCTTAAACAATCTCCTCTCACAAAAGCTTGACGACGCCCCCTCCGGCTTCGCAGCCTCCGCCCTCGACCTCGACGCGCAGGGCAGGATCCTCCACCACGCCGACGTCTTCTACGACGGCGCCACGTTCTACCTCGACCTGCCAGCCGCGCAATACGAAACCTTCACCGCGTTCCTGCGCAAAATGGTGTTCTGGTCCGACGTCACCATCACCGACACCGACCTGGCGATCCTCACGCTCATCGGCCCAGCCGACGCCACGGAAGCCCTCGCGTCGATGGACGGCACGGCGTTTTCCCGGCGGGTGTCCCCGTGGACCGCGCACGCGCGCTTCGACATCGCGGTCGAACGCGACCGGCTCGAAGAGGTCGTCGATGCGCTGGTGGAACGCGGCGGCGTGCTCGGCGGGCTCATGGCGTTCACCGCCGTTCACCTCTCGATGTGGTTAAAAGAAACGGGACCCCCCCATCCGCCCGGGTAAAGACGGTTATCTTCTGGGCCCGGCGCTCCCCCCCCCGGGTGGGCTCCGCACTCTTCTGGGGCTCATGGCGTTCACCGCCGAGCGCGTGCGGGCCGGCGAGCCCGAACTCGGCGCCGACTGCGACGAAAAAACCATCCCGCACGAAGCCCCGCGCCTGATCAACCGCGGCGACCGCATCGCCGCAGTCCACCTGGAGAAGGGCTGCTACCGCGGACAAGAGACCGTCGCGCGCGTGGAAAACATTGGCCGCTCCCCCCGCCTGATGGTCATGCTGCAGCTCGACGGCTCCGCACCCACCGAGCCAGAGATCGGTGCAACCATCCGGGCGGGCGGGCGCGCGGTTGGCACACTCGGCACCGTCGTCCACGACGCCGACTACGGCCCCATCGCACTGGCCCGCCTGAAACGGTCCGCACTCAACGCCGGCACTGACGTCGACCTTGACATCGACGGCGTCGCCGCCCGCATCGACCCCGATTCCCTCCCCACCGACGAGGGCGAGAAAGCCGGACGCAAGGCGCAACAACGGCTGCGCGGCAACTAGGTCTCAAATTGGGGCCCGGTGCGGGCTCTTGCCGGGGCCCGCTGGGCAAACACACAGGTCACCCCGTGGAGGGGAATTTTTGGAACGTTCGCGCTATTATGTCCTACAGGACAATTAACGAATCGAAAAGCATGAGGCCGCTCCCTGCCCGGGAGCCGCCCAGAAGAACCACCTCAAGGGGGTCACGCAATGGGTCGCGGACGCGCCAAAGCAAAGCAGACCAAGGTTGCTCGCCAACTGAAGTACAACTCTCCTGAAATGGACCTCGAGTCGCTGCAACGCGAGCTCGCAGGCAAAGCTCCGAAGAAGAGCTGGGAAGAGGACGACGACTACGAGGTAGATGAACAGTACGCCGATTACGCCGACTGGGATGCGTACGGCACCTCAGGCCGCTAAACGTCCAACGCTTACAAAGAACACCTGCTGCCCATCCGGGCCGCGGGTGTTCTTTTGGTGCCTTTAACACTCGTTCAGGGGCTGCTGGCACCAAGGAGACACCAAATTCCTTGGTTTCCCTTAGTGTCAGGATGGTTGTGAACGTCAATCCATAGGAGGTTTTGTTCATGACCGACCCACAGTTGCCTGAGTTGGTGCCGTCAGCGTTGACGTCACCACCGACCGTTGCAACCCCGGTAAGGACCCACGGGGGCAAGACTAAAACATCACGCGAGGAAGTCAAAGAGATCCTAGCAATGCCACCGCGTGTGCTGGCAGCGGGGCAAGTACTCGATGAAGACACGTTGGCCTCACTTCAAGCAGTAGCAGTCGTGTTCTCCCCGTACCGCACTACTGGCTCTGGCAGGTGGTTTCATCCAGCACAGCAGCGACAAATGATCACGATTTATAACCGGTTGCCGTACGGCACGAAAGGCCCATGGTGCACCCGACAGGCAATCCAGTCTTGCGATATCAAGCGCTGGGCCCGCGCATTACAGTTATCAAAGTCCACCACTGATGGTTTAGATGGTATTCAACGAGCCAAACGCAGCGTTGATGAAGCATATCGGGGAAGGTATTCACCTGACTACATCCGTGAGATGGTCATTGAATATCAGCTGGTGCCGTATGGCCAGAAAGAAGCGTGGTTGATTGAACATGGACTTGCTGACCACACCGTGCGACGCTGGACAGCAATGGTTGCCGATGGTGATCTCACCACGCGTACTACACCAAGGAGGATTGGAACGTTGACGATGGATGAGTGCGTTGAAATCCAGCAGTTACGCAAGGAAGTCTCCGCGTTGATGCAGCAAAAGCGCAAGCTCGAACTCGATGCGAAGCGTCGGGAGGAAGCTATGCAGCGTGCCCTGGATAAGGCAACAGAAAGAGCAGAGCGGGCTGAATTAGCCACTGATGTGTTGGGAAAAGCTTTAGCGACCATGCCAGGGCAACATGGCGTGGACTCAAACGTGGCGGAAGAGTCCTCACTCAAGACCAACAACGCCTCTACGACCAAGGACAACACGCAGAAGAAACACTGATTGACCAGTTAGTTGACTGTGGCTATTCGAAAACTCACGCAATGCGCATCATC
Organism: Corynebacterium sp. MC3; assembly: GCF_900099485.1. Lineage (NCBI taxonomy): Bacteria > Bacillati > Actinomycetota > Actinomycetes > Mycobacteriales > Corynebacteriaceae > Corynebacterium > Corynebacterium sp. MC3. Next base: position 25,061 of record NZ_LT622813.1, read on the forward strand.
GGAGTCTCACGCAGCCGCGTGTTCTATCAAACGAAGCCACGCCCACGTGTTGCCGATCCAATTGCCTACGACAAACGACGGATCAACCGACTGTCCGATACCACTGTCGAGCGCATCTTGGAATTGTTAGACGCCAATCCACATTCCGGGGTGGACCAGGTATTTTACGCCGCGTTAAACAACGGGATTTACCTGGCAAGCCTGCGCAGTTTCTACCGAGTTGCCAAAAAACATGGACGATTGCTCTACCAACGACACAACACCAAAGCCAAGCAAGCTCAACGCAAACGAAACGCCTCCCCGCCACATGTACGCGCCACAGCACCTGGCCAGGTACTGTGCTGGGACATTACCTTCTTGCCTGGACAATACGTCGGACAAAACTTTGCATGCCACACGGTCATTGACCTGTACTCCCGCGCAATCGTTGGCTGCGTCGTAGCAGAACGCGAAAACAGCCACGTAGCAGCAGCAATGTTTGACGACATCCTGACTCGTTTTCCCCACGTGAAAACCGTGCACTCTGATAACGGCAGTGCGATGACAAGCAAACGCCTCGGCAAACTCTTCGCCAAACACGGTGTGGCCCGCTCATTTAACCGGCCTCACACCAGCAACGACAATCCGCATACCGAGTCGGTATTCCACACCATGAAAGGCAGGACCTACTACCCGAAAACGTTTGCCACACTCGGCCACGCCAAAAACTGGCTCAACGAATGGGTGCCGGTCTATAACGCCACTCCCCACAGTGGAATCAACTACTACCCACCACAAGCAATCCTCGACGGCACCTGGGACAAACTGCAACACCAACGCGAGGAGGGGATGCGAAACGCGCTACGCGAAGGCATCATCACTCAACTTCCGAACACCGCAGCTGGCACAGGCATTCCGGCAGAAGTCAGCATCATCCGCACCACTACCCAAACCGCCCCGCCCCCACAACCCATCACGATCTAACACCCAACCATGTTCACAACCACTTGACATAAAGCGTTTTAGGTAGAGGCCTGGCGTTTTCCCTAGTCGCTGGTCGGGCGGGAGAGAATTTGGTGCACGCACGGGAGCACGAGTGCCAAAGGACGCAATTCCAAAACAGGCCACTTACATATCCACAGGTCACAAAAGGGCTAGATAAAACTGGGTGCGTCCTTTGGCACTGAGGCCACTAAGGCGACACCACATTCCTGCACAGCCAATCAGCGACCTGGGCTTTTGTGAAGCCCGGTGATTGAAATTGCGGAATGTGGTGCGTGATTCCTAAGAATGCTGGCCCCGAAGCACCGCGCGGGCATCCTCGTCGGCATCTGCAGCGCGGACCTCGCCGAGGACCCAGCTGTCGATGCCGCGGTCCTTCAGCAGCGCCAACGCCTGGTCACGCGCTTCTGGTGCCACGACGGCCACCATGCCGATGCCCATGTTGAAGGTCTTCTCCATCTCCTCGACGGGGACGTCGCCGACGGACTGGATGGTCTGGAAGATCGGACCGGGGGTCCAGGTGGAACGGTCCATGTCTGCGACCAGGCCTTCAGGGATGATGCGCTCCATGTTGCCGGCCAGGCCGCCGCCGGTGACGTGGCAGAACGTGCGCACGTCGCACTCCTTGGCAAGCGCCAGGCAGTCGAGGGCGTAGATCTTGGTTGGTTCCAAAAGCTCCTCGCCGAGGGTGCGGCCGAGGGCGTCGACGTGGCCGTCGAGAGGCAGGCCGGCGCGCTCGAGCAGCACGTAGCGTGCGAGTGAGTAGCCATTGGAGTGTAGGCCGGAGGACGCCATCGCGATGATGGTGTCGCCCTCGCGGACCTTGTCCGGGCCGAGGAGCTCGGAAGCTTCGACGACGCCGATGGCGGTGGCGGAGACGTCGTAGTCGTTGACGTCCATGACGCCTGGGTGCTCCGCGGTCTCGCCACCGAGCAGGGCGCAGCCTGCCTGGACGCAGCCCTCGGCGATGCCGGAAACGATGTCAGCGACCTTCTCGGGGACGACCTTGCCGATCGCGATGTAGTCCTGCAAGAAAAGTGGCTCCGCGCCGCAGACGACGAGGTCGTCGACGCACATGGCGACCAGGTCGATGCCGATGGTGTCGTGCTTGTCCATCGCCTGAGCGACGGCCAGCTTGGTACCGACGCCGTCGGATCCGGCCGCGAGCAGCGGCTCCTTGTACTTGCCCAAGGCGAACAGGCCGGCGAAGCCGCCGATGCCGCCCTGGACCTCTGGGCGGGAGGCGCGCTTGGCAAGGGGCGCGAGCAACTCTACGGCCTTGTCGCCGGCTTCGATGGAGACACCTGCGGCCTCGTAGGACACGCCCGAGTCAGCTGGGGTGTTGTGGTGGGTCATGATGCGTTTTCACCTTTCTGAAGACGACGAACAAGATCTGCGTTGTGGTTGCCCTCCGGGAGGCCGAGTGGGTACTCGCCGGTAAAGCAGGCCGCGCAGAGGTTGGAGGCTGGCTGGTTGGTGGAGGCGATCATGTCCTCGGTGGTGACGAACGCCAGGGAGTCCGCACCCACCATGGTCCTGATGGACTCGGCAACAACTTCTTCGTTGCCGCCGCGCCCGTGGTTGGCGATGAGCTCGCCGGGGCTGGCGAAGTCGATGCCGTAGAAGCACGGCCACTTCACCGGTGGCGAAGCGATGCGCACGTGCACTTCGGCGGCGCCGGCCTCGCGCAGCATACGGATCAGTTTGCGCTGGGTGTTGCCGCGCACGATGGAGTCATCCACGACGACGAGCTTCTTACCCTCGATGACTTCGCGCACCGGGTTGAGCTTCAGTCGCAGGCCCAACTGGCGCAGCGTGTCCGAGGGCTGGATGAAGGTGCGGCCCACGTAGGCGTTCTTCATCATGCCCTGCTTAAACGGGATGCCGGATTCCTCGGCGTAGCCGATGGCGGCCGGGGTGCCGGACTCTGGGACCGGCATGACCAGGTCGGCGTCGACGGGTGCGACGCGGGCCAGGCGGCGTCCGATGTCGATGCGGGCGCTGTTGACGGATTGGCCGTCGACAACTGAGTCGGGCCGGGCGACGTAGACGTACTCGAAAACGCAGTGCGCGTGTGGTGCGTCGGCGAAGCGCTCGGAGTGGACGCCGGTCTCGTCGATGGCGATGAGCTCGCCCGGTTCGATGTCGCGGACGAAGGAGGCGCCCACGATGTCCAGCGCACACGTTTCGGATGCGACGACCCAGCCGCGTTCCAGGCGGCCGAGGCACAGTGGGCGCACGCCGTGTGGGTCGCGGGCCGCGTAGAGGGTCTTACCGTCGGTCACCATGAAGCAGAACGCTCCCTTGACGCGCGGCAGGAGTTGGCGCGCGGATTCCAGGAGGGTGACGTCGTCGCGGATGGCGTCGGCGAGGAGGGCAGAGACGACCGCCGTGTCGGAGGAGGAGCCCTGGCCCTCTACCCCGTCGGCGGGGATAAGCTTGCGCTCCACGGCCTCGCGCTGCAGCTCGACGTAGTTGGTCAGGTTGCCGTTGTGTGCCAGCGCGACGTCGGTGCCGTTGGGGCTGACGCGATACATTGGCTGCACGTTGTCCCACGAGTTGTTGCCCGCCGTGGAGTACCGGGTGTGGCCGATGGCGACGTCGCCTTGCAGCGCGCCGAGCGTCGGCTCGTCAAAGATTTGGCTGACCAGCCCGATGTCCTTGAACACCACCACTTGGTCATGGTCGCCCACAGCGATACCTGCGCCTTCTTGGCCGCGGTGCTGGAGGGCAAATAGTCCGAAATATGTCAGTTTTGATACGTCTTCACCGGGCGCCCAAACGCCGAACACACCGCATTCTTCGCGCGGCGTGTCATCCCCGATGTATTCCTCTTCGGTTCGCACGTGCTCTACTCTAACGAACACCTAGGGGTGAAGGGGTAGAACGGGCAGCCCTTTTTGGACTTCGTGGGCTCGGGAGCCGGAGGCGTCGATACGCCCGGCGCGAACTTCTTCCTCGAAAGTGGCACAACCTGTGGCGATTCGCAGCCAGGTGGTCGGGTCCATTTCCACGACGTTGGGCGGGGTGCCGCGGGTGTGGCGGGGGCCTTCGACGCACTGCACCGCAACAAACGGGGGTACTCGCAGCTCTACTGTGTGCCCGGGCATCTCGTGGGCGAGGGTGCGGGCGGTGCGTCGCACGGCGTCGGCAAGCAAAGCCCTGCCGGGCTTGTCGACGCCCTCTTCGTCCAACAGCCAGTCCTTGATTGCCAAGAAGGCCGCTCGAGTCGCTGCCGGGTCAACCTCTGTCTTCTTCGGTGCCTTCCTCTGTGCCATGGATTTCATATTATGCTGTGGTGCCATGAAGTCTCCTTCCATCACGCTGCGTTTCATGGCGGCTCCTACAGATGTTCTCCACGCGGGCGCCCAGGGCGTCTCCGGTGGCCGTGTGTTGCAGTGGATCGACAAGGCGGCATACGCGTGTGCCGCGCAGTGGTCTTCGACCTACTGCGTGACTGCCTACGTCGGCCACATCCACTTCACCCGACCGATTCCGTCGGGTCACATTGTGGAGGTCCGTTCCCGGATCGCGATGACTGGCCGCACCTCCATGCACATCGTCAACGAGGTGCTCTCGGCAGACCCACGAGAAGGTGTTTTCACCCGCGCGTGCGACTGCCTGGTGATTTTCGTGGCAAAGGATGCAGCTGGGCGCCCAACCCCGGTGCCGACATTTACGCCTGAGACCGATGAGGAGCGCCGCGTGGAAGCCGCCGCGATCTCCCGCATCGACCTGCGCAAGGCCATCGAGGCGTCCATGCTGGAGCAGACCTACACGGACGACTCCACCGCACCACGCACCATCCACCGCTTCCTGGCGAAGCCGACCGACATCAACTGGGGCGGCGATGTGCACGGCGGCACCGCCATGGAGTGGATCGATGAGGCCGGTATGGCCTGCACGATGGAGTGGTCCGGGGAACGCACCGCAGCGGTGTACGCGGGCGGCATCCGCTTCTATAAGCCGATCCACATCGGCGACCTCATCGAGGTGGAAGCACGCCTGACCAGGACAGACTCCCGCTCGATGCATACCTCCATCTTTGTTCGATCGGGGGACCCGCGCGGCGGACGCGAGTCGCTCCAGAACGCGATTCACGCCACGGTGACCTACATCGGTATCGACATCGACGGCAACCCGCTGGCCGCGCGCAAGTTCACCCCAGTCACGGACGAGGACAAGCGCCTCTGGGAGCACACGCAGACGCTCAAGGACCTGCGGGCGCAGTATGAGCCGGAGCCGCTGGTGCGCCCAGACGATGCGCAGCAGCGCGTCGACTAGTGGCGGCTATGTCAGTGCTGAAGCGAACCGCTGCGCTGCTGGCCGCGAGCGCCTGTGTGGCCGGTTCACTGGTTGGCTGCGCGGCGCCCCAGCCGAAGACGGCGACCGCGCTGCAGTTCCGCCAGTCCGCCGCCGTCACGCTCCTCGGCGATAGCGGCGGGGCGTACCACTTCCGGGCACGCGTAGAGAACCCCCGCGTCATCTCAGGACAGGAGGCACGCAGGCGTGTCGGCAACTACACCAACGCCGACACCGCGCTCGCCGACGTGACCCAGCTGCGCTGCTTCGACATCAGCTACATCTACACCGGCAACACCGCAGGCGACAGCCCCGACGAGGCCGTGCTCAGCCCCGACATCACCATCGTCGGCGAAGGCAACGTGGCGGCGAACCGCGTGCGCAACTTTGCCACCCAGCTCTGCGACACCGTAGATCTCCCGGTCCTGCCACGGGACCCGCAGGCGCTCGTTCCCAATCAGACCTACAACCAGACCTTCGTCAGCTTCTCCATCGACGACGCAGGCCAGCCCGGCGTTGAGGCAACAGGCCTGCGCATGGAAACGCCGCCAGGCACCGTAATGACCTGGCGGCATAACCTCTAAATCGCGCTAACTACAGCGCGGCGTTCGGGGCCGTCGCGTTGCCGAACAGTGCCGGCAACGTATTCGCCCACGCGTCGGCCAGCGCGGCCACGGCGACGGAGTGCTCACCGAAGGTGATCTGGCCGTCGTCGGTGGTGGTGCCCAACACGTGCGCTGGGACGCCGGTTGCGTTGGCGCGCTCGATGGTGGCGTCGACAAGCGATGGATCCACCGCGACGAGCACGCGGGAGGCGGACTCGGAGAACAGCGCGGTGAACGCGTCCTCGTGGACCGCCGAAAGGTCCAGCTTGGCGCCCTTGCCGGAGCCCAGCAGCATCTCGAAGACAGCCTGGGACAGGCCACCTTCTGAGAGGTCGTGCGCGGCAAGGATGTCCTTGTTCGCGTGCAGCAGCTCGCCGAGGCGCTCCTCGTTGGCAAGGTCTACCTGTGGCGGCAGGCCGCTCAGGCCCTGGCCGGAGATGTCCTGCCACACCGAGCCGCCGAACTCCGCCTTCGTGTCACCCAGCACGAGCAAGGCCTGCTTGCCCTCGCCCTTCGGCAGGCGGTGCGGGATGGCGGCGTTGACGTCCTCGATCACGCCGAGCACGCCCACGACTGGGGTCGGCAGGATTGGGGTCTCGCCGGTCTGGTTGTAAAAGGACACGTTGCCGCCGGAGACCGGAATCTCCAGCTCAGCCGCACCGTCGGCGAGGCCGTGGACAGCTTCGCGGAACTGCCACATCACGTCGGGGTTCTCAGGGGAACCGAAGTTGAGGCAGTTCGTCACCGCGACCGGCTTCGCGCCGGTGACCACAACATTGCGGTAGGCCTCCGCAAGCGCGAGGCGCACACCCATGTTCGGGTCCAGGTAGGCGTAGCGGCCGGACGCGTCAGCGGAAATCGCCACGCCGCGCGAGGTCTCCTCGTTGATGCGCAGCACGCCCGCATCCGAGTACTGGGCCTGCACGGTGTTGCCACGCACGTAGCGGTCGTACTGCTGCGTAATGAAGTCGCGGGAGCACAGCGCCGGGGAGGCAACCATCTTGAGCCAGGTAGCCTCCAGGTCCTCCGAAGTATCGACGTCCGCCTTCGCCTGCACGCCATCAAGCCATTCGGGGCGCGCGTACGGGCGGTCGTAGACCGGGCCTTCGTCGATCGATGACGGTGGCGCGTCCAGTACCAGCTCGCCCTTGTGGTAGACGAGGTAGCGGTCCTTCTCATCGGTGACCTCACCAATCACGGCCGCACCGACCTCCCACTTCGCGCAGATCTCCATGAAGCGATCCACGTTCTCAGGTGTGACCACGGCGCACATGCGCTCCTGGGACTCGGACGCCAGGATCTCGGCGGCGCTCATATTCGCCGCGCGCAGTGGCACGTTGTCCAGGTTGACGGTCATGCCGCCGTCGCCCGCCGCAGCCAGCTCGGAGGTAGCACACGCCAAGCCGCCGCCACCGAGGTCCTGAATACCGACGACAACGCCGGCCTTGTACAGCTCCAGGCAGCACTCGATGAGGACCTTTTCCGCGAACGGGTCGCCAACCTGGACGGCTGGGAGCTTGCGCTCCTCGCCTTCCTCGAAGGTCGCAGAGCCCAGCACCGACACGCCGCCGATGCCGTCAAGGCCCGTGCGGGAGCCGAAGAGGACCACCTTGTTGCCCGTGCCGGAGGCGAACGCCAGCTTCAGGTCCTCGACCTTGAGCGTGCCCACGCACAGCGCGTTGACCAGCGGGTTACCCGCATATGCTTCGTCGAAGACGGTCTCGCCGCCAATGTTCGGCAGGCCCAGCGAGTTGCCGTAGCCGCCAACGCCGTGCACCACGCCAGGCAGGACTCGCTTGGTGTCCGGCGCGTCAGCAGGGCCGAAGCGCAGCTGGTCCATCACCGCGATTGGGCGCGCGCCCATCGCCATGATGTCGCGCACAATGCCACCCACACCCGTCGCGGCACCCTGGTAGGGCTCCACGAAGGACGGGTGGTTGTGGCTCTCCACGCGGAAGGTCACCGCGTCGCCGTCACCGATGTCGACGACGCCCGCGTTCTCGCCAATACCGGCCAGAATTTTCGACGCCATCTCCTCCGTCATCGTCTCCCCGAAGTAGCGCAGGTGCACCTTGGAGGACTTGTAGGAGCAGTGCTCGGACCACATGACGGAGTACACCGTCAGCTCCGCATCCGTCGGGCGGCGGCCCAGGATGCGCTTGATCTTTTCGTACTCGTCGGTCTTCAGGCCGAGTTCCGCGTAGGGCTGCTCCAGTTCAGGAGTCTGCGCGGCGTGCTCCACCGTGTCATTATGTACAGTCATTGTTTCCCTACGCTCCGATCGAAGAAATAGCGGACAAGAACAACCCGAGCCCGTCCGTCGACGGCCCCGTAAGCGCCTCAATCGCGTGCTCCGGGTGCGGCATCAACCCCACGATGCGGCCGTTTTCGCTCGTCACACCAGCAATCGCGTTGATAGAGCCGTTGAAGTTATCCGTGTAGCGGAACACCACGCGGCCTTCCTTCTCCAGCTGCTCGATGGTCTCGGCGGACGCCTGGAAGCGGCCCTCGCCGTGCTTCGCCGGCACGAGGATCTTGTCCCCCTCGTTGAAGCGGTTCGTCCACGCGGTCTCCGCGTTGGCCACCTCAAGGTAGGTGTCCACGCAGTGGAAGTTCAGGTGCTGATTGCGGGTCAGCGCGCCCGGCAGCAGTCCAGCCTCGGTGAGGATCTGGAAACCGTTGCAGATGCCCAGCACCGGCATGCCCTTCTTCGCAGCCTCCACCACAGCGCCCATCATTGGGGCTTGCGCGGCGATGGCTCCGGAACGCAAATAGTCCCCGTAGGAAAACCCACCGGGGACCACGACGGCGTCAACACCCGTCAAATCTTCATCAGCGTGCCACAGCGACTTCGGCTGTGCGCCAGCCAGGCGAACTGCACGCAACGCATCGACGTCGTCGAGCGTGCCTGGGAACGTGATTACACCGATGGTTGCCGTCATCGAACAACCTCGAAGTCTTCAATCACCATATTTGCCAGGAGGGTTTCGGCGACGCGCTTGAGCTCATCGTCGGACACGGTGTCGTCGACTTCGATTTCAAAGCGCTTGCCCTGACGCACGTCCTCGACACCGTTCACCCCGATTCTGCCCAGCGCGCGCAGGACAGCTTGGCCCTGCGGATCCAAAATTTCAGCCTTAGGCATGACATTTACCACGACTTTTGCCATGAGAATCCTTCGTGTCTCGGAGGTCATTACGACGAAGACAGTATAACGAACGGATCCCTCCCGCGGGAGTCCTTTATTTTGCGGCTGCTAGACGGTGCACGCCCCCGAGTGTACGAGCGTCCAGGCGTACTCGAACGCGGTCTGCTTCCACTTCTCGTAGCGGCCGGACACACCGCCGTGACCGGCAGACATCTCCGTCTTAAGCAGAATCTCCCCGCCCGTAGCTATCTCACGCAGCTTCGCCACCCACTTCGCGGGCTCCACGTACAGCACGCGCGTATCGTTCAGGCTGGTCACTGCAAGGATGTCCGGGTAGCGCTGGGCTGTGATGTTCTCGTACGGGGCGTAGGAGGCCATGTAGTCGTACACCTCCGGGTCGTGGTACGGGTCGCCCCATTCCTCCCACTCCACCACGGTCAGTGGCAGCTCCGGCATGAGGATTGAGGTCAGCGGGTCCACGAACGGGACGATCGCCTGGATGCCCGCGAACTTCTCCGGGGCCATGTTCGCAATCGCGCCCATCAGCATCCCGCCCGCCGATCCGCCCTCGGCCACAAGCGTGTCGTAGGAGCTCACGCTCGCGCGCACCAGCTCGTCGGCGCACGCGATGAAGTCGGTGAACGTGTTCTTCTTCGTCAGCATCTTGCCGTTGTCGTACCAGCCGCGGCCCATCTCGCCGCCGCCGCGCACGTGCGCGCACGCCCAAACCATCCCGCGGTCCAGCAACGACAGCCGCGCCACGGAAAAGCCTGGGTCCACGGAGGACTCGTAGGAGCCGTAGGCGTAGAGCAGCGTCGGGTGCGGATGGGTCATGTCCAGGTCCGCGCGGTGCACCACGGAGATCGGCACCTGGGTTCCGTCGTCGGCCGTAGCCCACATGCGGCTGGCAACGTAATCGGCGGCGTCGTAACCCCCAAGCACCTCCTGCTGCTTCAGCAACGTCAGGCCGCGGGTGGCCACCTGGTAGTCGAACAGCTGGGCCGGCTGCGTAAACGAGGTGTAGGTCAGCCGCACCACCGGCGCGTCCCACTCAGGGTTTCCGCCCAAGCCCACGGTGTAGAGCTCCTCGTCGAACTCGAGCTCGCGCAGCGCGCCGAAGCTGCCGCCCTCCACAGGCGCTACCGCAAGCCTGCTAATGCCGCCGGAGCGGTAGGCACAAAACAGGAAGTCCCGGTACGTATCGACGCCCTCTACGCGCACGTCCGCGCTGTGCTCCACGAACGTCTCCAGCTCAGTCAGCGGCACCCGCGCATCCACCGGGCAGGTCCCCACTGCAAAGTTGGGGCCGGTGGCGTTGTGCGTGACCACCCAGTACCCGCGCCCGGCGAGCTCCGCGTAATCCAGGTCGTACTCCACGCCTTCCTCGCGCGGCCACAGCACCTCGAACTCGGCGGTCGGCGTCTCCAGGGGTACCGCGCGCCACTCGCTGGTCAGCTTCGAGCTGGCCACGATGTACAGGAACTGCTCGGCGCGGTCCCCGCCCACGCCGAGGTTGAAGCGCTCGTCGTCCTCCTGGTAGACCAGCACGTCCTCCGACGCCGCCGTGCCCACCTCGTGGCGCCACACCTGGTGCGGGCGCCACGCGTCATCAACGCGCAGGTAAAACAGGTACTGCTCCCCCGCCCACGTCGCGCCGTAAAAGGCGCCTTCGATGGTATCCGGCAGCAGCTCGCCGGTCTCCAGGTCCTTGATGCGCAGGTCGAAGCGTTCGTCGCCGGAGGTGTCCGTCGAAAAGGCGAGCAAGCGCCCCGACGTAGATACCGCTGACGCGCCGAGCGAGAAGAACTCATGGCCTTCGGCCATCTCGTTGAGGTCAAGCAGCACCTGCTCCCCCGGCAGCGGCGAGCCGTCCTCCGGCAGCGTCGGCGGCGTCCACGGGTCGTCGCCGACCCGCACGCGGCAGGACACGCCGTAGCTCTTACCCTCGATGGTGCGGCCGTAGTACCACCAGTCTCCGTTGCGCTGCGGCACGGACATATCAGTCTCCTTGATGCGAGACTTCATCTCCTGGTAAACCTGCTCCGCGAGCGGGGCAAATGGGGCAGTCACCTCCGCGGTATACGCGTTCTCCGCCTCCAAATAGGCAATGGTCTCCGGGGACTGCTTGTCCCGGAGCCACTCATAATTATCGACGAACTCGCGTCCATGAAACACGCGAGTCGTAGGGTGTTTTGCTGCCACTGGCGGTTGCGCGCTGAAATTCGTCATAGGCGACGAGTCTACGCGCAACCTCACGCCTTAGGCACGCGCCCCCGGCCAGTCCCCAAACTTCTCGCCGCTGAGGCGCTCGTACGCCTCGATGTAGCGGTCGCGGGTCGCCTCCACCACGGAACCAGGCAGCTCCGGTGGCTGCGTGTTCTCCGCAGGGTCCCAGCCGGACTTCGGGCCGGTGAGCCAGTTGCGCACGTACTGCTTATCGAAGCTCGGCTGCACCTTGCCTTCCTCGTACGTATCGGCTGGCCAGTAGCGGGACGAATCAGGCGTGAGTACCTCGTCCGCAAGGACCAGGTTGCCTTCCTCGTCGACGCCGAACTCCAGCTTCGTGTCCGCCAGGATGATGCCCTTGGTCTCCGCGTACTCCGCAGCCTTGGTGTACACCTCCAAGGTGAGGTCGCGCAGCTGGGCGGCGAGCTTCGCGCCCACCTTCTCCTCCACGTACTCGAACGTGACATTCTCATCGTGGTCACCCTGCGCAGCCTTCGTCGCAGGAGTGAAAATCGGCTCCGGTAACTTCGAGGCCTCAACCAGGCCCTCGGGCAGCTTCACACCACACACCATGCCGGTGCGGTCGTACTCCTTCTTGCCTGAACCAGTCAGGTAACCGCGAGCGACGCACTCGAACGGAATCATCTTCAGCTTCTTCACCACGTACGAGCGGCCGAGGACTTCCTCCGGAATCCGGGGATCATCAATCGGGCCCGCCAGGTGATTGCGCACACCCGAAAGCAGGTCGAAGAAGAACATGGACGTGGCAGTCAGAATCCGGCCCTTATCCGGGATCGCCGGCTCCAGCGAGAAGTCGAACGCCGAAATGCGGTCGGACGCCACCATCAATAACGTTTCGTCATCCACCTCGTAAATCTCGCGGACTTTGCCGCCAGCCAGGTGGGTATAGTCAGAAAGCTCTGGACGCATGGACATAAAGGTTACAGAATCTCCCCTGGTTTGTACGCAGCGGCGTCCGGGTGGGCGTCGATAAGCTGTTGGATACGAGCGCACACGTTGCTGACTTGCGACTCCGCCGAGCCAATGAACGCGTGGCGGTCAGCCAACGCATCCTGCAGCTGCTCTTTGTCGAGCGGGAGGCGCTCATCAGCGGCGAGGCGCTCAATGAGGTTTTGTTCAGCGCCATTTTCGCGCATATCAAGCGCCATCGCAACCGCGTGCTCCTTGATAATCTCGTGCGCCGTCTCACGGCCCACACCCGCGCGTACCGCCGCCATCAAAATCCTCGTCGTGGCCAAGAACGGCAGGTAACGGTCCAGCTCACGGTTGAGCATCGCCGGGAACGCACCGAACTCATCCAGCACAGTGAGAAATGTCTCAAACTGGCCGTCGATAGCGAAGAAGGCGTCCGGAAGTGCCACGCGGCGCACCACCGAGCAGAACACATCGCCCTCGTTCCACTGCTGCCCAGCAAGGTCAGCGACCATGGTGAGGTAGCCGCGCAGGATCACCTGGAAGCCACCGACGCGCTCGCAGGAACGCGCGTTCATCTTGTGCGGCATCGCCGAAGAACCAACCTGGCCCTCCTTGAAGCCCTCCGTGACCGTCTCGTTGCCGGCCATCAGGCGGATCGTGGTCGCGAGCGACGACGGACCCGCTCCCAGCTGCACGATCGCCGAGATAGCGTCGAAGTCCAGGGAGCGCGGGTAGACCTGGCCGACCGAGTCAAAGGTGCGCTCAAATCCCAGGTGGCGCGCCACCGACTGCTCCAGCTGGCGCAGCTTCGCCTCGTCACCACCCATCAGGTCGAGCATGTCCTGTGCGGTGCCCATCGGGCCCTTGATGCCGCGCAGCGGATATGCCGCCAGCAGCGTCTCGATGCGCTCAACCGCTACCAGCATCTCATCCGCCGCCGATGCGAAACGCTTGCCCAGCGTCGTGGCCTGCGCCGCAACGTTGTGCGAACGCCCCGCCATCACCAGGGTGGAGTACTGATCCGCCCGGTTCCCGATCGCCTTGAGTACCGCAACCGACTTGTCGCGAATCAGCTCCAGCGAGCGATAAATCTGCAGCTGTTCGACATTCTCGGTCAGGTCACGGCTGGTCATCCCCTTATGGATGTGCTCGTACCCGGCCAGCGCGTTGAACTCCTCAATGCGCGCCTTCACGTCATGTCGCGTGACCTTCTCACGCTCAGCAATCGAAGCCAGGTCCACCTTGTCGACGACCGCCTCGTACGCAGCGATCGCCTCCTCGGGAATCTCGACTCCCAGCTCACGCTGCGCCTTCATCACGGCGATCCAGAGCTGACGCTCCAGAATGATCTTGTGTTCTGCGCTCCACAGCGTCGCCATTTCCGGCGACGCGTAGCGGTTCGACAGGACGTTGCTATTGTTCGGTTTCAACAGTTTCTCAGCCACGACGCTGATTATCGCACAACGTCCCGACACGCGCGCTAGATACGGATTTCTCCCTCAATCGCGCGCCGCCCAATGTCCTTGCGGTAGAAGGAACCCTCGAGCGAAATCTGCCCAATCGCCTGGTAGGCAGCGTCCACCGCGTCCTGCAGCGTTACGCCCTTACCCAGCACGTTGAGCACGCGCCCACCAGCAGAGACGTACTCCCCATCCTTGGTCGCGGTACCTGCGTGCAACACCACGTCGGGGTTGTCCAGGTCGGCGCCATTAATGGCGTCCCCGGTCTTCGGGTGCTCCGGGTAATCCTTCGCCGCCAGCACCACCGTCGCCGCGTAGCCGTCCTCCCAGTCCAGCGCCGGCAGCGTGTCGAGGCTGCCCGTTGCTACGGCGTAGAGGACGTCGACAAGTGGGGTGCGCAGCAGGCTGAGCACCGGCTGGGTCTCCGGGTCGCCGAAGCGAGCATTGAACTCCACCACCGACGGGCCCTCTGGCCCCCACGCGGCGCCGACGTACAGCAGGCCCTGGTACGGGATGCCGCGGGCGACCATCTCGCGCGCCACCGGCCGCGCAATCTCGTCCACGATGCGGTCCACGCCGCCCTCCGGCAGCCACGGAAGCGGCGTGTACGCGCCCATCCCACCAGTGTTCGGGCCCTCGTCATTGTCGTAGGCGCGCTTGTGGTCCTGCGCTGGCAGCAGCGGCACCACGGTCTCGCCGTCAACGAGGCAGAACAGTGACACCTCCGGGCCCTCCAGGAAGGACTCGAACAGCACGGGGTTGCCGGCCTCAATCACCGCGCGAGCGTGCGCGCGGGCCTCGGCAGCATCGAGCGTGACGACGACCCCCTTGCCGCCAGCCAGCCCATCATCCTTGACCACGTAGTGCGGGCCAAACGCCTCGATAGCGGCGTCGATATCCTCGATGTGCTCAACGCGCTGCGCCCGAGCCGTCGCCACACCCGCGGCGGCCATGACGTCCTTCGCGAATGCCTTCGACCCCTCCAGCTGCGCCGCGGCCTTCGTCGGGCCGAACGCCGGAATGCCCGCGGCCTGCAGTGCGTCAACCGCTCCCGCAACCAACGGCACCTCAGGGCCAATCACGACAAGCTCAGCGTCAACGTCTTTCGCCAGCTCGACGACTGCCTCAGGCGAAGCGACGTCGACACTCCTCACCTCAGCAAGTGGTGCCATGCCGGCGTTTCCCGGCGCGACAGTGAGCTCGTGTCCTGCAAGACCTTTCAACAGGGCGTGTTCGCGGCCGCCCGAACCGATAACAAGGATGCGCATGCCCACTAACTTACCGGTAACCTAGGCGCTATGAGCACTGTGTTTACAAAGATTATTCAAGGTGAAATTCCAGGCCGCTTCGTGTACAAGGACGAGGACGTCGCCGCGTTCCTCACCATCGAGCCGATCGCGTACGGTCACACGCTGGTCGTTCCCGTCAAGGAGATCGATAAGTGGACCGACATCGAGCCAGCGCTGTGGGCAAAAATGAATGACGTTGCCCAGCGAGTAGGCAACGCCATCATCGAGGCATTTGGCAGCGAGCGCGCCGGCTACCTCATCGCCGGCTTCGAAGTGCCGCACGCACACATCCACGTCTTCCCCGCCAACGACATGTCCGGCTACGACCTGTCCACCGTGATGAAGATGGACGAAACCGATCCGGCGAAGATGGACGAGGCCGCGGAGAAGCTGCGCGCAGCACTCGAGGCTTAATCCTTCGGGCCCTTCTCCATCGGGAGGGAAATGGTGAACGTGGAGCCCTCACCCGGCGCGCTTTTCACGGTGATAGTGCCGTCGTGCTGCTCGATGAGGGACTTCGCGATCGCCAACCCCAACCCCGAACCACCGCCGGAGGCGCGGTTCCTGGAGTTGTCCGCGCGGTAGAACCGCTCGAAGATGTGCTCCGCGTCCTTCTCCTCCATACCGCAGCCGTCGTCAATGACTTCGATGATGATGCGGTCCAGGTTCTCCCGCAACGCCACCGTGACCGACGCATCCTTGCCCGCGTGCTTGAACGCGTTCACAATCAGGTTCAGCAACACCTGGTGCAGCCGCGAGGGGTCACCGTTGACCGTCGGCACGCAGGAGGCGTTGTTCTCAATCGTGAGTGAACGCTCCGGGAACGCCGCATGCGCAGAGCTCACCGCCGAAGTCACCATCTCCAACACATCCACCTGGCGCTTATCCAGGCGAGTGCCCTCCGCACGAGTCAACGCGAGGAGATCCTCCACCAGCAACTGCATCCTGGCGGACTCCTCCTCAATCTTGCCGATGACCATGTCCGCATCCGGCGCCATACCCTTGCGGTACAGCTCCGCATACCCGCGCACACTCGTCAGCGGAGTACGCAGCTCATGAGAAGCGTCACCCACAAAGCGACGCATCTGCTCCTCCTTCAGCTGCGCATCCTCCACGGACTCCTGCAGCTGCTGCACCATCGTGTTCATCGCGTACGACAACTTACCGACCTCAGTCTCCCTCGACCACACCGGCACCCGGCGCTTCGTATCGCCGTCGGCAATTGCAAGCGCAGTGTTCTCTACCTCACGCAACGGGGCCAACGCCTTACGAATATAGGTGCGCCCCGCGCACGCAATCCCCACCACGGCAAGGAGCCCAAATGTCGTTTCCACAATCGCAAGCCAACGCAGCACGCGCTGCTCCGCGTCAAGCTCTTTCGCAACATACTTCACAGTGCCGTCCGGCATCTCACGTGACATCGCGCGCCACTTCACGCCCGGCGCCACGCCTGTCGACGGCACCGTCACCGCCTTATCTTGCTGCTTGACCCTCGAAAGGTCCGGCGGTGTATCCACATACACCGGGCTCCACGACGTCCCGAACTGCGGATACCACGTCTCCTGATAAAAATCGCTCGGCGCACCCGACGACGGCACCCACGTCACCTGACCAACCCACGTGTCCAACCCCTCGCTGAGCTGGTCGTCGACACGCTGATACAAAATGCTGCGCATGAAGATATACACCGCAGAGAAGCTCACCACCAGCGCCAGCGTAGCAATCGCCAACACCAACGCCACCAGTTGCTTCTGCAGCGGCTTCGTCCTCGAGTACGCAAGCGCATGAAGCCGACGCCTACTCATCGGTCACCTACGCCTTACTTACGAGGTGTACGCAGCACATAGCCGACGCCACGCACCGTGTGAATCAACGGCACATCACCGTTATCCACCTTGCGTCGCAGATACGAAATGTACGACTCAACCACGTTGCCGTCGCCACCAAAGTCGTAGTGCCACACGTTATCCAGAATCTTCGCCTTCGACAGCACCACCTCAGCATTCAGCATCAAGTAGCGCAGCAGGTTGAACTCAGTCGGCGACAGCTCAATGATCTCGCCGGCCTTCGTCACCTCGTGCGTCTCATCATTCAACGTCAGATCGGCGTAGCGCAGCGTCGTATCCTCATCTGCGTCCTCCGTCACCTTGCCACGACGCAGAATCACACGCAGACGAGTAATCACTTCCTCCAAGGAGAACGGCTTCGTCACATAATCATCGGCGCCAATAGTCAGGCCGTGGATCCGGTCCTCCACCGCGTCCTTCGCCGTCAGGAACAACACCGGGCCGTCAATGCCCTCGCTGCGCAGCTTGCCCAACAGCTCAAAGCCATCCATCCCCGGCATCATCACGTCAAGGATGAACGCGTCCGGACGGAAGTCCTTCACCTTCTCCAGCGCCTCCTGGCCAGACCCCGCACTCTCAACCTCAAAGCCCTGGAACTTCAAAGAAACCGTCAACAACTCAACGATATTCGGCTCATCGTCAACAACGAGCACCTTTACAGGCTTCGTAGCCTCAGACATGTACAGTTCACTCCTTCATAGACCAGGGCATTCCACGCCTCCTGTTACTTCTCTCAGGAAACGCGTCGGCGCCACGAATGGCTTCCACGCCCGCGAACATAACTGTCTCTATCTAACGCCGTTTCTCTGAACGTTTCCTGTACACCCCCTGCACGTGGGTGAGTAAAACAGGGATAGTCCGCCGGGAGAGGCGGGGTTGGGGCCGGTTGGATTTCGTTCCGGTCGACCTCTTAGCGTCGACCAATGCAGGTCGTCGGGAATGACTGTGCATTGCCTGGGCACCAGATCTCACCGCCATCAAACGCTGAACTGGGGAAACGTCGCTTGGCCTTGGCGAGAATGGGGAAATTGGTGCACCGGGGCGATTGCGGGGCGTCGGGCATCAAAATAGTTCCCTGAGCCGGGGAATTTTTCGGGCGCTCCCCCAACGCAAACACCCCCTCCCCGGCGTTAGGTACGTCCCGGGAGGGGGTTTCAGAGCTAGAGACGAGACTTGAACTCGCAACCTACGCATTACAAGTGCGTTGCGCTACCGATTGCGCCACTCTAGCAGCGCTGAAGAGTCTACACTAACGTTCACTCGTTTACCGAAATCCCACTTCCTACCTCCACCGATGCCCTTCAGCGTCCCGACGAGCCCGGCAGGGTCGGTGGGGATGAACCCGGAAAGGGTGGTGGCGCCGGCATCGAAAAGCGTGGGTGTCATTGGGGTTGATGGACCGACAATGATGGTGTCCAGCCCGGATGCGAGCTCCAAGAGGCGGGGCATCGTTTTGTTCACGAGGGCAGAGGCGGTGATGAAGACTGCGTCCAGATTCGGGGCGAGGTATTCGAAGGCGGAGTCCGGATAGTCGCCGGGACGTTGGACTCGCTCGAAGACGTAGAGGTCGGCGACGTCGCGGAGGGTGCGCTCCAGGCCTGGGAAGTGCCCGACGACGCCAACGCGCTTGCCGGCGTAGTGGGAGGCGTAGGCGACGAATGCGTCCGGAGCTTCGGCGAAGTGGGATGCGTCGCGGTTCACCCAAGCATTGATGGCGGCGAGGCCGACGCCGGCTTCGGCGAAGTTCCACGATGTGACCATGGAGGCGGCGTCGATAAGAGGGCGTCCGATTGGGGACTCGGAGAGGACGGGGCGGCCGTCGCCGGAGTAGACGGCGGCGATGCCGACGTGGCCGTCGGAGGTGCGGAGCCAGGCCCAGTGGGGTGCGATGCCGAAGTCGGTGACGGTGATGGTGGTCGGGGTGGCGTCGATAAGTTGCTCGTAGAGTTGCCAGGTCATGTGGCCATTCTAGGCGTGTCGGGGTGGCTTGCTAGGGTCGAATACGTGAACTTGAATTCGCTGTGGGAGTTTGTCCGCGGGTCGCGCCAACATGTGGCAACGATTGACGCGGCGCGAACGTCGCCACCGCCGTCCGTGCTTGCCCCGATCGATCTGACGGATACCGCGCAGGTAGCCGGGGTGATGAATATTGCTGCGCGCATTGGGGAGATCCTGATCGCGAATGGCACGACGTCTTCGGATGCGATTGCGCAGATTCACACAGTGACGTCTTCGTATGGGCTGCACTACTGTCATGTGGACATCACCGTGAACACGATCATGATTAACACGATTATTGGGGTGCACAAGCGTACCCCGGTCAACGTGTTCCGCGTGGTCACGATGATGAGCGAAAACTACCACAAGCTGCAGGAGGCGGACCGGCTGATTCGCTCGATTCGTTCGGGTGCCACGCCACCGGAGCTTGCGGAGAAAATCCTCGACGATATTGATAACTCCCCTATCCCGTGGCGCAATACGCGGTACCTGGCGGGTTGGCTGGTGATGGGCGCGGCCGTCGCGATTTTGCTGGGCGGGGACTTGTTCATGTCAGCGATCGGCGGCCTGACGTCGTTTCTCATCATGGGATTTAACAAGATTCTGTCCCGCAACTCCCTGCCTTACTTCTTCCACTGCGCCATCGGCGGCTTCTTGACGACGATCCCGGCGGCGCTGTTCTACGAGGTCGCGCCGATGATCGGCAAGACGATTGTGCCCAGCCAAGTGATCGCGGTGGGCATCGTGGTCCTGTTGGCGGGTCTGACCTTGGTGCAGTCGCTGCTTGACGGGGTGACGGGCTCGCCGGTGACGGCCTCGGCGCGATTCTTCCAGACACTGCTCTTTACCGGCGGCATCGTGGCTGGTGTCGCGATTGGGTTGAACACGTGGGAGCTCATGGGCCTGGGCTTGCCTCCGCTGGAGACAATGCTGGGGACCCCAACGTTTAGTGGTGCGGCGGCGCGTATTGCGGGGAGTACGTTGGCGTCGGCGTCATTCGCGGTGACGTGCTTCGCGGAGCGCCCCGCGGTGGTGGTGGCGGCGTTTACGGCCGCCGCCGGTTCGAGTATGTATTACCTGTTTTTGATCCCAATCGGCTCCGGTGCGTTGATGGCGACGGCGGCGTTGGCGTTCGTCGTCGGCCTTGCGGGTGGTTTGATTGCCCGCCGTTTCCTGATCAACCCGGTGATCACCGCGGTGGCTGGTGTGACCCCGTTCCTGCCTGGCTCTGGTGTGTATCGCGGGATGTACGCCATGATGAACGAGCAGATCGTGGTGGGCCTGACCAACCTGTTCATGGCGGTCGGCACCTGTATGGCGCTGGCTGGCGGTGTGGTGTTTGGCGAGTGGGTGGCGCGCCGTCTGCGTGCCCCGCAGCACTACATTCCGTACGAGGCTTTCAAGCGGGCCGGGCGCTTCACGTTCCAGCAGATCCGACGACGGAGGCCCCCAGGCGGGCTTCGTCACTAATATTGGCGTAGAATCGTTGTGCTAGTAATGCGCGTCATACAAGGAGGAACCCGTAGTGCCACCCAAGATCACCGACTCTCGCCCCTCGCCTGAGGCGCTCCACGCCGTTGAGGAGCAGACAGCATCTGGTGCTCGCAGGATTGTTGCTACCTACGCCGAGGACTTTTTTGATGGCGTGACCTTGATGTCCATGCTCGGTGTCGAGCCACAGGGCTTCGTGTACAAGAAGTACGCGGAGGAAGTCCTGGGCGCTGAGGAAGAGGAAGAGCCGAAGAAGGCGACCAAGAAGAAGGCTACGAAGAAGAAAGCCACCAAGAAGAAGGCTTCTAAGAAGAAGGCCACGAAGAAAAAGGCCACCAAGAAGAAAGCAACAAAGAAAAAGGCCACCAAAAAGAAGACTGTAAAGAAGAAGTCGTAGTTGTGAATGAGTTCGTAGTGGTGGCTAACCGCCTGCCCGTCGACCGTGTCGAGGGCGGGTGGAAGGCGTCACCCGGCGGGCTCGTGGCTGCGCTCGCACCCGTGTTGCGGGCACGCGCCGGTTGCTGGGTGGGGTGGTCCGGCGCGGTGGATGAACCGGTCGCGCCGTTTCGCTTTGATGGCATTGACCTGCACCCGGTGACGTTGGACGCCCAGGACTACGAGGAGTTCTACGAAGGTTTCTCCAACTCGACGTTGTGGCCGCTCTACCATGACTTGATCGTGGCCCCGCAGTACAACGAGCAGTGGTGGCGGCGCTACCGCGACGTTAACGTCCGCTTCGCGCGCGCGACCGCCGAGGTGGCGGCGCAGGGCGCGACGGTGTGGGTGCAGGACTACCAGTTGCAGCTGGTGCCGGGCCTGCTGCGCGACATGCGCCCCGACCTGACCATCGGGTTCTTCCTGCATATTCCATTCCCCTCCCCCGACCTGTTCCGTCAGCTCCCGTGGCGCGAGGAACTCATCGGCGGACTCAACGGCTGCGACCTGGTGGGGTTTCAGCGCGAGGCGGATGAGCGCAACTTCCGCGCGCTCGTCGGCGACGATAACAACAGCCCGCGCAGTGGAACGTTCCCGATCTCGATTGACCCGGCGGCGGTGCAGGTTGGCTCGCCGGAAGCGGTGGCGAAGCTGCGGGCGTCGGTAGGGAATCCTGCGGCCCTGATGCTGGGGGTGGACCGCATGGATTACACGAAGGGCATCCTGCAGCGTTTGCTCGCGTTTGAGCAACTGCTCGAGGAAGGTGTCGACGCCACCCTGATCCAGCTGGCCACTCCGTCGCGGGAGCGCATCGAGCACTACCGCGAGACCCGCCGCCAGGTCGAAGAGGCCGTGGGCAGGATTAACGGCCGCTTCGGCTCGGTGGGTCGCCCTGTGATCCACTACATGCATCGCGGTGTATCCAAGCAGGAGCTGGGCACGTTCTATGCGGCTGCGGACGTGATGTTGGTGACGCCGTTTAAGGACGGCATGAACCTGGTGGCAAAGGAGTACGTGGCCTGCCACCCGGACGGGGACGGCGCGTTGGTGCTGTCCGAGTTCGCCGGCGCGGCCGTGGAGCTGCACGATGCGTATTTGTGTAATCCGTTCGAGGGGGCGTCGATACTTCGGGCGATGCGGGAGGCACTTGACCCGGATCCGGAGCGGATGCGGCGGATGTATGCGCGCGTGTTGGGGCACGATGTGCACCGGTGGGCCGCGGAGTTTTTGCAGGAGGTTGCGCGATGAAACGGCTGGTTGTTGCAGGTGCAGCACTGGGGCTGGCGGCGTGTTCGCCGGCGCCGCCGGTGTGGCAGGTCGTTGCGGTGTACACGGCTCCGGACACGCCGGGGGATGTGCCGGATCGGGCGAATGTGAGCATCGACGGTTCGAAGCTGACGGGCTCGACGGGATGCGGCAAGGTTGAAGGCGACGTCACGGTCACTGAAGACACGCTGACGGTCAACGAGATTTCTTTCGCCGACACGGCGGGCTGCGAGGGGGCGGCGCGCTACACGCACGATCAACTGGCGTCGCTGGTGGTGCCGGAGGCCACGTTCCGAATCAACAATGTCAGTGACACCGAGAAGGTACTCACGCTCGAGGGCGACGACGTGAACGAACCGAGCATACGGGTGATGATGCTGTGAGTTCCATCGCCTACTTATCGACGGCCCCTTCGCTCCTTGTCTGCCTCGATTTCGACGGCACGATCAGCGAGCTGAACCCGGACCCTTATGCGGTGAAACCGCACCCGGTGGCGCTGGAGGCGATTGAGCGCCTGGCGCACGCCCCGAATACGGAGGTGGCGATGCTGTCCGGCCGCCACCTGGAGGGCCTGCGCAGGGTGTTCCCGCTGCGGAACCCGGTGGTGTTGGTGGGTTCGCACGGCGCGGAGCCTGGCCCGGAGCTTACGCCGGAGGATGTCGAGTATTTGGACGCAATCGAAAAGCAGCTGGAGGCGATCGCGGTCCCGCCGGCGTACGTGGAGGTCAAGCCGTACCAGCGGGTGCTGCACGTCGCGCCGGTGGAGGACGCGGCGGAGCGCGAGCGCATGCTGGCGGAGGCGCTGCGGATTCAAACGCCTCGCCCTGTCACCCCGGGTAATAACGTGGTTGAGTTTTCCGCGGTGGATGTGTCGAAGGGCTCGTGGCTGCGGGCCCACAAGCAGCGCTTTGCTGCGACGCTCTTCGCTGGTGATGACGTCACGGACGACACAGCGCTAGCGGTGCTGGGGCCTGCGGATGTGGGGATCAAGGTAGGGGTCGACGTCGCAGGCGTGGACGAGATGGCGGCCTTCCTGAAGGCGCTCGCCGACGCTCGTTGTTGATATTCATTTTCAATACCACGTACAATGGCGGCCATGTTTTCACGACGCTTCATTGGCATCCTTGCTGCATCGACGCTCGCACTGAGCGCCTGCAGCAGCACTGACAGCACCGGCGACACCGCAGCTGATGCCGCCGACGGCCAGATCGTGGCCACGACGCAGGTGTGGGCGGACGTCGCGAGCCTGGTGACGGGCCAGGACGTCCCCGCGATCATCTCGAATACCTCGGTGGACCCGCACGACTACGAGCCGACGGCCGCCGACCTGGCGCAGGTGGCGAAGGCAGTGCTCGTGGTGGCCAACGGCGGCGCATACGACGCCCGCATCTACGACGCGGCGGAGGACGCGAACGTGATCTCCGCACTGCCGCTGACGGAGGCGCACGAGCACGAGCACGGTGAGCATGGCCATGACGACCACGACCATGAGGGCCACGACCATGACCACGCCCACGAGGAAAACGAGCACATCTGGTACTCCACCGCGGCGATCGCGAAGGTGGGCGCGGACCTCGCGCAGCGCACTGATGGCAGCACGGACGCGCTCGACGGGAAGCTCGAGCAGCTGCAGACGAAGCTGGACAGCCTCAAGGCAGCCCGCGTGGCGCAGACGCACCCAATCGCGGACGCGATCATCGAGGAGTCCGCGCTCGAGGACGTCACTCCGGAGTCGTTCCGGCACGCAACGCTGAACCAC
The DNA here is from genome assembly GCF_900099485.1 of Corynebacterium sp. MC3. Lineage (NCBI taxonomy): Bacteria > Bacillati > Actinomycetota > Actinomycetes > Mycobacteriales > Corynebacteriaceae > Corynebacterium > Corynebacterium sp. MC3. Next base: position 48,804 of record NZ_LT622813.1, read on the forward strand.
TCGGAGCCGTCCTCGGCGGCGCTCGCGGAGTTCATCGCTGCACTCGAGTCCGGCGAAATCGACATCCTGATTAACAACCCGCAGAGCCCGAACGGTGTCTCCGACAAGCTGGTTGAGGTGGCGAAGGCCAACAACGTGAAGGTCGTCGACATTTACGAGACCCCGCCGAACGGCGAGAACTTCTTCGACTACTTTGCCAAGGCGCTTGACGAGCTCTAATGCTGCACCTGACCAACGCCTCTTGTGATCCCCTGTGGCACGACATCAACCTCGATGTCGCCGCGGGGGAATTTGTCGCTGTGCTGGGCCCGAACGGCAGCGGCAAGTCCACGCTGCTCGGCACGATCCTGGGTACACGCAAGCTCAGCTCGGGCACCATCACGGCGCCGAAGAACATCGGGTTCATCCCGCAGCAGCGCATGTTCCCGCCGGAACTGCCGGTGCGGGTTCGCGATCTGGTGTCGCTCTCGCTTGAGCACCGTCCGCTGCGTCGGCCGAGGAAGGGGGACGTCGATAAACTGCTGGACAGCGTGGGCGCGCTCCACCTTGCCGACGCCCGCGTGGGCACCCTGTCGGGCGGCCAGCAGCAGCTGGTGCGACAGGCGCAGGCCTTTGCGAAGCAGCCCGATCTCATCCTTGCCGACGAGCCCCTGCTCTCCCTGGACGTGGCGCGCCAGCGCGACTTCGTGTCCCGGCTGCACGCCGCGAAGGTCGCGGTGGTGATGGTGACGCACTCCATCGATCCGGTGATCGACATCGTGGACACGGTGCTCTACCTGGGCCCGCACGGGCACGTGGTCGGCAGTGCCGACGAGGTGCTGCGCTCCGAGGTGCTCAGCGAGCTGTACGGCGCTCCGGTGGAGGTCGTGCGTGTGGGTGGGAAGACGGTGATCCTGTAAATGCTGGAGCAAACGCAGTACCTGCTCGGGTTCGATTTCGTGATCGTTGCGCTGATTGCCTGCGCGATGCTGGGCGTGCTCTCGGGTGTGATCGCGCCGCTGATCGTGATGCGGAAAATGTCATTCGCGGTGCACGCTACTTCTGAGTTGGCGTTGATGGGTGCCGCGGTTGCGCTCGTGACGGGCCTGAACCTCAGCTTGGGGGCCGTCGTCGGCTCGATTGTGGCGGCGATCGTGCTCGTGCTTTTGGGGCTTCGCAGCGATACGGATTCGTCTGTGGGCGTGGTGATGAGCTTCGGCATGGGTATCTCCGTGCTGTGCATCCACCTCTACCCCGGCAACTCCACCACGGCGATGGCGCTGCTCACCGGCCAGATCGTCGGGGTGAGCAGGGAGAACCTCGGGGTGCTGACTGCCACCACGCTGCTAGTCGTGGTGGCCGTGATGGTGCTGTGGCGGCCGCTGCTGTTCGCCTCCGTAGACCCGGAGATGGCGGCCGCCAGCGGGGTACGCGTGAAGATGCTGGCCACGCTGTTCGCCATCCTGCTCGGCATGGCGGCCGCCCAGACCGTGCAGATCGTGGGCGTGCTGCTGGTGATGGCGCTGCTGATCACGCCCGGCGCGTCCGCGGTGGCCATTACGGCGCGGCCCGCGGCGGCGGTGGTCTACACAACTCCCAGTGGTTCAGAAGCAACCAGCCCCGCGGAAGCTGGGGAGAAGGGAGGGGGGGGGACTGGCGGGTTATGCACCTCTGGTGGTGTAGAGTGGCGTGGTCTGTGCTCTTCGCGGAGCTCGCCGCCGTGGGCGGCATGCTGCTCTCGCTGGCGCCCGGCCTGCCGGTGAGTGTGATGGTGGCGTTCGTGTCCTTCGCCATCTACCTCGTGTGCCGGGCGGTGGGCTACTTCACGCGGCGCTGACGTGCGAACTCGCTGAGCACCACGCCGGCCGCGACGGAGGCGTTCAGGGACTCTACCCAGTCGGTCGTCGGGATGGACATGATCACGTCGCAGTTTTCCCGCACGAGCCTGGAGATGCCCTTGCCCTCCGAGCCGACGACGATGACTACCGGGTCGGTGGCGCCCTCGAAAGTGTCCAGTGTGTGCTCGCCGCCCGCGTCGAGGCCCACGACCATGTAGCCGTTGTCCTTGAACTGCTTGACAGTACGGGTCACGTTGGTCACACGCGCGACAGGCAGGCGAGCCGCTGTGCCCGCCGAGGTACGCCACGCCACGCCCGTCATCTGCGCGGAGCGGCGCTCCGGGATGATCACGCCGTGGCCGCCGAACGCGGCCGTCGAGCGGATCACCGCGCCAAGGTTGCGCGGGTCGGTGATGTTGTCCAGGATGACGAACATGCCGGTCTCCCCGCGGTCCGCCACACCCGCGACCAGGTCGAAGACGTCCGCGTACTTGTACGGCTGGATCTTCAGCCCGATACCCTGGTGCATGCCGTTGCCGGTCATCATGTCCAAGTCGTGGCGGTCCACCTCCTGCACCGGGATGTTGCGGGAGTTCGCCAGGGTGACGGCCTCGCTGAGGCGGTCGTCGTGCCCGGTGCCGCGTGCCACGAACAGCGCCTCGGCTGGCACCTTGGCGTGCAGGCACTCCACGACGGGGTTGCGGCCAACAACCATGTCCGGCAGCTCGCGCTCGTGGCGGCCCTGGTCGCGGCGCTTGCGCTCCAGCTTGCGCTTGTGCGCCGCGTGGTAGACGCGGTCCTCGGCCTTCGGGGTTGCGCCCTTGCCGCGCAGCCCGCGGCGACGCTGCCCGCCCGAGCCCTTCGTGGCGGTCTTCTTGTTCTTCTTCTGCTTATCGGGGCGGTGGTATGGCTTGGCCATTAGTTCTCCTTCAGTTGCCACTGCGCGCCGTCGGCGGTGTCGGTGACCTCGATGCCTGCGGCGGCAAGGCGGTCACGCACGGCATCGGCCGCGGCCCAGTCCCCGTCTCCTCAAGGAGACAAGAGACGGGTGAGAGACAGGTGCTCCACCCGGGCCCGCACGGGCACGCGGACGGCAGTGCCGGCGTGGGGCGGCGCTCCCAAGATCGGAAGAGCGTCCGGGAGGGGAAGAGGGGAGAACTCGGGGGGTGCCGGATGACTCAAAAAAACACGAACTCACGCACGGCATCGGCCGCGGCCCAGTCCTTCTCGGCACGCGCGGCGGCCCGGCGCTCAAGCTCGGCACCAACCAACACATCAAGTGCCTCGGTTACTCCATTATTTTTCGACGCCCCATCGTCCCACACACCGGGGTCCACACCCAACACCGCGGCCATCGCACGCACCTGAGCAGCCAACTCGCCAGCCCTGGCGGTGTCGTGCGCGGCGAGCGCCTTGTTGCCTTCGCGGACCACGTTGTGGATTTCGGCGAGCGCGCGGGGCACGGAGAAGTCGTCGTCTAGCGCCTGGGCGAAGCCTTCCGTCCAGGTGGTCGACTCGGGCGTGCCGGCGCGATGCACGAAGTCCTCGATGCGGCGGTAGCCCGCCGCGGCCTCCTGCAGCGCCTCCGGCGAATACTCCAGCACGCTGCGATAGTGCGCGGATCCCAGGTAGTAGCGCAGCTCCACCGGGCGCACGGCGTCCAGCATGTTGTCGATGCTCAGCACGTTACCCAGCGACTTCGACATCTTCTCGCCCGCCATGGTCACCCAGTGGTTGTGCATCCAGTACTGGGCGAAGCCATCACCCGCGGCGTGGGACTGCGCCTGCTCGTTTTCGTGGTGCGGGAACTGCAGGTCCAGACCGCCGCCGTGAATGTCGAACTCGGCGCCCAGGTACCAAGTGGACATGGCGGAGCACTCCAGGTGCCAGCCGGGGCGGCCGTCGCCCCACGGGGTCGGCCAGCTCGGCTCGCCCGGCTTGGCGGCCTTCCACAGTGCAAAGTCGTGGCTGCCGCGCTTGCCGTGCACGTCACTTTCGCCCTGGTTCATCTCCTCGACACGGTTGCCGGACAGGGAACCGTAGTCGTCGCTCGCCTTCGTCCAGGCGGCCACGTCGAAGTAGACGGAGCCCTCGGAGGCGTAGGCGAAGCCGGCGTCGATAAGCCGCTGCATGTAGTCGACCATCTGGGTGACGTGGCCCGTGGCGCGCGGCTCGACAGACGGTGGCAGCACGCCGAGGGTGTTGTAGGCACGCGTGAACTCGCGCTCGTACGTGCTGACCCACTCCCACCACGGCCGATCGTGCTCGGCGGCCTTGTTTAAGATCTTGTCATCGATGTCGGTGACGTTGCGCACGAACGCGACGTCGTAGCCCTTGGCCGCGAACCAGCGGCGCACAATGTCGAACGCCACCCCCGAGCGCAAGTGCCCGATATGCGGGGCGGACTGTGGCGTGGCCCCGCACAAGTAGATGGAAACGTGGCCCTCACGCAGCGGGCGGAATGGACGCAGCGTGCGCGTCGCGGTGTCAAAAATCTGTTGGGTCTCGGCAGTCACGGCCCTTAGCTTAGTGCAACCAGCGCAGTAGCGACGGCAGCGCGCCCCTCACCCGAACCGGTGAAACCCATGTGGTCCGTCGTAGTCGCCGACACCGACACCGGGGCACCGAGCGCCTCCGAAAGCACGCGCTGCGCCTCCTCGCGCACCGGGCCCATCTTCGGGGTCTGGCCAATCATCTGCACCGACACGTTGATCACCTGGTGGCCATGCTCCGCGAGCAGCTCGCGCAGCTCATTGAGCAGCTGCGTGCCCCGCACCCCGTCATACTCCGGCCGACCCACCCCGACGAAGGACCCCAGGTCCCCCAAGCCCGTCGCTGAAAGCACCGCATCCACCACGGCATGGCTGACAACATCGCCGTCCGAGTGTCCCTCGCAGCCGTCTTGGCCCTCGTGGAGGATGCCCGCGATCCAGCACGGCTTCCCGGCCTCGATCTGGTGCGCGTCAAACGCTGTACCGACCCTGAACTGTGGAAAATCTGTGTGCGACGTCATGCGCGCAAGCCTACCGCGTACTCCCCGACGGCACCTCGAAGATTGTCGGCTCAGCCTCGTCCGTAATGCTCTGCGCCAGGCGCATGTCAATCGGCGTGGTGATCTTAAACGCCATCGGGTCCCCCTGTACCGTGTGCACGTCCACGCCGAACCACTCCATCAGGCTCGCGTCATCCGTGGCGACGAAGTCTGGCGTCCCTTCGTAGTACGCGCGGTTCGCGGCGAGCAAGGTACGCAGGTCAAAGCCCTGTGGCGTTTGCACTGCCCGCAGCGTCGAGCGATCCGGGGTGCCGACGACGCGCCCAGCTGCGTCGATCTCCTTAATGGTGTCGACGACCGGCAGCACCGGCACCACCGCGTCCGCGCCCTCGAGCACGGCGCGGGCGACGCGCGCGATCATACCGGGCGGGGTCAGGGCCCGGGCGGCGTCGTGAATGAGCACGCAGGCGTCCTCGTGCTCGATCGCCTTGAGGCCCTCGTAGATAGAATCGGCGCGCTCCGCGCCCCCATGCACGAAGCGGACGTCGTGGCCTCGCAGCGTGGTGCGCGCGATCTCCTCCATCTCGGGGCTGACCACCACGATGATCGAGTCCACGACCTCAGCGGTCTCCATCGCGGTCACCGAGCGCTCCAGCAGGCTGCGACCGCGCAGCGGCACAAACGCCTTCGGCACGCTCGCCCCGAGCCGCGTGCCCTTGCCTGCCGCGGCAACGACGGCCACTACCCTGCGAGACATTTGGCTACGTCCCGCTACTTCTCGTCGTCCTCATCGTCGTCGAAGCTGAGGTCATCCAGGTCGATGTCATCCTCGTCCTCAACCACCACGTCAGGCGCGAAGGAAATACCGGCCTTGACCTGCTCCTCAATAATCTTGCGGACGCCCTCTTCCAGCTCCTCGACCTTCTTCTCGTCGACTGGCTCCGCCAGCGCGAGTTCGCCGACGAGGATCTGGCGCGCCTTGCCCAGCATGCGCTTCTCGCCCGCAGACAGGCCCTTGCCCTGGTCACGGCGCCACAGGTCGCGGACAACCTCCGCCACCTTATTAATGTCACCGGACGCGAGGCGCTCCTGGTTCGCCTTGTAGCGGCGGGACCAGTTGCCGGCCTCCTCAACGTCGGTCTCACGCAGCACCGAGAAGACCTTCTCCAGGCCTTCCTTGCCGACGACGTCGCGCACACCGACAAGCTCGGTGTTCTTTACAGGAACGCGGACCTCAAGGTCCGACTGGAGGATTTGCAGTACGAGAAAGTCGAGCGTTTCTCCGCCAATTTCGCGCTGCTCGATGTCGGCGATGCGTGCCGCACCATGATGCGGATAGACAACCACTTCTCCGACTTTGAATTCCATGAACACTCCTTGAGGATGACAACCGGCTCAGTAACCTCACCACCCTACCATTACGGGCCGTAATGGGGACGCGCACCCGCGATGCGCCGAACTCAACTAAAGTTTAACCCCACCCGCGCCGCCTGGGCCTGGTACGCGTGAGGAAACTGTGAAAAGTCTAGGTCCAGGCGCTAGGGTTGTGCGGAGAAACATATATGTGAAACAAGAACGATGGAGGACACCCACGTGAAGTCCCTGAAGCCGGTTTTCGCACTCGCAACCGCACTGCTCATGGCCGGATGCTCCGCAGGCCAAATCACTCAGACCTCTGACCAGGTGGCTGCAGTTGACGGCGCCAACGTCGAAACCGAGAACGGCGAGCTGGCCGTGCAGGACGTCACCGTCGTCCTCGACGAGACCGGCTCCACAGCACTGAAGTTCAGCGCCCTGAACCAGGACACATCGATGACGTCGCACTCGCTGCGCTCCGTTTCCGTCGATGGCACCCCGGTCAGCATCGAATCCTCGAAGGAAATCGGCTACAACTGCGTGCTCGTCGGCGACTCCGCTGCAGGCCTGGACCGCATGCCGCAGGATGACGGCAAGAACTGCATCGAGTACATCCGCACCGCCCTGCCGAACGACAGCTTCGCGTACGGCGGCACCGTGCCTGTGACCTTCACGTTCGACACCGGCACCCTCGAGGTCAACGCCCCGGTTTCCGCTCCGCTGCTGCCTTCCGGCCAGGTCCACCGCGACCTGAACAAGTAAGGCTCTATGGCGAAGAAGCCTCGGGTGATCCACACCTGTTCCGAGTGTGGATACTCCTCTCCTAAGTGGCTTGGCCGCTGCCCTGAATGCGGCTCTTGGGGGACATTGCAAGAATCAGCGCCGGTGGTTACCGCCACCCGCGCGACGGGGGTCTCCAGTGCGCCGCGTGCCGCTGCACTCACGCCGCAAACGCCTGCGCGCCCAATCACAACTATCGACGCCGCCGCGACCAAGACGGTGCGCTCCGGCATCGGCGAGCTTGACCGGGTGTTGGGCAACGGCGTGGTGCCTGGGTCGGTGGTGCTCATGGCGGGCGAGCCGGGCGTCGGCAAGTCGACGCTGCTGCTTGAGGTGGCCTCGCGCTGGGCGGCGATCGATGGGCGCAAGGCGCTCTACGTCACCGCCGAAGAGTCGGCGGGGCAGGTCCGCGGGCGCGCCGAACGCACCGGCGCACTGCGGGAGCGCCTCTACCTGGCGGCCGAGTCCAACCTGGACATCGTGTTTGGTCACGTGGAGCAGATCAAGCCCTCGCTGCTCATCGTGGACTCGGTACAGACGATGCACGCTCCCGGTGTGGAGGGCGTGCCGGGCGGCGTTGCGCAGTCCCGCGCGGTCACGGCCGCGCTGACCACGCTGGCGAAGACCACTCACCTGCCGATTCTGCTGGTAGGGCACGTAACCAAGGACGGCAACGTCGCGGGCCCGCGCGTGCTGGAGCACCTGGTGGACGTGGTGCTGAACTTCGAGGGCGACCGGCAATCAAGCCTGCGTATGCTGCGCGGTATCAAGAACCGATTTGGCGCGACTGATGAGGTGGGCTGCTTCGAGCAGACCGCCGAGGGGATCCGCGAAGTACCGGACCCGTCCGGGCTGTTCCTCTCCCACCGCGGCCGCACCCCGGATGGTTCCGCGGTGACCGTGGCGATGGACGGGGTGCGCCCAATGCTCGCGGAGGTGCAGGCGCTCACCGTGGACCCGGTGAACAAGTCGCCCAGGCGCGTGGTCACGGGCCTGGACGGCAACCGCGTGCCGATGGTGCTGGCGGTCCTGCAGGCGCGCTGCGGGCAGCGCACGAACGACAAGGACGCCTACGTGGCAACCGTGGGTGGGGTGCGCATCACGGAAACCGCGACCGACCTAGCGGTGGCGCTGGCGACCTGGTCGAGCCTGCACGAGACACCGCTGCCACCAAAGACGGTGGTGATCGGGGAGGTCGGCTTAGCCGGCGAGATCCGGCGGGTGCCGAACCTGGGGCGTCGGCTCCAGGAAGCGGCACGCCTGGGATACGAGCACGCAATCGTGCCCGCGGGCGAGTCCCTGCAGGTCCCGGGCCTGCGAATTGAGCAGGTGGCCACGGTTGGCCAGGCTATCGCTACACTTGCACAGCATGAGTGATGACACGATGCGCGCCGCCCTCGAGCGCCTCGCCCCCGGCACCGCACTTCGCGACGGCCTCGAGCGAATCCAACGTGGCCACACCGGTGGCCTCATCGTCCTCGGCGACGGGCCGGAGGTCGTCGAGATTTGCGACGGCGGCATCGCCTTCGACATCGCCTTCCAGCCACCGCTGCTGCGCGAGCTGTGCAAGATGGACGGCGCCGTCGTTTTATCCGCCGACGGTTCCCGCATCACCCACGCCAACGTGCAGCTCGTGCCCAGCCCGCACTTCCCCACCAGTGAGTCCGGCACCCGCCACCGCTCCGCGGAACGCACCGCGCTGCAGACCGGCAGGCCGGTGATCTCGGTGTCGGCGTCGATGAATACGGTGACGGTGTACGCGGGTGGGCGTCGCCACCGCTTGGAGGAGCCGGCGGTCCTGATGGGCCGGGCGAACCAGGCACTGTCCACGGTGGAGCGCTATCGCCAGCGCCTCGACATGTCGAACCACCGCCTGTTCGTGGCAGAGATGAACAACTATGCCACCGTCGCCGACGTGCTCAACGTGCTGCAGCGCCAGCTGATGCTCGAGCGCGCCGTCACCGATCTGGAGCTGAGCATTGTGGAGTTGGGTGTCGACGCCCGCCAGCTCAGCCTGCAGCTTTCCGAGCTGGAGGGCAACAACGCCCACGACGTTGAGATGCTGGTGCGCGACTACATCGCGACGACCACCGTGCCCACGGACGAGCAGGTCCACCAGGCCCTCGAGGCCTTGGACACTCTGCCGGATTCGGAGCTGCTGAACACGACCGCGCTGGCGCGCCAGCTGGGGCTGCCCGCGAACGAGGAGAACCTCGTGCAAGCGCTGATCCCGCGTGGCTACCGGGCGCTTGCGCGCGTGCCTCGCGTGCAGAAGTTCTTGATGGATCAGATCGTGGCCGTCTTCGGCACGCTGCCCGCCATTTTGGAGGCGCAGCCGGAAGACTTGAGCTCCGCAGACCACGTGACCAGCCTGTGGGCGCGCCACATCTACGAGGGGTTGCGCCGCCTCAGCTAAGTCAGGTTGAACGGGACCGCGTCGGAGGCGTTGTCGCCGATCACGGTGTGAAGGTAGTACGACCCAGCTGGTACTGGCTGGCGGTCGGTGCACACGTTCGGCTGCGAGCTGGTACCCGACCAGCGGGCTTCAAAGCCACGCTTCGAGTCACGCGGGAACGTCTCCTGACCAGCAAAGACAGGGTCAAAGCAGTCGACGTCGGACCACACGCGGTTGTTGGTAGCCATGTCGTAGACCTCAAAACGCATGATGTTGGTGTCCAGGTCGATGACGCAGTCCGCGTCCGTCGGGTTCTGCACTTCCATGTAGAACACCGGCTGCTCCCCTACCGCGTACGACGGCTGGTTTGTCGACGCCACCACACGCAAATCCTTCAGCTCACAGGTGCCCGATGGGGCAGCCTGCGTGTGCTCTGCTGACGAGGTCGGCTCGGTCGGCTCACCGGATGCGCTTTCCTTTGCAGTTTCGGACTCACTCGGCGTCGCAGCACCCGGTTCCGGCACTGTCGGCTCCGTGACAGGCGTGGTGGTGGGCGAAGTGGACGTCGATACGTCGGCGTCGCCGCCGCCTGAGCGCGCCATAGCGCTCAACCCCCACACCAGGAACACCACGAGCACCAACAACGCAACGAGCGCCGCAACGCGGCGGCGCCGGTAGATCTCGGGAGGAAGCGGATGCTGGTTAGTCATGCCCCTTACTCTATACCGAAGTTTTCCATGGTCGGGTGAACCTGGCCATCGGCAAGTTGGTAGCGTGCCGCAACTACGCCGACAGTGCCGTTCGCCAAACGCTCCGCGAGCACCGGCACGCGCTCAATGAGGTGCTGCGCGCTCAAGTTCGCGTGGGTGACCTCAACATCCTTCGGGTCACGCGTGGGCGACTGAAGCACCGACGGCACGATCTTCTCCACGAACACGCGCACCAACCCGTCCGGGACTTCCTCCGTCTCCACCGCGTTGAGCGCCGTACCGACCGCGCCACAGGACTCATGCGACAGGAACATCACCAGCGGCACATTCAGCCCTTCCACCGCGTACTCGACGGAGGCGGACACCGCGGCGTCGACGCAACCGCCCGCTGTGCGGATGACGAAAATGTCGCCGAAGCCGACGTCGAAAAGCAGCTCAACTGGGACACGCGAATCCGAGCAAGCGACGACGGCGGCGATGGGGTTCTGGCCGTCTCGGAGCTGTTCGCGCCACGTGGGGTCGCGGTGCGGGTGCGTCTCCTGGCTTGCAACGAATCGTTCATTTCCTGCCCTGAGGAGTTCCCACACCTCACGAGGCGTCTTTTCTGTACTCATAGGCTATATTTTGGCAGAGATGACTGAGGATATGGCCAAAATTCGAACAAACCTCCAACCCGCCGAGATTAACCCGTGGTACCGCGCCAACGCGCGTGAGCTTCCGTGGCGCGCACCAGGCACAAGCGCGTGGGGCGTGCTACTCAGCGAGGTGATGAGCCACCAGACACAGGTGGCGCGCGTCGCCCCCATCTGGGAGGAGTGGATGCGGCGCTGGCCCACCCCGGAAGCCTTCGCAGCCGCCGGCGCCGACGAGGTGTTGCGCGCCTGGGGCAGCCTCGGCTACCCGCGCCGCGCGCTGCGTCTGCTGGAGTGCGCGCGAGTGATCACTGAGCTTCATGACGGCCACGTCCCCCGCAGCGTGGAGGAGCTGCTGGCACTGCCCGGCATCGGCGATTACACGGCCCGCGCCGTGGCCTGCTTCGCGTACAGGGAAAACGTGCCGGTGGTGGACACGAACGTGCGCCGGGTGGTCGCGCGCGCCGAGCGCGGGCGGCCCGTCGCACACCCGCGCAAGGCGGAGCTCCAGGAATCACCATGTGTATGCGTCTGTCCTTTATCACCATGTGTATGCGCGCAAGGCGGAGCTCCAGGAGGTGGCGGCACTGCTGCCCGCCGACGATTTGGAGTGGGACGGCCCGACCTTTTCGGTCGGCCTGATGGAGCTCGGCGCCCTCGTGTGCACCGCCACAAACCCGGACTGCGGGGCGTGCCCGGTCAGCCGCTGCGCGTGGGTGGCAGCGGGCAAGCCAGAGCCGAACCCGGAGGAGCAGCGCAAGAAGAAGACACAGCGCTTCGCCGGCACCGACCGGCAGGTGCGCGGCAAGATCATGCGGGTGTTGCGCGGCGCGTCCGCACCCGTGCCACAACGCGACATCGACGTGGTGTGGCCCGATGCAGCGCAACGCTCCCGCGCCCTATTTTCACTCCTTGAGGACGGCCTCGCCGCCCAAGACGACGCCGGCTACTTCCACCTACCGCGGTAATTAAACCCACCGGGCAGCTTCACCCACACGCCGCCGCGCGAGTTGAACGTGACAGGGCCGACCTTCGTGGAAGCCGAAGCACCAGACTTAGAGAAGTTCAGCCACGAGTTCTTACTCACCTTGTGCTTCTTGCGATAATAAATTCCCATGCGCTCAGACTACACATAGACTGTCCGCATGACTTCGAGCGTTTTGATCGCATTCGCGATGACCCTGTTGGCCGGCATCTCCACCGGCATCGGCGGGGTGGTCGTGGCGCTCAAGTCCACCATTGGCGACAGGTTCCTCGCCGGCAGCCTCGGGTTCTCCGCTGGAGTGATGGTCTACATCTCACTCGCGGAGCTGCTCCCCGCGGGCATTGACGCCCTCGACCAGGGCCGCGCGATCCTCGGGTTCTTCGGCGGGGTGGCGCTGATCGCGGTGATCGACAAGCTGGTGCCGCACGACATCAACCCGCACGAAAGCATCCAGGGCGACGAGGACAAACGCGCCCAAGCGATGCGGCGCGCCGGCGTGATCACCGGCGTGGCAATCGCCCTGCACAACTTCCCCGAGGGCTTCGCCACCTTCATGTCCGCGCTCGCCGACCCGTACCTGGCCATCCCGATCGCCGTCGCGATCGCGCTGCACAACATCCCAGAAGGCGTCGCCGTGGCAGTCCCGCTACGCGAAGCCACCGGCCGACGTTGGTGGGCCGCCGGGTGGGCCACCCTCTCAGGGCTTGCTGAACCGCTCGGAGCGCTCGTCGGGTACCTCATCCTCGCGCCCTTTATGGGGCCGACCACGATGGGCTACTCCTTCGCGGTGATCGCCGGAATCATGGTGTTCATCAGCTTCGACAAGCTGCTGCCGAACGCGATTGCTACCGGGCACCACCACTACAGCGTCTACGGCGTCATGGGTGGCATGGCGATTATGGCCGTGAGCCTCATGCTGCTGCCCTGACAATTGTACGTCACAGACATTTGTACGTTAAACTCCCGACCATGAAACATCATTGGTCAAAAATTTCCCTGACCATAGCCTGCGCTATGGCCCTCGGCGCCACGACAGCGCCCATCGTTGACGCCACCCCACTTTCATCCGAGAGCGCCACCTCCCAGCGCTTCACGCAACGTGTGAAGCCACAGCTCGTCCGCTACGAAACCACCACCGAGGACGGCTCCCGCGCCCCCGTCACCGCCACCCTCTACGACACCCCCGACGCCAAAGGTCTCGTCGCCTTCGCCCCCGGCACGCGCGGCCTCGGAGACCACTGCGCCCCGAGCAACAGCCCCGCTATTCTGCGCACAGCCAACTAAAAATCAGTCAATATTGACTACGAGCGCGGCATCGTACGCAAGCTTGTCGACGCCGGCTACCGCGTCATCGTCACCGACTACGTCGGCCTCGGCACCCCAGGCACGCACACCTACCTCAACCGCATCGACCAAGGCCACGCCGTCATCGACGCTGCCCGCACCGCCGCACACGACGGCGAAAAAATCGCGTTCTGGGGCTACTCCCAAGGCGGCGGCGCATCCGCCGCAGCAGCCGAACTCGTCGCCGACTACGCCCCCGAACTCAACGTCGTCGCCGCATTCGTCGGCGCCCCACCCGCCGATCCGCTCGCAGTCCTGGAACAAGCAACCAGCAAGCAGATCAGCGCCGTCGTCGGCTTCGCCGCTGTCAGCTTCGCGTCCACCTACCCTGACTTCCGCGAAGCCCTCTACGCCGAACTCAACGAAGAAGGCGTCGATACGCTCGAGGCGCTCTCCAATGCCTGCATGGCGGAGGCACCCCGCGTCGCGCCGAAACCCTTCACCGAGTACACCAAGAGCGGCGAAAGCCTCGCCGAACTCGCCCAGGCCAACGCGACCCTGCGGGCGCGCCTCGACCAGAACAAACTCGGCCGCGTGCCCACGAGCATGCCGACCCTCGTGCTCACCAACCCTGACGACGACCTGGTCCCTTCTCCACAAGTGACCCAGCTCGCCCGCGACTACTGCAGCGTGGGCGCACCGGTGGAGTACCGAGCAGTTGCCATGCAAGGTGTCCGCCCCGAAGCCCCCTTCGCCAACGTCGACGGCTCCGCCCACACCCTGCCCCTCTACCTAGAAAGCTCCAACGCCATCACCTGGCTCGACGAGCGCTTCGACCCCGACGCGGCCGCATTCACCGCAACCTGCCCCATCCCCGACACTCCCCCAATCCAGTCTGACCATCTCATCCTGCAGTACACCAACGAAACCATCGGCGCGATCTTCCTCGGCATCCTCGGCGTGCTCAGCGCCGTTGGGATGGGTGCCTGGATGGTCGGCACGGGGCTGATGCGCTGACCTAGTTCGGGCAGAGGGGCGTCGTTTACAATGACCGACTATGCACATTCGGTCTACACTTTCAGCGCTGTGCGCCCTCGCACTCGCCGCTCCCCTCGCCCCCTCCGCCGCCGCGAGCTCGCTCGACCCGTTGAGCTCCGTGGCGGAGGTGGGCTCCTCCGCCATCAAATCCGCCTTCCGCCCCGCGCCGAAAGTCGTGCGCTACGAAACCACCACTGAGTCCGGCACGCGCGCGCCAGTCACCGCCACCCTCTACGACAGGGACAACGCGAAGGGGCTCGTCGTCATCGCGCCCGGCACCCGCGGTATGGCCGACCACTGCGCACCCAGCAAGAACACCTCGCTGATCTCCTCCGACTCAGGGACCTCCTTCAGCGTCGACTACGAGCGCCCCATGGCCCACATGCTTCTCGACGCCGGCTACCGCGTCATCGTCACCGACTACGTCGGCCTCGGCACCCCAGGTACGCACACGTATCTCAACCGCGTCGACCAGGGACACGCCGTCATCGACGCCGCCCGCTACGCCGCACACGACGGCGAAAAAATCGCTTTCTGGGGCTACTCCCAAGGCGGCGGCGCATCCGCCGCAGCAGCCGAACTCGTCGCCGACTACGCACCCGAACTCAACGTCGTCGCCGCATTCGTCGGCGCCCCACCCGCCGACCCACTGGCCGTACTCGAACAGTCCCGCGGGACTCTGATCACCCCAGTCGCCGGTTTCGCCGCCGTCTCCTACTCCTCCACCTACCCCGACTTCCGCGAAGCCCTCTACGCCGAACTCAACGCGGAAGGCGTGCGCACCCTCGACGCCCTATCCAAGGCGTGCATCCTCGACGCCGTCCGAATCGCCCCCAAGGAATTCAAGGCCTACACGAAACGTGGCGTCAACCTGGCCGAACTCGCCCACGACAACCCCGTCCTGCGAGCCCGCCTCGACCAGAACAAGCTCGGCCGCGTCCCCACCAAAGTCCCAACACTCGTGCTCACCAACCCCGACGACGACATGGTCCCCGCCCCACAAGCCGTCCAACTCGCCCGCGACTACTGCACGCTCGGCTCACCCGTGGAGTACCGCAGCGTCTCTATCCCCGGCACCCGATCCACGCCACTCGACTCCGGGTCCTCCACCACCCCATTCGCAAACCTCGCCGGTGCTGGCCACGCCCTGCCAATCGTCCTCGAGACCGCCCACGTGATCACCTGGCTCGACGAGCGCTTCGACCCACACGCGCCAGCCTTCACCCCGAACTGCAACATCCCCGACAACACCTCCATCAACACCGCCTCGAACTACCAGTACACCGGACCAGTCGCCGACGCCATCCTCTTCGGCATCTTCGCTGTACTCAGCGCTGTAGGTTTAGGCACCTGGCTCGTTGGCTCCGGCCTGCCGAACCCGGCTTTGGTGTGGGCGCACCAAATTCGCTGATTTGGGAGCGCGTTTTTTGCGTTTCCCCCAGGTCGCTGCCACCGCGCGAGGGAATTTGGTGCATCTTTGGATGCGCTGAGTGCCAAAGGACGCAATTCTAAAATCCACGGCCTCCATTCTTGCAGGTCAGAAACGTGCTAGACGTATAAGGTTGCGTCTATTGGCACTGGACCGGCTACGATCGCACCAAATTCGCTGATTTAGGAGCGCGTTTTTGCGTTTCCCCAGGTCGCTAACGCCGCGCGAGGGAATTTGGTGCATCTTTGGATGCGCTGAGTGCCAAAGGACGCAATTCTAAAATCCACGGCCTCCATTCTTGCAGGTCAGAAAAGCACTAGACGTATATGGGTGCGTCTATTGGCACCAATACCCACCCCACCAAGACAAAAAGAAAGCCGCACCACCAGGGTGCGGCTTTCCAACCTATTGATTAGACCGGTTCAGGTCCCCGACCGTCGGAATCGGAGTCGGAGTCAGGCTCAGGACCAGACTCTGCGCGCTCGTCCGGGAACTGGGAGGCCTCGGTCTCCGGGGTGCCCTCGGAAGGGGCGATGTCACGCACGGCTTTCTCCTCAGGTTCGTCGGACGCGGCGTCCTCACCGAACGTCTCCGCTGGCAGCGGGCGTGGGCGCGGAGTGAACGTGAAGGTCGCGTCCGGCGCTGCCTTGCCGCGGGTGTTGCGGGCGGCTTCGACGTCGCCGTCCCAGCCTTCGACGTCGCCGTCCCAGCCTTCGACGTCGACGGTAATGATCTCGCCGGCGCCGATCTCGCCGAACAGGATCTTCTCCGAAAGCAGGTCCTCGATCTCGCGCTGGATGGTGCGACGCAGCGGGCGCGCACCGAGCACTGGGTCGAAGCCGCGGATGGCCAGGAGGTTCTTGGCCTTCTCGGTAAGCTCGATGCCCATGTCCTGCGCGGCCAGGTTGGTGTCCACGCGGCTGATGAGCAGGTCCACCATCTGCACGATTTCTTCCTGGGTCAGCTGGCGGAAGACCACGATTTCGTCGATGCGGTTGAGGAACTCTGGTCGGAAGTGCTTCTTCAGCTCGTCGTGAACCTTGTTCTTCATGCGCTCGTACTGGGCATCGACGTCGGTGGCGGTGTTGCCGGTGAAGCCGAGGCCGACTGGCTTGGAGATGTCGCCGGTACCCAGGTTGGAGGTGAAGATGAGCACGGTGTTCTTGAAGTCCACCATGCGGCCCTGGCCGTCAGTGACGTGGCCTTCCTCGAGCACCTGGAGCAGCGTGTTGTAAATCTCCTTGTGCGCCTTCTCGATCTCGTCGAAGAGGACCACGGAGAACGGCTTGCGGCGGACCTTCTCGGTGAGCTGGCCGCCCTCCTCGTAGCCGACGTATCCCGGAGGGGCACCGAAGAGGCGGGAAGCGGTGAAGCGGTCGTGGAACTCGCCCATGTCGACCTGGATGAGGGAGTCCTCGTCGCCGAAGAGGAACTCGGCAAGTACCTTGGACAGCTCCGTCTTACCAACGCCGGACGGGCCGGCGAAGATGAAGGAGCCGGATGGTCGCTTCGGGTCCTTGAGCCCGGCGCGGGTGCGTCGGATGGAGCGCGACAGGGCGCGGACGGCTTCGTCCTGGCCGATGATGCGCTTGTGCAGCTCGGACTCCATGTTGAGCAGGCGCGAGGACTCGGACTCGGTGAGTTTGAAGACTGGGATGCCGGTCCAGTGCGCGAGCACATCGGCGATCTGGTCTTCACCGACCTCGGCGATTTCCTCGAGGTCGTCAGAGCGCCACTTCTTTTCCTTTTCCTTGCGCTCCTCGCCGAGCTTGCGTTCGGTATCGCGCAGGCCAGCCGCCTTCTCGAAGTCCTGGGCGTCGATGGCGGCTTCCTTCTCACGGCGGACGTCGGCGATGCGCTCGTCGACTTCGCGCAGCTCGGAAGGGGCGGTCATGCGCTTGATGCGCATGCGGGCGCCGGCCTCGTCGAGGAGGTCGACGGCCTTGTCCGGCAGGAAGCGGTCGTTGATGTAGCGGTCCGCGAGGGTGGCGGCGGCCTTGAGGGCGTCGTCGGTGTAGGAGACGCGGTGGTGCGCCTCGTAGCGGTCGCGCAGGCCACGCAGGATGGTGACGGTGTCCTCGACGGAGGGCTCGTCGACCTGGACGGGCTGGAAGCGGCGCTCGAGGGCGGCGTCCTTCTCAATGTGCTTGCGGTACTCGTCGAGCGTCGTCGCGCCGATGGTCTGGAGTTCGCCGCGTGCCAGCTTCGGCTTGAGCAGCGAAGCAGCGTCGATGGCGCCTTCGGCAGCGCCGGCGCCGACGAGGGTGTGGATCTCGTCGATAAACAGGATGATGTCGCCGCGCTGGTTGATCTCCTTGAGCACCTTCTTCAGGCGCTCCTCGAAGTCACCGCGGTAGCGTGAGCCTGCAACCAGAGAGCCCAGGTCGAGGGAGTAGACCTGCTTGTCCTTGAGCGTTTCGGGGACGTTGCCGTTCGCAATGTCGAGCGCGAGGCCCTCCACGACGGCAGTCTTGCCGACGCCCGGCTCACCAATGAGCACCGGGTTGTTCTTGGTGCGGCGCGAGAGCACCTGCATGATGCGCTCGATTTCCTTGTCGCGTCCGACCACCGGGTCGAGCTTGCCCTCGCGGGCTGCTGCGGTGAGGTTGCGGCCGAACTGGTCGAGCACGAGCGAGTTGGAACGCTCGCCCTGCTGGCCCGGGCGCGGCCCGCCCATGATGCCTGGGCCCTGGCCCTGTCTCTTATACCCCTCTCGATGTGCACATCTGGATGTGTATAGGAGACGGTGCCTGGGCCCTGGCCGGCGCCCGCGAAGCCGGGGCCGCCGCCCTGCGGGGTCTCCGGGTTCTGTGCTTCGCCGCCCTCGTAGCCGGAGAGCAGCTGGATGACCTGCTGGCGTACGCGCGGCAGGTCGGCGCCGAGCTTAATCAGCACCTGGGCTGCGACGCCATCACCCTCGCGGATGAGGCCGAGCAGCAGGAACTCGGTGCCGATGTACTTGTGCCCCATCTGCAGGCCTTCGCGCAGGGAGAGCTCCAGTACCTTCTTGGCGCGTGGGGTAAATGGGATCTGGTCAGTGACCGGCTGCGTGCCGTGTCCGATGATCTCGATGACTTCGGAGCGGACGTCGTCAAGATTGATACCCATGGACTCGAGCGCCTTTGCTGCGACGCCTTCGCCTTCTTTAATAAGTCCGAGCAGGATGTGTTCGGTACCCATGAAGTTATGGTTCAGCTCGCGCGCCTCCTCCTGGGCTAAGACGATGACGCGGCGGGCCCTATCGGTAAACCTCTCAAACAACTGGCTGACCCCTTACTAATAACGGTTTTTAAAGAGTTGTCACCAACCATAACGCCCCCGGCGGACACATCGTCCCGCCGAGGGCGTCACTTCATGAATTAAGGGGCCATTGCACCAGCTCAGGCCGGATGTTCGCTCGTAGCGAACAGAAGCTTTTGGACGCCTCCTCCGGCCCCAACCGGGCAGTTTAGAGCAGGTCGCGCAGCACCGGATCCGCGATCTTGAGCACGTTCTCGCGTGCTTCCTTCGCGGTCGGGGCGTCGACGGCAAAGTTCGCCATCTGGCGGCAGGTGTCACGGTCGTGCAGGCGCAGCGCGGCGCGCACCGCGTTGACCTTGCCCGGCGCCATGGACAGGGAGCTCACGCCCAGGCCGACGAGGACGAGCGCCATGAGCGGGTCGCCGCCTGCCTCGCCGCACACGCCGATGGACTTGCCGGTGGCTTCGCCGCCGCGGCAGGTCTCACGGATCATGGCCAGCGTTGCCGGCTGCCACGGGGTGAGCAGCTCTGCCAGCTCGCCCTGCATGCGGTCGGCAGCCATGGTGTACTGCGACAGGTCATTGGTGCCGATGGATGCGAAGTCCGCGATGTCCAGGATGTGGGAGGAGCGGATCGCGGCCGCGGGAGTCTCCACCATCACGCCGACCTTCGGCAGGCCGTGGGCGCGTGCGCGCTCCGTGAACCAGCGGGTCTCCTCGACCGTGGCCACCATTGGGGCCATCACCCACAGTTCAGCCTCCGGGACAGCCTTGTGTGCTGCGGCCAGCGCCTTGAGCTGGTCGTCGAGGAGGTCTTCGCGGGCCATGGACAGGCGCAGGCCGCGACGGCCCAGTGCCGGATTCTCTTCCTCGCCGAGGTCGGCGAAGGACAGCGGCTTGTCGGCACCGGCGTCCAGGGTGCGCACGACGACGCGGCGGTCACCGAATGCGCGCAGCACCTTGGTGTACGTCTCGGTCTGCTCCTCGACGCTCGGGGCAGAGTCGCGGTCCAGGAAGAGGAACTCGGTGCGGAACAGGCCGGAACCTTCCAGGTCGTAGCCGGAGGCCTTTGCGGCGTCGTCCGCGGTGCCGATGTTGGCCAGCAGCTTCACGCGGTAGCCGTCGCGGGTGGCACCCTCACCGGAGGAACCAGCCAGCGCAGCGGCGCGGCGGCGGGACCGCTCTTCGAGTTCGGCGACGTCCGACTCGTTCGGGGCGACGATCACTTCGCCGACGCCGCCGTCGAGGGCGATCGCTGGGGCGTCGACAAGCGCTTCGCTAATGCCCTTGACCTGCACCGCTGCGGGGATGCCGAGCTGCGCGGCGAGGATCGCCGTATGCGATGTCGCGCCGCCGGCCTCCGTCACGATGCCGACGACCAACTCCGGATCCAGCGTGGCCGTCTCAGCAGGTGCAAGGTCGTTCGCGACGAGCACGGACGGCTCGGTCAGCGCTGGAACGCCCGGCTCCGGCAGCCCGCGCAGGCGCGCGGTGGCGCGGTCGCGGATGTCGTAGAGGTCGGTGACGCGCTCAGCCATGTAGCCGCCGAGCTTGCGGAACTTCGCCGCGTAGGCCTCCACCGCGTCGTGGACCGCCTTGGTCACGCCGCTGCCCTTCTTCAGCTCTTTCTTAATGCCGCGCACCAGGCCACGGTCCTTCGCCAAGGCGGCGGTGGCCTCAAGGACAGCCTTGGATGTTTCGGAGTTTGCGTGCTCTGCGCGCGCCGTCAGGGACGCGGAGACTTCTTCCAGGACCGCGACGACACGCTCGCCGTCAGCGTCTGGGTCGGTGCATGGTTGTTCGTGCTCGTCGATACCAACGGCGGGGGTAACAACTGCGACCGGGCCAGAGGCGGTACCTGAGGAAACCCCGATCCCATACAAGACGGTGCGGTCAGTCATGAGTGTGTCCTTTCAGCAATCAAGCTAATGGTATTACATTTGATGGTACGCGCTGAGGCGCGCAATGTGCAGAGCAAGGTACGCAATTTCATCTTCTGTCAACGCTGTATCGAAGCGAAGCTCCACTACAGCGGCCACTTTTCGGGCGCACTCAACTTCCCGCGGGTAACTGCGCGTCAACTCACGCGCCAGCGGAGAATTTCCGCGCTCGAGTTGTTTCCCCTGCTCAAGGCGAACAAACAAATAACGAATGTGTGTAATAAACCGGGCCACATTTATCGACGCCGCTTCGAACTCCACCCCAAACTCAGCCGCAATGATCTGCATCATCTGCTGAATCAACCCCGTCATCCGGTACGTATGCGCCAGGTCACCGGTGTTGAAACCGGCGTTGACCAGGTGCATCGCAAGCGCGGTGGCTTCGGTGGTGGGCAGGGTGGCGTCGAAAAGAATGTTGATGTGCTCCAGCAGGCGTTCGCCCTGTGCATACTCTGCTGGGTACAAGTGCTGGACCTCGGCGCGCAACGGGTAGGCGATCTCTTCGCCGCGGGAGGCCCGCTCAAGTGCATTAATAATGTGGTCCGTCACCGCGGTGACCAGCGTGATGCTGGGCTTTGCGCCCACGGCCTCCAACGCTGCGGTCACACGGTGTATATCTTCGGCGGGAAGCCCGGCAATCATTTGGCCGGAGTGGTCCGGGTCCCGACCATCCGCCGGAACAAATACTCGCTGCACCTTCGACTCGTCGAGGACGTCGCCCTTCTTTGCCCCAAAGGCGATGCCTCGACCGGTCACCACAACATCCTCCGACCCGCGGCGGGCCAGGACGACGTTGTTGTTAAAGATGCGCAGTATTTGCATGTGTTCGACCCTACTTGGTTACCCCCAACAGTGGCTGGCCGACCTCGGCCTCACCAGTGGCGATATCTTCCACAGCGGCCAGCGACTTGGAGTTGACCACGGTCACGATCACCGTGGTGTCCACGCCGTGACCTGCGATTGCGCCGAAGTCGACGTCCGCGAGGGCGTCGCCAATCTCGACGCGCTGCTTCTTCTCCACGAGCGGGGTGAAGCCTTCACCCTTCAGCTTGACGGTGTCAATGCCGATGTGGACGAGGACCTCGACGCCGTCGTCAGTCTTGATGCCGTAGGCGTGCCCCGTCTTCGCGACAGAGATCACCTTGCCAGCAACCGGCGCCACAACCTTCTCGACGCCGCCTTCCGGCAGCACACCAATCGCCTGGCCGAGCGCACCGGATGCGAACGCGGCGTCCTGGATCTGGTCCATCGGGACAACCTTGCCTGCGATCGGCGCGGTGACCTCGCGTGTGTCCGCTGCAGGGGCCGCCGGCTCGTCGGCCTCTGCTGCTGCAGCGGCTGGAGCGGCCGCCGCCGGAGCCGCTGCCGCAACTGCCGGAGCACGCACAGTCCTTGCTGGAGAACTGATTCTTCAAGGGAAAGCACTACGGCCTCTGACTCTTATCCACGACTAGTTGTGTATAAAGACCATGCCGCAACTGCCGGAGCTTCCTCCTGCTCTTTTTCCTCCTGCGCTGCACGTGCGCGAGCCAGGGCCTCTTCACGCTCTTCCGGCGTGCGGTAGTCGGTGAAGTAGATGACGAAGAACGCGGTGAAGAACGCGACCGCAATCGCGATGACGTAGACCCACATCGGGCTGAAGACCACGGTGGTCAAAAGCGAGGTGAACACGAACGCGTTGGTCTGCACGCCGCCGAACGGGGTGCCCAGGATCGCGATGGTCAGGCCACCGGTGAAGCAGCCCACCAGCATGCGCGGGTAGATCCTCTTGTAGCGCAGGTGAATACCGTAGAGGGACGGCTCCGAAATACCACCGAACAGACCAGCTGCCAGCGCCGACCCGGAGGTCTGGCGCATGACTGGATCCTTATCGCGCAGCGAGAGCGCGAACACAGCAGCGGTTGCACCGAAGCAGGCGAAGTTCCAAGCACCCATTGGGCCCTGGATGAAGTCGTAGCCCAGGGTCTGAATGTTGACCAGCATGAGGGCGTTGAGCGGCCAGTGCAGGCCGAGCGGCACCAGGAACGGGTACAGCATTGGGATCAGGATGGCGAACACGAATGGCGCATTGCCATTGAGCCATGCGAGGCCAACACCAATCCATGCGCCGAGCGCGTAGCCGAGCGGGCCAATCACGATCGCGGTAACCGGGATCATCACAAGCAAGGTGAGGAACGGCACGAACACCATGTGGACCGCGGACGGAATGATCTTCTGGAAGCCCTTGTACACCAGGGCCGCCACGACCGCCATGATCAGCGGCACGAACACGTTGCCACCGTAGTCAGGCAGCAGCATCGGCAGGCCCATCACCGTCACGCGGCTGACCTCGGTGCCGAGCAGGTTATTCGTCTCAACCACGGCATCCGGGTGGCTCGCCAGCCCCATGAACTCAGGGGTGAACAGCGCCAGGATGACAGCGGCAGGCACCCACGGCTCAATGTTGAGCTTCTTGCCCGCGTTGTACGCAACCATCACCGGCAGGAAGTAAAACACCGAGCGCCACATCGCGTCGACGAACTGCCAACCCGGCGTCTTGACCTCCGCACGGAAGTCAACAAATCCCAGCGCGTCCATCACTGCAGCAAACGCAATAATTAACGACGCCCCAAGCAACACACCCAGAATCGGCCTAAAGGAATCCGAGAGGTACTCGAAGAAGGCGTCCATCCACGGCACCTTGCCCTGCGCCTTCGCGCGCTGGGCCGCCTTCACGTCGTCGTTGCTCTGGCTGCCACGCGACTGCATCTCCGGCAGGTTATTCATCGCGTTGTACACCGTCGCGACATCCCCGCCAACAATCACCTGGTAGTGCGACCCGCCCTGCGGCACCGCACCCATCACCTTCGGGTTCGCCTCGAGACGCTCCTTGTCAGCCAGGGAGGCGTCGTTGAGCTCGAAACGCAAACGGGTCGCGCAGTGCGTAAAGGACGCAATGTTGTCCGCACCGCCAATCCCCGCAAGGATATCCGCCGCCTGCTCCTGCAAGCCGGCCTGCTTGGTTGCCATGTTCACTCCTTTTCTTCATAGAACCAGGGATGAAAAAAGACCCGGGACGCGAAAACGTCCCAGGTCTTGCCCCGCCGAACCCGGCAGGTAACAACCCTGTGGTTGGTATTACGTTCCACTATATGCCGGAACGTTTTGGTGTGCAATAAGCTTGCTCTCAGCTGGGAACCAACGCTCCAGCAGCAGTGCCGCCCACATCACCAACGACGCCAACCCGATCAGGTTGCCCATGTACCAAAGGGGCGTCGAGAAGCTGTAGGCATCAACCTCTGGGTAGAGCTGGTACGACGGCACAAACAGCACCGCGACGTAGAGCACGTACGCGAGCTTCCACACCGACGGCACCGCCGCAAAAATCAGCGGGACCGCCAACATCACGCAGGAGAAGTGGTGCGACACCGCGTACGGCCCACCCACGCTAATGCCCAGCGCGACGAAGAACAACGCATGCACATCCAGGCCGCGACGCAGCAGGTACCACGCACCCAAGCCCGTAAGCAGCGCGAAGACCAGGAAGATAACGCCGGTCGGGGCCTCCAGCCCCGCACGCGCGAACAGGCCGGACAGCGCCTGGTTCGGCGGGTACATCGCGTTGCCGCCGCGGTCGGTGTTGAAGAACTCGTCGGTGAAGTAGTACCAGGTCTCCGCCGGACGCATCAGCACACCAATCAGAATCGTGCCCACAAACGTCCCGGCCGCACGCGCCACCGACGCCCAATCTTTCTTCACCAAGAACAAAATCGCGAACGCCGCCGGCGTGATCTTAATCCCGGCCGCAATACCCACACCTACACCGCGCAACTGCCGCGGCAACAAGCCCAGCACATCCACCACGACCAGCGCGAACAAAAACACGTTAATCTGGCCGAAGAAGAAATTCGCCTGCAACGGATCAATCGCCAAGGACCACGCAATCACCCCCACCAACACCAGCGGGGTCACCTTCACGTCCAGCCTGCGCAGCGCCAACCACGAAATGAGCGCCACGCACGCCATCGTCGCCAACGTCCACACCACGTCCATCACCGGCTCAGGCATCCACGTCAGCGGAACAAACAGCAAGGCCGCGAACGGCGGGTAGATGAAGCGGAATCCGCTACGAGTCGGGAAGTCGTCGTACAGGTCGGCGCCGCTGATCAGGGCGTTGCCGGCGTCGCGAAACACGCCGACATCCAGCAACTCGCCGCGCGCCGCACTGCCAAAAACCTCACTGAGCCCACTCGCGGCTGCGAGCACCCCAACGAGCACCCACACCCACAACGAAACCTGCTTCACCATCGAATCGCCTTACGCCCATCACTGTTGACTAACTCTGCTGCCTAACTCTGCGCATCATACCGATACAAAGGGACACGAATGAACTACACTACGGAATACACCATTGCCGACCGCCTTGAATTGAGGACTCACATGACCAACCAACAGCCCATGTACGACAAAGACGGCCTCCCAATCACGCAGCCAACCAACCAGTTCCAAGGGTTCGGGCAGTACGGGCAGACTGGGCAATTCGGCCAGTTTGGGCAGGGTTCACCGTACGGGCAACCGCAGATGCAACAGTTCGCACCTGCACAAATGCAGTCTGCATACGGGTACGCCGCGCCCCAAAAGAACAAGTTCCTCGCGGCGGCGTTGTTCTTCTTCCTCGGCTCGTTTGGCATCGGCAACTTCTACCTTGGGCAGAACTTCCGGGGAGTCACCAAAGTGGGGCTCTTCCTGACCGGCAGCCTCTTCAGCCTGATCCCATTCGTCGGCTGGATCGTTTCCACCCCGATCTTCTTCGCACTGTGGGTGTGGTGCATCATCGAGATGATCATGGTGCTCGTCGGCGGCGGAGGCTACGACACCGACGCCAATGGGATCCCGCTGAAGTAGGACACAAGCAGAAAGTTCACGGCCGCCAAGCTGAACTGCGCACCAGATCCCCGAATTTTAAAAAGTGCTATCAGAATAACAGCTGGTCAACAAAGGGCTAGCGTTTTAATAGGCGGGAATTTGGTGCGCGCCCAGCCAAGCCACGGGGAACTTTTCCACAGCAGCACGCGAACGTGGCCAAGCAAAAAGCCCGGCGGCCTGGGAAAACACAAAATCCCAAGCGCCGGGCCCATCTAAACCCAAGCGAACTAGCCCTACGCCTCCGGCTTCACCAGCGGGAACAGGACTGTCTCGCGGATGCCCAGGCCGGTCAGGGCCATCAACAGGCGGTCGATGCCCATACCGCAACCGGCGGTTGGCGGCATGCCCTGCTCCATCGCGGCGAGGAAGTCCTCGTCGAGGACCATGGCTTCGTCGTCGCCGTGTGCGGCGAGGCGGGCCTGGTCTTCGAAGCGTTCGCGCTGGATGACGGGGTCGACAAGTTCGGAGTAGCCGGTGGCCAGCTCGAAGCCGCGGACGTAGAGGTCGAACTTCTCGGTGACGCCGGGCTGCTCGCGGTGGTCGCGGGTCAGCGGGGACGTCTCGACTGGGAAGTTGATCACGAAGGTCGGCTCGTACAGCTGGTCGGAGCAGAGGTGCTCCCAGATCTCCTCGACGAGCTTGCCGTGCAGCCAGCCCTCATCCTTCGGCACCTTCAGGCCGATGACGTCAGCGATGCCCTTCAGTTCCTCCACGGAGGACTCGATGGTGACCTCAGGCTGGCCCGGGAACTTGCGCTGCAGCGCCTCGTTGAGGGAAGGGTACATCTCCATGACCTTCCACTCGCCGCCGAAGTCGTACTCGGTGCCGTCTGGAAGGGTGACGGTGGTGGAGCCGAAGACTTCCTTCGCGCAGAACTGCACGAGTTCCTGCATGGTCTTCGCGCCGTCCTTGTAGGTGCCCCACGCTTGGTAAGTCTCGAGCATGGTGAACTCGGGCGAGTGGGAAGAGTCGACGCCCTCGTTGCGGAAGTTGCGGTTGAGTTCGAAGACGCGCTCAATGCCGCCGACGACGCAGCGCTTGAGGTAGAGCTCCGGCGCAATGCGCAGGTAAAGATCCATATCGAGCGCGTTGGAGCGGGTAATGAACGGACGGGCTGCGGCGCCGCCGTGCAGGGTCTGCAGCATCGGTGTCTCGACCTCGACGAAGTCGTGACCGGTGAGGAACTTGCGCACAGCTGCGATGACCTTGATGCGGGTCATGGCGTTCTTGCGGGCGTCCTCGCGCATGATGAGGTCGGTGTAGCGGTGGCGGACGCGCTGCTCCTCGTTCATGTCAGCGAACGCGACAGGAAGTGGGCGTAGCGCCTTGGACGCCATCTGCCAGGACTGCGCCTGGACGGAGAGCTCGCCACGACGGGAGGCGATGACGCGGCCGCGCACGGAGACGATGTCGCCGAGGTCGGTGTCGGCCTTCCAGGACGCGAGCGCCTCCTCTCCTACCTCTGCGAGGGAAAGCATGACCTGCAGCTGGGTGCCGTCGCCCTCCTGGAGGGTGGCGAAGCAGAGCTTGCCGGTGTTGCGCTGGAACATAATGCGGCCCGCGACGGCGACGACGTCCTGGGTCTCTTCGCCCGGCGCGAGGTTGAACTTGCCGTCACCTTCGCCCTCGGGCACGGCACGGTACTTCTGGCGCAGCTCGCGCAAGGAGGTCGTGCGGTCGACGACGACCGGGTAGGCGTCGCGGCCTTCGGCGAGAAGCTTTTCGCGCTTCGCACGACGGAACTGTTGCTGTTCGGAGAGGTCCTGCGTTGTTTGATTCTTCACGCTGACCTAGCCTAGTCGGTCCGGGTCAGCCGTGGTCAATTAGTCGTGTATTCGGCTTGCCTCCCACGAAGCACACGGCTACAACGACGAGCAGCATGCCGACGCCACCAACGACGAACGCGCGCGCCGTCCCGTCGGAGGCGCTGCCGGTGGCCTGGGTGCCCATGGTCATCGTTGCGATGAACACCGCGGTGCCCGCCGCCCCGCCGAGCTGCTGCAGCGTGTTGAGCGCCGCGGAGCCGTGGGCGTAGAGCTGCGACGGCAGCGAGGACAGTGACACGGTCATGAGCGGGGTCATGATCATGGACATCGCCACGTTGACGAGGATCAGCACGGCGACGAGCTGCCACTGTGGGGTGTCATCGGCGAGGATGGCCACGAGGATCCACTGGGAGGCCAACATCAGCACCGCACCCGGGATGGCCAGGGGGCGTGGGCCGTAGGCGTCGTAGCAGCGCCCCGCAATTGGGGACGCGACGCCCTGCGCGATACCGCCGGGCAGCAGGATCAGACCGGTGGCCACCGTGGAAATCCCCAGGCCGACCTGCATGTAGACGGGCAGGATGTTCACGGTGCCCAGCAGGATGCCGAAGGCGATGAACACGCCCACAACGGAGAAGGCGAAGTTGCGGTGGGTAAAGACGCTGAGGTCAAGCAGCGCGCGCCCGGTTGGCGCCAGTCGCAGCTGCCTGCGCACGAACAGCACCAGGAACACCGCGCCGATGACCAGGGCCGCGGCAGGGTTCCAAGAATCGCCGGTGAGCAGGGCGGTGATCGTCGATAAGCCGTAGACAAGACCGCCGAATGCGAGTGCTGAAAGAAGGACCGACAGGATGTCGAGTGGGGCGTCGTGACGCTCGCCGACGTTCGGGAGGGCGAACACCGCGAGCAGCACCGCCACGGCTGGGATGGGCACCATCACCCAGAAGATGTGGTGCCAGGTAAACGCGCCGAGCACGAAGCCGGCGAGCGTGGGGCCAAGGGCGGGCGCCACCGACATCACCACCGCGTTGAGTCCCATCACCGTGCCGCGGCGCTGCGGGGCGACCACCGTCACGGTAACCGTCATGAGCAGCGGCAACATCGCCGCCGTGCCAAGTGCCTGCACCACGCGCGCGGCGAGCAACACCCCGAACGAGGGCGCGGTGGCCGCCATGACGCAGCCGATGATGAACAGCGCCATCGAGGCGAAGTAGACGGCGCGGGTGCTGAGGCGCTGGATGACGAAGCCGGAGGCCGGGATCGCCACGGACATGGTGAGCAGGAAGCCGGTCATCAGCCACTGGGCCGTATCGGCGGGTACGCCGAAGTCCGCCATGATTGCGGGCAGGGCAACAGCGACGGTGGTCTCGTTGAAGATCATCATCATCGCAGAGACCACCAGCACTCCAATAAGCAGTACTGGGTTCGTTGATTTCATAGCCCGCTAAGGCTACTCCTCGTCAGCAACTGGGGCACAGAGAGGCAGGTCGAGGCGCTGTGCCTCGGCATCATCGCCGTTGATGACCACCATGTACTCGCGCTCGGTGCGCGGGGTCAGCACGAAGGCCGGCGGGGTGGCGTCGGGAAGCTGGTAGTCGTAGATGAGGCACTCGCCGGAGCCCAGCACGACGGCTTCCTTCGGGTCCGGCAGGACGCGATCGAGCGCATCAGAGGACACATACTTTGCGACGGAAACTCCCAACGTCTCATCCGAGCACCTGATCTTGCCCTCTTGACCCTCGTCCGGGGTCGCGGACTCGCAGATCAGGCCGTGCCAGCCTTTCTGCTCGGCCTTGTCGGACACGATGCCTGGGTATGTCTCGGCGATTTCGGCCTCGACGCCGACCCACTCCTCACCGCGGTGCTGCATCCAGTACCAGATGCCGCCTGCGGCGATGAGCAGCAGCGCCACGATGGCCGCGATCCACGGCCAGAGCTTGAACTTCTTCTCGTCTTCTGGGCGGACGTACTCGCCGGTCGGGCCGTACGGGTAGGGCTGCGGTGGCTGGCGGTAACCGTCGGTGGCGCCCGGCGCGACCGGGGACACCTCCGGCTCATCGAGGGGTTCACCGGCGACGGCGTTGAGGTAGCCGACGCAGCCGGTGGCGGCGTTGGCGGCGTCCTCGTCGACGTCCAGGCCGGTCATAGAGTTAAACAGTTCAATGAAGCTTGCAACGTTCGCCGCGTGTTGCTCCTCGGCGTGCTCGGGTGCGGTGGCCGTCGGGCCGACCAGGGTGAGCTTGACGGGGACGCTGGACCAGGCTGGCTGCACCAGCATCCGGGAGGCGTCCACGGAGCGGGCCACGAACGCGCCGAGGCCCTGGGCGTCGTAGTCGTCGATGGCTTCAGCCACGCCGATGAGCAGCTCGCGGGCCTCGGCGGGGGTGAACACGCCGCCGTCAGCACGCTTGTCGGCGATCAGGCGGGCGAGCGAAGCGCCGGTCGGGGCTTCGCGCAGTACGTAGAGGTGGCCGTCGTCGGTGTAGCCGGCACTGCGCGGCTGGAACGCGCCGGGGTGGTTCGAGGCGGCAAGCGCCCGGTTCAGGCCTGCGATATCGCGGCGTTGGTTTTCGGGCTGGGCGGCGTCGAAAAGCTCGACTTCGACGGCCTGGCCTGCATCATTGCTGGCGACGAAGAGCTGCGAGTCTTCGGTGCGCCCTGTGGCTTGGACTTGCTCGGGGGTGAAGTCCATGCCGAAGCGCTCGTTCAGGATTCCAGCAATCAGGTCTATAGGCATGCCAAAGAGTGTAGCGAATAACTCGCCGTTTCTCGCTATGGCCCTCGTCTTTCCGCCCTAGTCTTCGATGTGTTTGAACCCAATGCCAAGCGGCAGGCCAACGTTGTCGTGGAGGCGCACCGTGCCACCGTCGGTGGCGGGCAGGTCGATCGCGGCGAGCAGTCGGGCGTCGCCCTGGGCAGGGGCCTCGCGCATAGCCAGGTCGCGCACGGCGAGGTACGCCTGTGCAACCCCGCTCTCTTCTCCCCCTCTCGCTGTGTCTACGAGCCCCGGTCCGCGCCGGCCCTCCCGGCCGCGCGCCCCCCCCCTCCCCCCCCCGCGCCGGCCCGCCTCACCCGCCCCTGGCCGCCGGCGCCCTCCGCGACGCCGGCGGAGCTCGGCGGCGTGGGCCCCGGCGGTCAGCGCCGCGGACAGCGCAAGCGCCTGGTCGTGGGCGTCTTCAGCGACTCGCTCGTTGCGCAGCGAAAGCGCCAGCCCGTTCGGCATGCGCACGGTAGGCACGCTGTGCAGCTTGACCTCCATGCGCAGCCCAGACACGGCCAGCTGTGTGGCCACGAGCAGCTCGAAGTCCTTCTCCCCCATCACCAGGTCGGTGGCATGGGTGGCGTTGAGCACCGCCAGGATGCGGGCGACGTCGTGCGCCATGGCGTCGGCGTCGTCGAGGTGCTCCATCCCGGTGCGCACGCTCACGGCGGTGCGCAGCTCGCCGTGGAAGACCACGTCGACGCCCTCGTTGCGGAAAGTCTCGGGCACCTCCTCGCCGGAGTAGGTGACAAACACGTACGCGCCGAGCAGCGACTTCGCCGCCCGGATCAGCTCGATGTGCCCGGCGTGCACGTCGGCGCCCAGCGGCACGACCGCGATCGTCTTGCCAATCTTGCGGAATGCGCGCCCGTAGGTGGCCAGCAGCTGCTCATCACGCACGACAACCGCGTTGCCCGGTTCAAAAGTCACAGGTCTTCCTCTCGTTGCTGCGCCGCGCGGCGCTCCAATACTTCTACTAGTCGACGCACCCCTTCTCCCCCAACCGGCTCTCGGTCGAGCGGGCGCAGCGGCGGCAGCTCGGCGCCGTCGAAGGCGTCCGCGACCGCCTCGAAGTTGGGGTTGGCCTGCCGCAGCAGCGCAAGCGCGTCCTCCTGGACGACGCGCTGCAGGGCGCGCAGGTGTTGGGCGGTGGCCACCAGTGGGCGATCCGCATCCGTGATCGGCATGGTGACCTGCCCGAGCTCCCCGAGCAGCAGCGCGATCACGGTCTCCCCCAGCTCGTCTGCGGCGGAGGTGACCCACACGTTGTCTGCGATGTTATGCGCGCACATGACGACTGCCCCTGCGACCTCAACCTCGTCGAGGAGCTGGGCGCCGTGGTCCAGGTTGGTGTGCCAGAACATCTGCCTCGGGCGCACGAACGGCGCGCACTCGGCGGCGGCACGTTCGATGAAGTCAGCGGAGCCCTCGAGGAGCACCAGGTCGGCGGCGGCCTCCTCGTAGCCTTCCTCGTGCGGGTGCATGCCGCGGTGGGTGAATTTGACGCGGGTGTCGCCGTCGGGGGCGTCTTCAAGCTCGAAGATCGTCACGCGGTGCCCGGCGCGCGCGAGCTGATCACTCAGCGCACTGGGGCCGCGCCAGGCGGCGATAGTCAGCGTTGGGCTCATTTGTTGCGGCGCGCTAGCAGCTCGGCGACGGAAACAGCGTTCTCGCCAGCCGCGTCACGGCGGCGGCGTCCCCCAACACGCGGGGCTGGTTCCGGCACGGCCTCGATGACCTCAGTGGCCCCAGCGGCGGGCTGCTCGTGGCGGCCGTGCTCAGGCTCAGGCTCTGGTTGTGGTGCTGGCTCGGGCTCCGACTCAGGCACTGGCTCGGGTACGGGCTCAGGCTCCGGGATTGGTGTCGGTTCAGGCGCCGGCTTCTGCGCTTCTTGTGCTTCTTGCGCTTCCTGCGCTTCTTGCTTCGCCTGGTGCTCGCTAATCAGCGCCGTGAGCGGGTTCTGCGTCTCCCGACTCGGCTGGCTGCCAATGCGCCCGGCGATCGCGTCGGAGGACGGCGCCCCGGCCGGGCGGTCGTCGGACGGCTCGTAGGCCGGCTGTGTGAAGGACTCAATCTCCTGGATGCGGCGCGCCGCGGCGTGCACGGCGGCGGGCTCGTACTCGAAGACGTGCCCGCTCATCTCCTCAATCGTGGAGCGCAGGGAGCGCAGCTCCTCCTGGATGTCGCGCAGCAATTCCTCGGAGGGGGCGTCGACACCCGAGGGTGCGCCAGCGCGCGCGGCCTCGAGCTCTGCGGCGAACGTCTTCTCCCGCTCCTCCTGCAGGCGCGTGGCCTCCTCGTTGTCGCGGCGCAGGCGGTAGATCACGATGAGGCCCGCGACGGCGGCCCACAGCGCCAGGATCAGCGAAAGCTTGAGTATGTTCGCGGAGTTGGTAAACAACATCACCACTGTGCCTGCAAGCGCAGCCACAAATGGAACAATCACCCAAGTATTTTTCATGCCCACTACCTTAGCTAACCTGTTCTCCACTTGAGGGTGGCGACACCTCACACACCCGTTCCAGCACGACACCGGCCACCGCCAGCGTGACGCCGCCCAACGCCCCGGAGACCAAGGGCGGCACGTCCTGCGCCGCGGCCATCAGCACGTGCATCCGGGGCAGCACGAAGAGCAGGCACCCCGCATACAGCCCGCCGCTGACCGCGCCTGCCCAGGTGCAGGCCTTGCCAAACAGCATGAAGTTCGCCGCCATCATCGGGTTGAGCTGGCTGCGATCCAGGCCAACCTTGCCCTCATCACGGCGCTTGTGCACCATGAACGCAACGTAGAAACACACCGCGGCGACGATCCAGAGGCTCAGCGGCACCACCATGTTCAGCGACTCAAGCAGGCCGAACAGGCGGCGCACCACAATGAACGCCGCGGCGGTACAAAACCCGAACACGGCGATCACTCCGGACAGCGGCGTGCGTTTCACAGCTTGCGAACCCCCTGCGGCTCCAGCTCCGCGAGAATCTCGCTGACCGGGCGATCGAGCAGCTTGGCGTGCGGGTCAATCTCCAGCCAAGGAACCAGCACGAACTCGCGCAGGTGCGCGCGTGGGTGCGGCAGCGTCAGCTCAGGGTCGTCGCTGCGGTAGCCCTCGAAGTCGATGATGTCCACGTCCAGCGTGCGCGGGCCCCAGCGCACGTCGCGCACCCGGTTCGCCTGCTGCTCCAGGCGCTGGCAGCGGGCAAGGAGGCTGTAGGGGTCGTCGCTGTCGGTTTCGATAAGAAAGCTCTGGTTGAGAAAGTCTGGCTGCTCCACCCCGCCCCAGGGCGCGGTGGCGTAAATCGAGCTTGCGTCGAGGAGCTCGGCGGCGAACTCGTCGGCGACCGACTGCAGGTGGGCACGCGAGTCCTCCATGTTGGAGCCTGCCGAAATCACCGCGCGCATCAGCGGGCCCCCATCCGTTTACGGGAACGGCGTGCCACCACGGCGACGTCCTCGAAGGGAAGCGGGATCGGCGCGTGCGGCTTGTGCAGCGTGACCTCCACCGCGTGCAGGATGTCGAAGCGCTCCATGGCGGCCTCGGCGATCTCGGTGGCCACCGTCTCGATGAGCTGGCGCGGCGTGCCCGAGGCGATGTCGCTGGCCAGCTGGGCTAGCTCCGCGTAGTTCATCGTCTGGGTCAGGTCATCGGTAGCGGCGGCGCCTGCGAAGTCGAGCCAGCAGGTGATGTCCAGCAGGAAGCGCTGCCCGTGCTCGCGCTCGTGCGGCAGCACGCCGTGGTGCGCGTAGACGGACAGGCCTTTGAGCTCAATGCGGTCAGCCAAGGTTGCCCGCCTTCCACGCGGCGGCCACGTCCACGGCATCGCGGGAGACGGCCACCTCGTGCACGCGCACGCACCAGGCGCCGGCCTGGGCACACGCTCGAGCCCGCGGGCGGCGCGCACCCCGGTGAGGAAGCGCTTGCGGCTGGCCCCCACCAGCAGCGGGTAGCCGCAGTCCATGAGCGCGGGCAGGGCCTGCAGCAGCTGCCAGTTCTCTTGCGGGGTCTTGGCAAAGCCGAGGCCCGGGTCCAGCGTGATCTGCTCCGGGCGCACCCCAGCGGCCGTGGCGTTGGCAACCAGCTCGTCGAAGAGGCCGAGCACGTCAGCCACCACGTCCCCGCCGTGGTCGGCGGCACCGGAGGCGTTCACGAACTGCTGGGCACGCCAGTGCATCAGGCACACCGGCAGATCCGTGCGCGCCATCGTGGCGTACATGTCCGGGTCCGCGAGCCCGCCGGAAACGTCATTGATGAGGTCCACGCCGGCCTCGGCGGCGGCCTGTGCGGTGGCGGCGCGCATCGTATCCACGGAAGTGCGGATGCCGTCTTCGTGAAGGGCCCGGATCACCGGGGCCACGCGCGCCGCTTCAACCTCGGCGGGCACACGCGTCGCGCCCGGCCTCGTCGACTCCGCGCCCACGTCGATGATGTCCGCGCCCAGGCGGACCAGCTCGTGGGCGTGCGAGAGGGCGTCGTCAACTGCGAGCCACTTCCCGCCGTCCGAGAACGAATCTTCCGTGACGTTGACGATGCCCATCACCGTCGTGCGCCCCGGCGCGGTGAGATCCTGCACACTGACCATTGTTAGCTCCTTATCAGGCTCAAGACCTCGGCCCGGGAGGCGGCGTTCTTCTGGAAGCCGCCGCGCACCGCGGAGGTCGTCGTCACGGCACCAGGCTTGCGGATGCCCCGCATCGCCATGCACAGGTGCTCGCACTCCAGCACCACAATCACGGCGGAAGCCCCCAGCTTATCGACGATCGCATCCGCAATCTGCGCCGTCAACCGCTCCTGCACCTGTGGCCGCTTCGCGTACATATCGGCCAGGCGGGCGAGCTTCGACAGGCCCGTGACCTTGCCTTCCTTGCCCGGGATGTAGCCGACGTGCGCCTTGCCAAAGAATGGCACCAGGTGGTGCTCACACGTGGAGTACACCGGGATGTCGCGCACCAGCACGAGCTCCCGGTAGTCCTCCGCGAACGTCTTCTCCAGCACAGCGGTCGGGTCCTGGTGCAGCCCCGCGAACACTTCCTCGTACGCCTTCGCAACCCGCGCCGGGGTTTCCTTCAGCCCCTCACGGTCCGGGTCCTCGCCGACTGCGATGAGGAGTTCGCGCACCGCGGCTTCGGCGCGGGCGCGGTCGAACTTACTGGTCATCCTCGTTGCTCCTGTGTCGTGGCAGCTGTTTGGTTTCTTCCTCAGACGATCGGTCGGGCCGGTCGGGCCGCTCGTGCTCCGGCAGGCGGAACCCGATCTCCTCGTCCGGGCGGTAGTTGTCCATGCCCGGGTGCGTATCCGGCTCAGGCTTTGGCTCCGGCGCGGGCTCACGCTTCGGCGCGCCCGGGTACGTCCAGTCGCTCGGCGGCTTCGGCCCGCCGTAGGTCGAGGCGCCTCCCGCAGGCGGCGGTGGCAGCGGAGCGCCGTGCTCCTTCTCCCGTTCTTTTCGACGCCGCTCCCGTGTCTCACGCGACGCCTCAAGGATGGAGAAGCGCTTCGGCGGCTCCTCGCCACGCTCCTCGGCAAGCTCGACCGGGGTCTTGACGGGCTCGCGGCCGAACTGGCGGCCGAAGCGGATGTCGTAGGCAGGCAGCTCCGGCCGGTGCGGCTCCACGCCCTCGAGGAGCGCTTCGAGGTCTTGGCGGCGCAGCGTTTCCTTCTCCAGCAGCTTGGACACCATGGTGTCCAGCTGGTCGCGGTACTGCTCCAGGATGCCGTAGGCGGTGGCGTGGGCGGCGTCGATAAGCGTGTGTACTTCCTTATCGATCGTGGCCGCAACCTCCGGCGAGGACTCCATCTTGGCTCCCGCCCCCATGCCGGAGAAGGCGTCGCCCTGCGCCTGGCCGTACTTCACGGTGCCGAGCGCCGAGGTCATGCCGTACTCGGTGACCATCGCGCGCGCGATCTTGGTGGCCTGCTCGATATCGTTGGACGCACCCGTGGTCGGCTCGCCGAAGACGAGCTCCTCCGCGGAGCGCCCGCCCATGGCGAAGACAAGCTGGGCAAAGAGCTCGTCGCGGTTGTACATGCCCTTGTCGTCCTCGTCGGCCGTCATGGCGAACCCGCCGGTGCGGCCGCGGGCGAGGATGGTGACCTTGTAGACGCGCTCGATGTCTTTCAGCGCCCACGCCGAAAGCGTGTGCCCGCCCTCGTGGTAGGCGGTGACCTTCTTCTCCTTCTCCGAGATCACCTTGGAGGAGCGGCGCGGCCCGCCGATCACACGGTCCGTGGCCTCCTCCAGCGCGTCCGGGGTGATCACGTTGCCGCCGATGCGGGCGGTGAGCAACGCGGCCTCGTTGAGCACGTTGGCCAGGTCAGCACCGCTCATGCCGGCGGTGCGCTTCGCCAGCGCATCCAGGTCCACGTCCTTGGACAACGGCTTGCCCTTCGCGTGCACCTTCAGGATCTGGGCGCGCCCCGCGATGTCCGGGTTCGTCACCGGGATCTGGCGGTCGAAGCGACCCGGGCGCAAAAGCGCCGGGTCCAGGATGTCCGGGCGGTTCGTCGCCGCGATCAGGATCACGCCCTCGCGGTCGCCGAAGCCGTCCATCTCAACCAGCAGCTGGTTGAGGGTTTGCTCGCGCTCGTCGTGGCCGCCGCCCATGCCGGAGCCGCGCTGGCGGCCGACGGCGTCAATCTCGTCGATAAAGATGATGCAGGGCGAGTTCTCGCGTGCCTGCTTGAACAGGTCGCGCACGCGGGAGGCGCCCACGCCGACGAACATCTCCACGAAGTCGGAGCCGGAGATGGTGTAGAACGGCACCCCGGCCTCACCAGCGACGGCGCGCGCGAGCAGCGTCTTACCCGTGCCAGGCGGGCCGTACAGCAGCACGCCACGCGGGATCTTCGCGCCGAGCGACTCGTAAATCTTCGGATCGATGAGGAAGTCCACGACCTCCTGCAGCTCATCGACGGCCTCGTCCGCACCCGCGACGTCCGCGAACGTATTCGTCGGATTGTCCTTCGACAGCTGCTTCGCCTTCGACGACCCAATCCCGAACATGCCGCCTCCGGCCTGCATGCGGTACATGAAGAAGAACAACAGGCCGAAGATCAGCACCATCGGCAGCATGAAGCCGAGCATCGACATCAGGAAAGACTCCTGCGTCACGTTCGTCTTGTACTTGTCCGGGGCGGCTTCCTTCACCGCGCCGAAGATCTCCGGCGTGGTGCGCGCCGGGTACTGGGCGCTGATCTGCTCGACGCCCTCGCGCTCTTCGACCTTGATCGGCTCCCGCAGGTCAATGCGGACGCGCTGCTCGCGGTCGTCGATCTGGACTTCCTTGGCGTTCTTGTTCTGCAGCTGCTCCATCGCGATCGACGTGTCCACGCGCTGGTAGCCGCGGGTGTCATCCCCGATGAGGGTGAGCAGGTACAAAACAATAAGCACGGTGGCGCCAATCAGGCCCCACCGCAACACGTTTTTATTCTTGGTCATACAGCTCTTCTGTGTGTATTAGATGTCCTCAGGCGCGTCGGAATAGACGCGAGGGTGCAACGTGCCCACGTACGGCAGGTCGCGGTAACGCTCGGCGTAGTCCAGGCCATAGCCGATGACGAACTCGTTCGGGATGTCGAAGCCGACGTCGAGAAGATCAATCTTGGCCTTCTGCACCTCAGGCTTACGCAGCAGCGTGATCACCTCGAGGCTCTTCGGGTTACGCCCCGACAGGTTCTTCAGCAGCCACGACAGGGTCAAACCGGAGTCGATGATGTCCTCGACCACGAGCACGTCGCGGCCTTCGATCTCCTTGTCCAGGTCCTTCAGAATGCGCACCACGCCCGAAGAGGTGGTGGAGCTGCCGTAGGAGGACACCGCCATGAACTCCATCTCGCACGGGATGGAGAGCTTGCGGGCGAAGTCCGTCAAGAAGAACACCGCGCCCTTGAGCACGCACACGAGCACTAGGTCCTGCTCGGAGTCGCGGTACTTCTCGGAGACCATGTCAGCCAGCTCTTGGATGCGCCGCTGCAGGTCTTCCTCGGGGATCAACACCGCCTCTACGTCGTCTCCGTAGCGGTGTGGCGCAACGTTGAAATCCTTCTTGTCATACAGCTCGGTCATCGGGTGCCCTTTCTCAAGCCCTTCTCGGTTGGCATCAGTTCATCATCTTGCCACTTTCACGTCACCTTGGACAACCGTTTACGCGAACACGAGCGTTCCGTCGCGCCGCTCCACCCGCACTCCCCCGCCGAGCTGCACCGCACCTTGTCCCCGCCAGTTCGTCACCAGGGCTTCAATCGCCGCAAGGTGGGCACCTTTGACCTCCCCCCGCTTTTCGACGACCCACTCCGCCAACACCGCCCTCCTCACCACCGGCGGCAGTGTTGCAAGCTCCGCGCAATCCAGCGTTTCGGCGTTCGGGGCCGGGGTGATGCGTTGCAGCTGCGCCGCGGCTTGCGCGATCCGGTCCGCCGTGCCCGCCAACGCCGGGACCACCTCCCCACCGACGATCTCCTCCAGCAGCGGAATCACCCGGGTGCGCAGCGCCACACGCCGGTACCGCTCGTCCTTGTTCATCGGGTCCTGCCAGGGTGCGACGCCCAGTTCGGCGCAGGCGCCCGCGGTGTCCGCGCGGCGGACACCCAGCAACGGGCGAACCAGTCGACCCGCGCGCGGCGCCATCCCCGCCGGGTTGCCGCGCAGCGCCCCCAACAGCAGCGTTTCGGCCTGGTCGTCCGCGGTGTGGGCCGTCCACACGTCCCGGTCGGGGCCGGCGTGCTCGAACAGGGCCGCGTAGCGGGCCTGGCGGGCGTCGGCCTCCGTGCCCTTACCTGTGCGTGTGATTTGGATGGTCGCGATTTCCGCGGGCACCCCAAAGTTCCGCGCCTGCTCCGCCGCGCGCCTGGCCACCTCCGCCGATCCCTCCTGCAGCCCGTGGTCCACCACCAGCGCCGTCACGTCCAAGCGTTCCGCTGCGGCCGCCGCTACCAGCGCCAACGAGTCCGCCCCGCCCGACAGCCCAATTACCGCAGGCTCCGTCCACCCGCGCACTGCGCGCCGGCACGCCAAAAAGTGGGGGCTGCGCCGGGGCCAGAACGGCTCCATGGCTAGAACTCCCGCAGCGCCGAAGCGAACGTGTCCATCGCCCGGCGCGCCTCCAGAATGTCCGAGTCATTCGAGAGCAGCGCAAACGTGTACACGTTGCCGCTTTCCGCAGTCACCGTGCCGGCCAGCCCGGACGTCTCGTCCAGGGTGCCCGTCTTCGCGCGCACCCAGCCACGCCCGGCCAGGTCCCCATAGCGGGTGGCCAAGGTGCCGTCGCCGGCCGCGACCGGCAGCGCGTCCAGCATCGGGCGCAGCTGCTCGTGCTGGGTGGCATCACTCAGGATGCTGTCCAACATGCGCGGGGTGATCCGGTTGTCCACCGACAGGCCAGAGCTGTCCACCAGCGTGATGCCGTCCGTGTCAAAGCCGTGCTCCGCCAGGACGTGCAGGGTGGCGGAGGGGGCGTCGATACCTACGTGGGCCGCCACCTCCCTGCCGATGGCCTCCGCGTAGACGTTGTCGGACTCTTTCATCATCATGTGCAGGCGCTGCACCAGGTCCGGCGACTCCACACTTGCCAGCGTGTCCGCCTCCGCGGGCGCCGGGCCGAGACCGACCGTCTCGGCGCCCACGCGGTCCGCGAGCGCCTGCGCCACATCCAACGCCGGAGTATGCGAGCGCGGCACGTCCCCCTCGGTCTCCCCGTTCAGGCGACCGCCCGAGAGCATCGCCGGCTCCAGCGGCGCGACGAAGCCGCCATCGATGTCCACGGGGTCCCAACCCGGCATCATGGTCGGCTGCTCTTCCCACGCGCTGGTGTCGATGAAGACGGCGGTGACCTGCTGGTTTTTGAGTTATGTGGCGAGCTGGTCGATGGCCTCCGCGTCCAGCCACACGTCACCATTCGCCTTGATCACGACCGAGCCCGGCTGCTCCCCACTCACCACCTGCGTCTCGATCCTGTCATCCGCCCCCAACTCCAACACCGCCGCCGCAGCCGTCAGAATCTTCGTCGTCGACGCCGGGCGCAACGCCTCCCCCGCCAACCGATCAAACAGCACCTCACCCGTCGAGCCGTCCGATACACGCGCGTGGAACGTGCCCAACGCAGGGTCCTCCGCAAGCTCCGCCAGGCGCGCCTGCAGCGCCTCGACATCCACCGGGCGTGGCACCGCCGGCACCAACACCGGCTCCGCCTGCGGCAACTGATACGCCGGGGCGTGTTCAATGCGCGCCAACTCCTGCTGCGCCGCCACACCGAAGCCAGCCGCGCCACCCACCGCGACCAACGCAACCCCGCCAACAATCCAAGTCCAAAGCTTCACGGCGCATAAGCGTAGCCCAAACCCACACGGCGACGCAGCCCCGTATGATAAGTACCGGTATTATCAACGCGACTACAAAAGGAGCGCACATGGCTGTCGAAGTCACCATCGAAATCCCCAAGGGTTCCCGCAACAAGTACGAACTCGACCACGAAACAGGCAAGGTCTACCTCGACCGCCACCTGTTCACCCCGATGGCCTACCCACTCGACTACGGCTTCATCGACGAAACCCTCGCCGACGACGGCGACCCAATGGACGCCCTCGTCATCCTCCCTGAGTCCGTCTTCCCAGGCGTCATCGTCAAGGCACGCCCAATCGGCGTCTTCAAGATGACCGACGAAGCCGGCGGCGACGACAAACTCCTCTGCGTCATCGACGACGTCCGCTACGACCACTACCAGGACATCGACGACGTCTCCCAGTTCCTCAAGGACGAAATCGAGCACTTCTTCGTCCACTACAAGGACCTCGAGCCGAACAAGGAAGTCTCCGGTTCCGGCTGGGGCAACAAGGCAGAGGCTGAGAAGATCCTGCAGGCCTCCATCGACAACTACAAGAAGTAGTCTGCTGCCTTTGAAGCCGCCTGGGTGTTCCCGGGCGGCTTTTTGCTTGGGCCTCTACCAAATTCCTGGTTTTGGCGTCGGCTCAGCAGGCCCGAGTCGGCCTGAGTGACAAAACACGCAACCCAATACATCCAGCCCTTTTCCTACCAGCGGAAATAAGGATGCGCTTTTGCAGGGTTGCGTCCTTTGTCACTGGCTGCCCAATCTGCACACCACGAGCGTCTAGAACTTGAGGTGATCTTTCGCCCAGAACGCCGCCGCGCCCAGCAGCGCAAGCAGCGGCACCAGGATCGCCGCGATGATGCCGCCCTTCGAGCTGCCTTCGCAATTCTCGGAGGATCCACTTGAAGAACCATCCTTCGCGCAGGTCGC
The DNA here is from genome assembly GCF_900099485.1 of Corynebacterium sp. MC3. Taxonomy (NCBI): domain Bacteria; kingdom Bacillati; phylum Actinomycetota; class Actinomycetes; order Mycobacteriales; family Corynebacteriaceae; genus Corynebacterium; species Corynebacterium sp. MC3. The sequence goes on from NZ_LT622813.1 coordinate 90,075, forward strand.
AGGCGCCGGAACGCTCGGCTCGGGTGCCGGCTCACTTGTCGACGTCCCCACCTCCGGCTCTGGGGCTTCCTCAGTTGTCCGCGCGGCGGACTCGGACGTGGTAGTCGACTCGGTCGTCGAAGAGGATGCCGTCGTAGTCAGCGTTGTTGAAGACTCTGGTGCGGGCTCAACCAGCGTAGTCGTTGGCGTAGTTGTCCGCGGAGCGGACACTTTCGACGTCTCCGAGGTCGAAGGTTCGATGGTTTCGGTTGTCCGCGGCGCGGACACCTTCGGCGCCTCGGAAGTCGAAGGCTCCGTGGAAGGCTCCGCCGTAGTCGTTTCGGTTGTCCGCGGCGCGGACGCTTTCGGTGCTTCCGAGGACGCGGACGAAGACGTGGACGAGGTCGCGGACGAGGATGTGGTCGTCGAAACCTCTGACGTGGTCGGAGACGGTGTGACCGAAGTAGTCACCGACGATGGCGCAGCAGAAGAAGTGACGTCCGTGGTTGTTGGCGTCGGCTCCTTTGCCAGCAGCTCGTCCAGGTTTTCCTGCGCCTCGACGACGCGGAAGAACGTGCGGTCAAGCTCGGCTTGCGCCTTGTTGATTTCTGGTGCGTAACCGGTGCGGCGCACAACCTTCATGAGCGCTTCGGCGATTTTGTGTTCTTGCTTGGCGGTCGCCAGCGCCGCGCGGGCTTCCTCAACGCTCTTTGGTTTCACTGCGGGCGCGTAGCTCGGGGCTTCGTACTGCGGTGTTGTGGCTCCACAGTTCGGGCAGCAACGAGGCGATGACGTGGAGGTCTCCCCGCTTGTCGACGGCCCCACCGTCGGCGTTGTCCGCGTAGCGGAAGTCGTAGACGTAGTTGGCGTTGCCGACACGCTCGGGGCCGCCGAAGTGGTTGTCCGCGGCGCGGACGTAGTCGACGTGGTCGGAGTTGGCGTAACGGACGTAATCGACGTGGTCGGAGTTGGCGCAACCGACGTAGTCGCGGTTGTCCGTGGCGCGGACGTGGTCGACGTGGTAGGCGTTGTGGACGTGGTCGTTGAGGTCTCGCTGGCGAGCTGCTCGCGCAGCTTCCCGAGGTTTGCCTTGGCTTCCGCGAGGGCACGCTCCGCATTCTCCACGTGCAGGCGCGCCAAGATGCGGTCCTTCGTACTCCGAGCGTTCTTCTCAGCCTGCTCGGCCTTCTTCAACGTGGCTTCTGCGTCGGCGACGATGCGTTCGCCCTCTTCGACCGTGGAAGGCTTTGGCGGGGCGACGTATTCCGGCGCAACGATGTAGTCGGTGCTCGGTACCTGCGAAGACGTCGAGGACGGCTTAGAGGTAGAAGGCTTAGAGGTAGCAGTCGTCGAGGTAGACGGCGTGGTCTCCGGAGCGATCGTCACAGTGACGGAGGGCGCTTCAGAAGTCGTCGAGCTCGTCGAGGTCGTTGGCAGCGGTAGGGCGCTCGGGATCGTCGGCATCGGCAACGGTGGCAGGTCCGGGAGGGACGGCTGGCTCGACGACGAAGACGAAGAAGACGATGTCGTCGGCTTTGGCTTCGGACGCTCGGAAGTCGTCGGCGTCACCACCGGTGGCAAAGGCGAAGGCTCAGGCGAAGGCTCCGGTGTAGGAGTCGGCTTCTGGCGCAGGTTGTTGCGCTGGATGAGGATTTCGGCGTCGAGAGGCTGGGGTACCAGGCCGGGTTTACGGGAGCCTCCGACGACCATAAGGAGGTCGTCGCAGCTGTGCGCGAGTGCCATCGCGTGGCCCATTTCGTGCGCGATGGTCATAATGCGGCTTTTCGCCTCAACATAGCGCCCAAACATCCTGGGACTAATCCGCACGGTCAGTGTCGGCCCGCCGCCGGTCACGCGCCCCAGCGGCCGCAGGCTTGGGTCCACGATCACGCTGACGGCCTCGGGCGTCTTGTGGTCGATGAACTTGATATCCAGGTACCCACCTCGGTCGCGCACGGCCTTGACCCACAGGTCGGCGGCGCGCTGGATGTCGGCGCGGTGGCCGGTGGTGTCGTAAAGGTAGAGGGTGTTGTTGCGGATGCCCGTGTTGTGGTCACCCGCGAACGTAAAGCGCGAAATGTCGAGCTGCTGACCGTTCCGGAACTGCGACTTCAGCGTCCTGCATTCAGACCCGTTGGACCTCACATCAACGTGCGCGGATGCGGGCGTCATGCCCCCCAGCATCAGGGAGAACGAACATACTGCAGCTAGGACATTTCGAGTTTTCACAAGGGATTACTATATGAGGAATCGACGCCCGTACGCAAAGACAGCCGCACCAATTATCGACGCCACCACCAACGCAAACAGCGCCCGTACCAGGGTGTTCGATCCGGTTTCAGCCGCGATACCGCGCTGCTCCGCAACTGGAGCCTGCGCCGGGGCGGCCTGCTGCTGCGCCTCAACAGGTGCTTGCCCTGCAGCCTTGGAGGTTGCCAGCCCCTGGCGGGCGACCTCAGCGGCGTTCTCTGCGAGCAGCGCGTTGGAGTCCTTCACCTCAGCATCGGTTGGAGGCTCGTTGATGCGGGCCAGGTCGGTGACGTAGGTCTTGCCGTCAGCGTTGAGGTAGTAGGTCAGCCCACCGATAGCGAGCACTGCTGGCAGGGCGATCAGGCCGGCTGCCGCTGGTGCCGGGTTGTTCGGGTCAACGTCTTCGGCGGTGAATGGGACGTCCTGGTGGTCGCCGGTCGGGTCTGGCTGCTCGACAGGGGTCGTTGCCTCGGCTGCGGGAGCTTGGGGCGCTGCGGTTTCGGCGGCGGGGGCGTCGATAAGCCCGGCGACAGCCGCCTTCGCCACGTCCACTGCGCGCTCGCGGTCAGCCGCCGAGAGCTGGTCAAAGGCGATGTTAACCAGGTTGCGGTCCGGCACGTAGTGGGTGCCGTCCTGGGTGAGGAAGTACTCGGCACCGTTGATGTCGTGGGTCACGGCCGGCAGCGGGATGTCCTGTGCCTGGGCCATGGGGACGATGGCGGTTGCGAGCGCGCCGGTCATGACGGCGGCCAAAACGGTGTTGCGCTTCATTAGGGGCTCCTTTGCTCAACATGAAGTCTCAAGTCTTACTTCATGGTTTAGCCCCACTGTAGACGCACTTCACCCCAGTCACAAGTGTTTACACAAAAAACTTCAGTTACTTTGCGCCGGTATCGGTCGGTGGCGCATCCAGCACGGACGAAAATTGCCACCCAATGACCGCGTTGCGAACCGAGTCCGCCAAAATATTGCGCGGCTGAATACAGGAGATCGTCAGCAGCCGGCCCGGGCGTGGCCCATCACCCCAAATATCAACATCGCTGGCCATGACCTCTTTCACCGGATCGTGCAGGTCAGTCGCGCGGTACGACAACCACTTCCCACCAGCTGCCTCGGAGTCGGCGGTGCGCAGGTACAGCATGTCCCCCACCCGGATGGTGTGCTGGTCGGAGGAGCCGTCGAAAAGCTGGTCAAAGACCCCGTGCACCCCTGCACCCGTGTGACCAGCGACGACCACCAGATCCTCAGCACCCGGCCCCGGCAGCGAATACGGCTTCTCCGGCGCCGTATACACACATGCCTTATCTAATGTGGCCGGATCCAAGGCGTCCGCGCGCACGCGGCACGGGCCCTCCTCGAAGTGCGCGCGAAGCCCGACCGAGGGAATAAACATCTCGAGCGGCTGCGACTGACCAAGTGCTGCAGGAACCTCTGCTGGAGGCTCGGGCGCAGGCGCAGGCTCCTCTTTGCCGCACCTTGCTGACAGCGAGATGAGTGCCACGAGCAGCACCAACGCCACAACCCGGCGCACCCAAAACACCCACTGAGGCGGTCGAGTTCGAGGAGGCGTACGCATAGTGGAAATCGTAGCCGACGCACCCGGCACTTCCGCTACAATCGCGCACATGCAATCCATCAACGTTAAAGAAGTACCCGAAAACGCCCAGCTCATCGACGTCCGCGAACCCGAAGAATACGCAGAAGTCCACGCCGTAGGCGCCACCAACCTGCCACTGAGCGAACTGACCACCCTCACCGACCGGATCGACCCCGACCAGGACATCTACGTCATCTGCCGCTCCGGCGGGCGCTCCTCCCGCGCATGCGAATACCTCGAGCAGGTACACGGCTGGGAACCCATCAACGTCGAGGGCGGCACCATGGAGTGGATCGCCAACGGGCTGCCCACCGAGTAGCACGGTTTCATTCCTGGCCAGCAGCCCGATACTCTGAGACTTATGGCCACGATTGAACTCCCAGAGGCGCTGACTACTTCGCCATCGTTCCAGATCGAGCGCGTGCGCAGGCACACCAAAGACGAGGTGGAGCACACCCTGGCGAAGCACGACTCCTCCATGCGCGAGTTCTGGGTGCTCAGCTGCGTATCCGAGCAAGCACGCTCCCAGTCGCAGCTCTCTGAGCTCCTCGCGATCGACGCCTCCGACATGGTCCGCCTCATCGACTGCCTGGAGAAGCACGCGTGGGTCAAACGCGAACGCGACCCGAAGGACCGCCGCCGCCAAATCGTGACCGCCACCAAGAAGGGCGGCAAGGCCCTGACCAAACTCGCGGAGGATGTGGCCGCCGCCGAGGAACGCGCCCTCGACGCCGCCAACCACAAGCAGCTCAAGAACCTGCGGAAGCTGTCGCAGGCGATTTTGTAGTTTTTGCCTGGCCTGCTCGGGGTCACCTTCGGACCGCAGTGCCAAAAGACGCACTCCCATTTGGGCTAGCCGTTCATACCCACAGGTTAGAAAAGTGCTAGATGTTTGAGATTGTCACATTTGGCATTCCCTCCACTTTCAAAGCACCACATTTCCGGTTTTCAGCAGACTCGCGCAGCGTTTCCCCAGGCCGCCAGCCCGTCGCCGCGGATCGTGGTGCCCAGCCAATTCCCAGCTAGCCCTCGGCAGCGTCCCGCCGACGCTTCCACCGCCTGTACAGAATCAGTAGCAACACCACCAGCACGATCAGTGCTACGAGGATCATCCACCAGCTGATGCCCAGGCCGGTGACGCGCGGTTCGGGGGCGTCGGGATCGAGTGGCACGCGAATAGCGTGGACGAGCAGCCTGTCGGTGTTGAGTCCGTAGGGGGTGCAGGTGATGAGCGTGAGGCGGTCTTCGCCTGGTTGGTAGCGTACGGCCTGGTACTGGTCCGGTTTCACGACTTCGCGGTCGACCATTTGGTAGCGCAGCCGCTGCCCCATCACGTCTATATAGATGTCTTGGCCTGCTTTGAGGGTTGGGAGGGCGTCGAACATGGCGGCGTTGACCATGCCGGTGTGGGCAGTGATGACGGCGTTGGTGCCGTCGCCGCCGACGGGAAGGGTGGAGCCGAACATGTGGCCTGCGCCGTCGTAGAGGACGTGGGGCGCGGTGGTGTGGTAGACGGGCAGATCGACGCCGATGTCGGGGATGCGGATGCGCGCCATGATGCCCCCGGAGCCTGGCAGGTTGAGTTGTGCCATGTAGTCGGGCATGTCGGGGTCGTTTGTGGCGGGTGGGCGAGCGTGTGTGCCTGTGGCGAGGAGGCGTTGGTTGTAGTCGCGGGCGCGAGCGAGTTGGGCGTCGCGTTCTTCGGCGCTGAGGTTGGTGGTGTGTTCGCTGTAGGCGTCGGCTTGGCGGCGGAGTTGTTCGTTGGTGGCGAGTGTGGCCACGATTGGGTAGAGCAGCAGGAGCGCGCCGAGGATCAGCCCGATGAGCGAGATGAGGTTCCCGGCGCGTTTGCGGTTGGGTTGGCTCACTGTTCGTTCTCGTCTTCTTTTCGACGCGCCAGCAACCATCCCGCAACGATCAAGGCGAGGGCGAGCAGTGCGAGCCAGATGACGTTGGCGCCTGTGTAGGCGAGGACTTGGTCGACGCGGCCGCGCGGCCCGTCCTGCGAGGGCTGCCCCTCAGTTGTTGGTGTTGGTGTCTTCGGCGAGGTCCCCTGCGGGCCCGCAGGAGACGGTCCAGCCGGGCCCGATGAGCCTGCTTGCTCTGGCAACCCTGGCAGCAGCGGTATCAGCGGCAACAGGCCAAGCAGGCCCCACAGCCAGCGGCGATCCCCCTTAGAGGAGCCTTGCTGCGCGGGTGCCTCGATGAGCACGTAGGCGTGGGTGGCCTCCACGGTGACGTGGTTGCGTTCGGGGTCCATGCCGTTGGTGGTCAGGGTGGCGTCGGCACCTGCGGTGCCTGCCGCGGTGGCGCGTGCGCGTTGCTCCAGCGTGACGGTGGTGCTGGCGTCAGTGGCGCGGGCGCGCGCGAGTTTGGCCAGGCCAGACTTGGTCAAGACTGCGCGCAGGCGGTTGCCCTCGCGGTGGAAGGTGACATCGCCCGGGCCGAGCGCCACCCCGTTGATGCGCACCGCGGGCTCCGCAGAGAACTCCAGGTTTCCGGCGAGCGTGAGGATGAGCTCGTAGTGGCTGATGGTGCCGTCGTCAGACGGGTTGGGCGCCACCCCGCGCACGGTAAAGGTGACGTCCTCATCGGGGTGGACGCGCTGGCGGTTGGCCTCAAGCACCACGCTCAAATGCTGGGCTTTCGGCTCCACGGTGCGTGCGGACCCCTCCGTCACGGGTACCACGAAGGGCGCGAAGAAGACGTGCGACGCCGCCTTCGCCTCACTGTCGCCCAGCGTGAACAGGTACGCGCCGGGTTGCAGGCCGTCGAGGGTGACGCGGCCGCCGCTGGTGCGCGCGGTGGCCACTTCGACGAACGCGTCGGGCTGCGTGCGCAGCAGTCGTGGCACGTCGAGGGAGGCCAGCGCCTCGCGCCCGGCCTGGGTGCTCATGTCGACCGTGGTGATGCGGGAGGCGGTGACGGTGCGCTCCCCGATGGTGTCCAGGCCGTCGACGCCTGCGGCGGCGCGTAGGTCCACCGTGACGCTGCCCGGTGACGCAGACACCGCAGCGGGCGGCCCGAAAACGGGCATGCCGACGCCGGCAACGCCGACCGTTACGGCCAGCGCCACCGCCATCGCAGTCCCTGGGTTGCTCACCGCTGTCCTACTTATGCCTTGCGGGAGCGCAGCTGGTAAACAGCGCCGCCGCCGAAGAGCACCACGCCGAGCGCCAGGATGATGAGCATGGTGCGCTCACCGGTTGCTGGCAGGCGGCCGAACAGGTTGTCCTTCACGTTGTTGACGCTGCCGGTGAGTGTCTTCGTGGCTTCGTCGTAGGTGAGTGGCTGTGGCTCTGGGTTGTTCAGGTAACCGGGCACGCCCTTGGTTTCTACTGCGCAGTAGTCGGCGAACGTGTTGTTCTTCTTGGTCAGGTTGAGGCCCTTGGCCTTCGCCAGGGCGGCACCGGCGTGCTCGCCGTCGGCGACGGTCTCGTCAGCCTTCAGCGTGGTTTCCGCCTTGCCGCCGATGACGACGCGTTGAGCGGCGGTGCCTTCCTCGACCTTCCAGGCGTCACCCTGCTTGGTGCAGGTAAAGATCTGGAACTGGGCGCCGGCTCCATTCTTTTCGCCGTCCTTTGCCTGCTTGTTCAGGAGTTTGGTCACCTCAACATTGGCGAAGTTCAGCGTCGTGGCGCCACCGTCCGGGTCATCGGTTGGGGTGGTGTTGTGCGGCTTGTCGTCGTTGGAGTAGTACACCTGCGCGGTGTTGTCGATCGTGCCGTTCGCGGGCAGGTCGACCAGCGTCGCGTCGAACTCGGTGCGCACGGTCAGGCCGGGGTGCGCGGCGCGCAGGTCGCGCAGCTTCTGCAGGCCTTTCTCGGTGAACGTCACGTCAATGGTGTTTCCGCCTGCGTCGGCCACGGTGTAGTGCGTGCCCGCAGCCAGCGTCTCCGGGGCCTTGTCGTTGGCGGACTTCAGCACCTGCACCTGCACGGGGTGCTCGGCCTGGCTCCACTTGAGGTTCGCCGACAGCGTATCGACGACCCTCAGCTGGTCACCTTCCGGGTTCGGGCCGAATGCTGGGATGGGGGCGTCGATACGGTAGCGGGCCTTGTCACCAAGGGTGGTGTTTTCGCTGATGAGCGACTTCTTCGGCTCGAGGATCTGGTTCTTCGGGCTGATGGTGCGCTCGTACTTCGCCTCGTCGTTCTCGAATACTGGGAGGGTGAGCAGGAACGGGGTTGCCACGGAGTGCTTCGCGCCTTCGGCGCGCAGCTCGGTGACGCGGAAGAGGCCCACGCCGAGGTCCGTGAACACGGCCTCGCCGTCAGCGTTCGTGGCGACTTCTTTCGCCGTGAAGTTCGGGTCCGCCTGCAGATCGGCAACCTTCTTCTCGCCGGCAGTGGCGACGTCTTCCCAGCCCTGCGCGGTGTTCAGCGGCGCGGTCTCGATGCGCTCCACCTTGAAGGTGACGTCCTTGATCGTCTTCATGCCGTCGAGGCTGCCGCCCTCACCGATCGGCTCGCCCTCGTACTTCTTGATCGTCAGCTTGGTGGCGTGGTTGACGTCGACCTGCGCCTGGGCGACGGCGGCTGGCATCGTCGCGACGATGGAAGCGCCCACCGGGCCGACAAACGCGACGGCCGCCGCGGTGGAAATTGCGAGTGCGGAACGGGAAATGATGTGTTTCATGGTGTCTAACTTTCTGTTGTTGGAGTTGTTAAGTTTGAAGTCTGTGTCAGGAAGCGTCGGGCGCTGAAACCGAAGATCAGCAGGCCAAGGAGCAGAATCCACACGAGTGTAGTGCTGCCGGTATCGGGCAACAACCAGCCGATGGTTGACGGCACCCGCAGCGCACCGTACGTGGATTCGGCGCTGACCATCCCGAGGGTGCCCGTAGCCGCCTGCAGCGTTGCGGTGCCGCGGTGACGGAACGTGCCCTCCGCAGGGATGTCCACCGTGATGGTGCACGTCGCGGTCTGGCCCGGAGCCAGCGCGGCGCGTGTTGCCTCACACGCGGCGGCGGGGATGGTGCCCTGCTCCCCGATGGCGTGCGGGCCCGCGGGGGTGTGCACCGTCATGCCTGCCAGGGCTGGGTCGCGAAGCACCATGTTGGACAGGTCGAACTGGCCGGTGTTGGTCAGCTGGTAGGTGATGTTCATGGTGGTGGCGTGATCAGGCAGCAAGGCGGTGTCCGCAACACTGGTCACGCTGGACAGCGGGGTGCCCGCGATCCGCTTGTTCAGGGCCACGCTGGCGAACTTGTTCAGCGCGGTCGCGGCCCAGGCGTCCCCGGCGCGACTGGTGTCAGTGGCATCGGGGGCGAGCACCTTGAATCCCACCGTTGGCGTACCCAGCTCGGTGAGGTAGCCCTCCCCCAGCTTGGCGCCCTGGGAGGTCAACGCGAACGTGTATGTGCCTTCCGCCTGTTGTTCCTCCACGGTGCACTCGCTGTTGACTGGCACCCCACGCAGCAGATGGGTCTGACCGCTTCGGAGTTGGAAGGGGTCGCGGGGGCCGTCGCCGCAGTTCGCGGTGAACGTATAGACGCCGTCAGTCTCCGGGGCGCCCGCGGCCCGCTTGGTGAAGGCAACGTCCACCGTGGCGCGCGGGTGGTGTGCTTGCACGCCGACGACCACCGCCGGGTCTACCGCGGCGGAGGCATCCGGCGCGTCCGCGGGAACGGCTACGGAGTACTCGTACTCCTTGGAACGCACGTCCTGCGGCGCGACCTCGTCGACCGTGGCCGCAGGGCCCTTGTATGCGCCGCGCTCCCAGGCGGCGAAGCCAAGGTAGGGGCGACGGTCACCAGCGGCAACCTCCACCTCACCGCGGGCGCTTAAGGCTCCTGCGGAATCCATGGTCAGGCTGCAGGAGGTACCCACAGGCACCTCGAAGGTGCGAAGCCCGGTGACCGGGACGGCATCCTCGCGCGGCAGCGGCCGCTCAGGCACGTCCGCCAGGCCGAACTGCACACGCGCGGTGGACAAGGTGGCGTCGCCGTCCTTGCACACCAGCTGGCCGGAGTAGCCTGTGGGGTCCGCGCCGTCGAGGTACCCGGTTTGGCGCATCGCCACCTGCAGGTTCGTGGAGCGGCGGCTCACCTCGTTTACCAGGTGCAGCTGTGCGCCGTTCGGCGTAACGTCCGCTTCGGCGCTGGGCTGCGCGGTGGTCACGCGCAGTTGCGCAGGCACGTTCTCCATCGCGATTTCGCGCAGGCTGCAGTGCGCGCCGACGGGCACCGCAGCGCCCGCGCTCCCGGCAGAGACGTAGCGCAGCCCGCCGTCCACCGCGGTGAAGTCAGCCGACGTCAGCTGCAGCGGGACGCCGGGGACGTCGGTCAGCTCGGTGCCAAGCGCCCGGCACTGCAGCGCGAAGCGCATCGTATTCGCCTCGCTGAGCAGCCGCATGTCCGCGGGTGCGCCCTCGATGTCCTTTCGCAGGGTCAGCGGCGCGGTCTGGTAGGCGTAGCGACTCGTCGCACGCACCGCGTTCTGCGCGGCGTCTTCCTCCACCACAAACGCAGGCGACAGCGCCACCTCATTCCCCTGCTCGAGCGCCTTGCCTGTCGCCAGCGTCGCGTCACCCCTGCTCACCGACCAGTCCACCGACTCCGGCACGACCGTGGCCTGCAGCGGGCCGTCCTGCGTATCCGCCTGCAGATGCAGCGGCGCGTACCCTCCGAGCTCCACGGTGCAGGCCGCGCCCACGGGCACGCCGTGAACGGTAACCGTGCCCTCCCCGCTCACGGTGGCGCTGCGCCGTAGCAGCTCGGCGTCGCCATCGCGGCACACCACCGTCACCGGGTGCGCTTGCAGTGCCGCGTCGAGCGTGTTGCCCGCGGCCTCGTACGCCGCACGCGCCTGGCCCGGCAATTCGACCTCCGTCCGCACCGTGGCATCAGTGACGTGGCGGGAGAAGGTGTTCACGAACTCCACCTTGTTGCCCGCTTTCGCCACGGTAAACGTGTTGCCCGCCTTGCCATCGACGGTGGTGGTGGCCGCCATGTGGATGCCCGGCTCCGGGGTCAGCGGGTTCTCGGCGACAGTACAGCTACTGCCAACCACCAGGTCATCCTGGGTAATCACCACGCCGTTGCGCACCATCGCCTGCAAGGAAGCGCCCGGGGTACCGTCCGGCAGCACACAGCGTAGCGACGCCGGATACTCCCTCTGCAGCCACGCCTCCTGCTTCGCGGGCGCGATGAGGTGCTTCGTCGCCGGATCGAACTGGACGTTCTTCACGCCGGTGATGGTGGCTCGCTGGTAGGCGAACTCGTCCTCCACCGCCAGGGTGGCGCGCTCCCCGACCGTGAACGCTACGCCCGGCGCCAGCTCGGTGGCCTGCTCGCCGCCCGGCGCGTAGTGGCCCACGGTGGTGTGCGTGATCGGGTATCGAACGCCCTGGCTGTTGGTGCGCTCAGTGTCCAGCAGGGTGCGTCGTTCCAGGGTGCACTGGGTGCCCGCCGGGATCTCGGCGGCGGTGAAGGAGCGCTGGGCGCCGTCGACAAGCTGGAAGGCTGCCTGGAACGTACCGCACGTCAATTGATAATCGACGCCCACCTTCGGGTACAGCGCCTGCTCCCCGGTGTAGCGCTGCGTGATGGTCAGCCCGTTGCCGGTCGGGGTGAACGTGTTGTTCACCGTAGCCGTGTTGGTCGGGGCGGTGATGGTCAGCGTCGCGTTGTCCACGTCGGTGTCCCAGTTCACGCCGCCGGGCAGCTGCGGGCGATCCTCAGTGAAGGTACAGGTGTTGCCGTAGGGGACGCGCATGGTGCCGCCGGGGCCGTCGTCGACACGCGGGTCCCCGACCTTCAGCGTGACCGGCGCGCCGGGGGCGACCGTTGCGGCGCCCTCGAGCTTGACCGCTGTGACCTGCCCATTGGCGACGACGTTTCGGCTACCGCACGCGAAGTTGAACGTGTAATTCCCCGGCAGACCGCGCACGCCGTTCGCGGTGACCGCCTTAGCGAGCTGCGCGGTGCCGTACTTGTAGTCGTAGGCACGGTTGATGGTGAACGCCTCTGCCTTGCCGTCACCGACGGTCAGCGTCTGCGGTTCCACGGACGTGTTCTGCAGCTCATAGGTCTGATTCGGTCCGTCTTCAGGTGCGGGCGTCGGCGTCTGTGGAGTGAGCGTACAGGTTGACCCCACCGGGATGTCCCGGATCAGGGCGTGCCCATCCTGCACGGTGAGGGTGCCTTCGCGCTTAGTGGCGTCGGGGGCCGTGCAGGTGTAGGCGGCGGCGAAGCCCTGCCGCGTCACGGCCGGGAGCGTCGCCGCGGGGCCAGTGAGCACCTGGTGTACCTCTACCTGTTCGGTGCGGTAGTCGTAGGTGCTGCGGATCTCCACGGGAACGGTCGGCTGCGTGCCATCTGCTGGCAGTCGGAGCGTCAACCCGTCCTGCTGCTGGGTCGCACCGGTGGCGTCCCTGCTGGTCAGTGTGAGGTACTTCTGCTGCTCAGCCGTGAGCCCTTCGACGGGGCGCAGCACGCAGTCCTGCCCGCGTGGCACGTTGTCCAGGGTTGCCGGGGCGTCGCCACGCACGGTCACCCGGCGCGCGGGCGCGTTCGTGGCTGGGCAGCTGAGCTCAAACGCGAACGCTTGGTTCTGCAGCGCAGGCGTCGCCGCCGGGCCCTGCACCAGGTGGCGCAGCTGCAGCGTCGCTGTCCGCGCGGTGTACTGGTTGTCCGCCTCAACAGGCAGCTTGTCAGCCAGCGTCACCTTCTTCTCGACGCCCCCTTGATTCGGCACACCGTGCTGCACACCATCCCACTGCAGGTCTAGGTCAGCGCCAGACACCACAGGAGGCGCGGTTTCCTTCAGGGTGCACGTGGCGCCGGCTGGCAGGCCGTCGACAAGCTGGGGGCTGCCGGGTGTGACCTCTCGGGACCCGCTGAGCTTCACGTCCGGGTACGCGGCCTGGAACCCTGCCGGGGCCGCGCACGCGTAGGCGATGGTGAACTTCTTGCCGGCGAGCTCCGCGTAGTTGCTCGCCGTGCCGGTGACGCGCTTGTTCAGCTCCAGCGATGCCGGTGCGAAACGGGACTTCCAGTGCACGTTGCAGTTAATTTCGCGGTTCTGCTTGTTCGTGAACTGCACCTCCGCGCTGCCCTCGGCGCGGTTCTCCTTAAACCAGATGCCCAGGCTCTCCGCCTCCGCCCGGCTTAGCGGCGCACCGTCGTGGGTCAGGCGCGTCGGCGCGTCCCCGGCCTTGGCACCGGGCTCGTAGATGAAGGTATCCGTATCACCGTCGGCGGAAATCGCGCTGCAGGTCCACTCCGGCGAGTAGCGCAGGAACGCCAGCTCCTTGCCACTCATCGTCGACTGCAACCCGACCGTATCTTCGGGCACGCCGTCCGCGTTCAGGCGGCGCAGCACCGGCGTGGTGCTCGAACCACCGACGGGCTCAATCCAGTTGCGATGCTGCCCGTCCTGGGTGAAAATCCTGGTCACCGGCTTGTCCGCAGCGCCGGTGAATGCCTGCTGCGCCACCGTGTCCGCGGTGCCCAGCTCCTTGCCGGTCTGAGTAGAGATGCGGTTCAGCGCAATCGCCATCGCGAACGCCTGGTTGCCGCGCGGGTCCGGGTTTCTCGCGTTGCCACCCGAGTTCGACGCAATGCCGATCTCAAACTCCGTCGGCGAATCCAACCCCACCAGGAAGGTGCCGTAGGTGCCGCCGGCATCGTTATCGCAAATGAAGTCGCGCTTCTTGCCGCCCATGTTGGCCCACTGCCACTGATTCCTCTCGACGCCCGCCCCGAACGTCTTACGGCACGCCTCGTAACTGCCCTTCGGCGTCAGCTTAATTGGCGGGTTCACCGTGCCCGTGCCGCCCGAGTTCGAGATGTCCACACTGATCATCTCGCCACCAAGCACACTGCCTGTGGACTCGGCGTCCGCGACCATCATGCGAAACGACGGCAGCGGCTGCCCACGGTACGTAAACTTCACGTCCCGAAACGACAACCTCACGAAGCGGTTCCTCTCCGTCTGGAAGATGTCATTCGCGGTAGCGCCCGCCTCCGCCACGAAGAATGACTGGCCCGCAATCTGGTTACCGAACGCCGCACGGTTCCACGGCGGCTGCTGCCCCGCCGACAAGCTCCCCTTGTTCGACCCGGCCCCCGTATCCGAGGCCTCCACCGTAACGGTGTACGTCAGGGTGTAATCCCCGAAGTGCTTCGTCACATTGTGCGTCCCCGGCTTCGCGATATCCGACGCATCAATCCAGCACATCTGGTTCGCCCACTTCTTGGCGTCCCCATCGGCTTTACGGAAGGAGCAGTCCCCAATGTTGACGCGACTGTTGGCGTCAGCTGCACTCGCGGTACTTTGGCCTCCGAGCACCGTCACCAGCGCGAGCAGCATGAACACGATTACTGCCGCTGTGGCTCGTCGCAGCCGAGGCGGTTCGCCAAGTACTGGCCAACCCGCTGTTGTCATTAAACCGCCCTTTTGCTGCGGCCGATTGGCTGCCCAGCTGTTTGTAATGGATGTTGATGGATCTTCTTGGATGAAAAACAACGCAATCATATCCCCCCACGGGCGGGACAGCAACACTTACAGGGCCTTAAGAAAGCGCAGGTCAACGAGGTAGACAATTGATCCTGCAGCAGCCGAAAGGCAGCTGTGTGTTGGCTGTGCACCAAGATCGTCGCCTTCCGGGGTTCGAGCCCACGCTTCCCGAGGTCGCGCTCCGCCCACGACGGAATTTGGTGCCAGGACAACGCGCTCACACACATCTGATGCGACTCACCAATACGCCCTTCAACCACCGACCTGCGCCTTTCGGGCATGAGCCCCAACCCCGACAATCCGTCCTCCCCCTTGTTTTCCTAGCAACGTGGCTTTGCCTACCAGACGGCCTACTCGGGGCTCGAGTCCCTGACTTGCAGCACCCCCATCTGCAAATCTGTTCACAAAATCCCGACTCCGCGCGAGACGACTACCCCTTCCCCGAAGACTGTCGGCTCACAACAGAAAAGCAGCAACGGAAAGTCCTCCCTTTCCGTTGCTGCCTCCCAGATAGGCCTACTCCCTAGTCCCCGATCTGATCACGCCCACGCTTCACAATCAGCGGATCCGGCGTCCCCACCACATCATGATCCTTGTTGGTGTATTCGAACTTGCTCAGGATGTAGCGCATCGCGTTGAGGCGGGCGCGCTTCTTGTCGTTCGACTTGATGGTGATCCACGGCGATTCGTCAGTGTCCGTGTAGCGGAACTGCTCTTCCTTGGCGTTGGTGTAGTCGTCCCACTTGTCCAGGGATGCGAGGTCCATCGGCGACAGTTTCCATTGGCGCACCGGGTCTACTTGGCGGATGGCGAAGCGGGTGCGCTGCTCTTTCTGGGTGACGGAGAACCAGAACTTGGTCAGCGAGATGCCGGAGCCAAGGATCATGTTCTCAAGCATCGGCACTTCACGGAGGAATTCGGCGTGTTGGGATTCGGTGCAGAAGCCCATGACGCGTTCGACGCCGGAGCGGTTGTACCACGAGCGGTCGAAGAACACGATTTCGCCTGCTGCCGGGAAGTGTTGGATGTAGCGCTGGAAGTACCAGGAGGTGGATTCGCGCGGGCTCGGCTTTTCCAGGGCGACGGTGCGCGCACCACGCGGGTTGAGGTGCTCGTTGAAGCGTTTGATGGTGCCGCCTTTACCCGCTGCGTCACGACCCTCAAAAATAATGATGTGGCGCTGACCAGTGTCTTTAGTCCAGTTCTGCCACTTCAGCAGCTCAATCTGGAGGGCACGCTTTTGTTCTTCGTACTCGCTCCGGCTGAGGCGTTCTTCGTAGGGGTAGTTTTCGCGCCAGGTTTCGATTGGTGTCCCGTCCGGCATGAGCAGCGCCGGGTCGTCTTCATCGGTGTCGTCGACGATCCAGCCTTCTACGGCGGCGAGGTCGATCATTGGGAGTTCGTCATCCTTGTGGTCAGCCATGTATCAAGTTTAACCCCATTGCCCCCGGATCGGCGCTGATTGTTGGTTTTTATTTATCGACGCCACCCCCGTTTTCCCACGCATTCCCAAAAGGGAAAACCCCGCCACATTTTGTGGCGGGGGTTGTATCAGGGGGTCTTAGGAAACCAGACCGATCAGCTTCACGATGGCGTCTGCGCCTTCGCCGAGCTGCTTCAGAATGGTCAGAAGTGCGCCTGCTACGTGTGCGTCAGACGAGAGGAACGCCCAGTTCTCGAGTGCCTGCATGAGTTTACTCCTTTGAGTTTAAAATCAGTGGGATGTTGAGAGTTAAGCCGTGATTATTTCGGCAGGGCAGTTGCTTTGTCGCCCAGCTTGCCGAAGTTGATAAACAGGTCCGGAATGAGGCGGAACAACTTGACGATATTGCTGGAGAAGGTGCTGAAGTCCTTCAACGCGTCGGTGATGACTGCGAGATCCATACTTACCCCTTACAGGTCTTGACATTGTGGGCGGGTGCCCGTGTGTCTACATTTCTTAAGGTTGCACACCGTGATGGTGTGTCTTAGCCGTTAATTTTGCACGTATTTTTAACTCACGTCAAGGCTTCGTGAATGATTCACCTCACATTAGGGGCACCCGGCGCGTGTACCTTACATACATGACGTGACAGCAAACGTTCAGGCGAGTTTCCCCAGCGCATCACCACAAAATATAAAATACCACTTAAGCTGCTGAAATGCGTTCATACAGGTGACCGCAAACTATTCTTCCACCGTTTCTTTGAACTTCCTGTGTAAAAGCGACATTCGAACCATTGTTGCACGGCCCCCTATTTCTGATAGTTCGCTGAGCACGGATCGTTACGGCTTTCGCTTCCACCCCACCGCCACGACGATCTCTCACCCCAGCTAAAAAGCGTTCGGCATTAGCGAACGTTCGGCAATACCGAACACCCCAAGCCATGTTGACTGGCATGCACGCTTTAGCCCAGATTTTTCGCCCGGCCGCAGATGTTAATCACTGTCGTCGATACAACCGTTCCTCGTGTTGGTTCGGTCTCGACAAACCTTTTCAATCGTGTAAAATCCGATACATAGTTTCCCCGTTCTCCTCGGAGGCGGGTTTTCTTTTTGCCTAGTTTCGCATGTGGAACTCTATCACGCTGTTATTAGTGGGTCACGTCTATGGCTCATGGCGGCAAAAGAGGATATGTTGGAGTGACGACGGGCCGGTTACCGGAGCGTTGTCGCCTGGAGGCGCCTAGGCTCCAGAGCTTTTTAAGACCTCAGAGAATCCGTTTTTAGAGCTAATGCCTAAGGATGACGTCTTTTCGTGAGATTGATGTCTCCTCACGCCTCAGTCCGAAGGCCAGCCAAAGCCCTGTCACGCAAACGTACCCCCGTTGCAACTACATAGATTTCTAAATAGTTTTTTGGGCACGGTTACTGAAGCGTCGCAGCACGGCAACACTGGAACCGTTTCGCCTGCCGAGGAACACACGCAGGTTGCCTGGTCGTATCACGGAAAACTCGTCTCCGAAGTCGTTGACGCTTGCGAGGTAGAACGATTTTCCGCGACCGAGAAACGCTTCAGGACGCAACGCTGGCGCTGGTTCGCGTCGCCAGAGACAAGGCAACCGCACGGGCCTCGACGAAGTCATCGAGCATTTAGGGTTTTCCCGGTCCGAGCTAGAGGCCGAACTTCACAGCAACAAAGCATAGCTATACAGCGCAAGTCACCCCGCGCATAAGCCCGCCTCATTGACGACGCCATCTACGACCTAGAAACCTCCAGCGCGGAGATACACAAATTGGGGTCACCTGTTAAACAAAGTGGTTGAGATCCTAAGGCCTTCATCCGCGAGTCCGCGATCGACAAACACCGCGAAGAAATGACCACACCCGAAGTCTGCGACTGGGTAGCACACTTTACCGGCCGGCACCCAGCAGCAACATCGTTAAGGAACTGGATTACTGACAGACGCAACGGCTACATCCGAGCTGCCCGGAGGGTGTTATCGGCAAAAACAGCGCGACGTTTCGTGGGGTACCCGCCATCCCCGCGGTGGCTACTTCCTCACTACGTTGTTGTTCGAAAATGCTACGCGCGCTTCTTCAGAAAATACGATTTCCAAAACCTATTTTTCGAACGATCCTCAGGGTAGCGACGTGCCATGAATTCATCTGTGCGGTGACGTGAAGTTTCGGCAGCTTCCAAAAGGGCAGCAACAATTTCAGGGTCGACTGACGAAATGTGCGCTTTGTCTTTACGTCGCTGCGGATAGCGTGTCGTCATTTGAGTTTCTCCTTCCCCTCATCTTCGTCATCGTAGTGCAAAATGAGCACCGGCAGGAGCATCGCAAAAATACAAATGAATCCAACGGAATATGGGATTATCCCAAGTGAACGAAGAGTTGTGTTTGTTCCACTCCTATTTCGTTCCGGTTCGGCAAAAGCGAGACCCCCACCTGGCGTAAGGTTTCCTGGACTACTCGACTCCTTGCGCAGTTGAGCCTCAAGAGCATTGGCGTAATCTTCAGCTGCCTGTGCGATTTCCTTTTCTTCTTCGGCGATTTTGCGCGAAGTCAAAACGCTCCTAATGAGACTCGGTGACTGCAATCGCATGAGGGCGTTGTTGGTAAGAGAGTTGTCAATTGCCCATTGCAGCTGTTTGTAGTACTCGGTGCGATCATCTGACTCTTTTTTCTGCTCAATAGTCTTGAACCCAGATATCAACGCTATAGCTGCAACTATTGGGGTCAAGCTAGGAAAAACATATTTGCATACCCTTGACAAATAAAACGGCCATGATAGGTCTGAACACCAAATATAGTATCCAGCAATTACACCGATTAATAGGAGAAATCCACAAACTAGGAGCTTGACCTTAAGCCGCTGAGAAGGCAACCGCTCTTCAGTACTTTTGGACAAAAATTTCCTATGTTGATTGAGATCGCCCATGTGCCACCCCCAGTATTAGCACTAGCACTATTACTTATTACTCCAAATAAGCAACACGTCAGGCGTAGTCGACGTGTGTTCCCCTTTGTACATTTTCCGTTTTGCGAGCACCCAGACACCACTACTTGCAGCTGGCCGAGGCAAAGCATTCGGTTCGTCCAAGACGTGGGAGTCGGCTCCCAAAACAGCGTAGTTGGTATCTGCAGTTTTTGGCTCTAGTTGTGCACAACCCGCCCGAGTGAGGGGAACACCACGTTACTAAATGCGTAGTCCTAACAGCTGGTCGGCGAAAACCTGCCTCAGCCCCCATCACGCCATGTACCGCTCAATCCCCTTCACCGACAGCAGAAGATGCAGCGGCTGCCCCGGCATCTCCTGAAAACCAGCGTGCTGCATGTAGAACTGCTTCGCCCGCTCGTCCAGCGCGTGCACAACTACCGCCGCGGCACCGACTTCAACGGCAACGGTAAAACAGCGCTCCAGCGCATCGCGCAGCAGCGCCTTGCCAACGCCTTTCCCCTGAGCATTCTGGTCAACCGCAAGCCGTGCAAGGATGATCACCGGAATAGGATCCGGCCGCCCCTTCGCAAAACGCTCCGGCGCCACCTTAGCGACGATACCCCCGGTACACACCGCATAGTAGCCAATGACCCGCTCATTCCACGTTGATACATACACCGCACAGTTGTTGGCACGCTGGTTTTGCATCGCGTAGCGGTGAAACCACGTATCAAGCGACGCCTCCCCGCACCGAAACTCAGCCCGATTATCCGACTTCTCCAACCGACGTGGCGGGTGAAGAATCCCATCAGCTTCCAAAGCTGAACTCCTTGCCAAAAGGAGTTTCCTCCGCAAAAAGCGTACCTAGCCGTGAAAAGTCGGCAGGCTGAGCAAGCAACTCCTCCACACGAGAAAAATCGTCCATCCCCAACACGAAGAGCCGCTGATCAGCAAGCACTCTGGCAGCGCGCTCAACAGCGCTCTCAAGCACAAACTGCGATACCGAGGAATTCGTCACCTCAGCCGCACGCCGCAGGCACTCCTCCTGCACTGACGATGTACGCAGATTCAGCCGTCTATCTTTCACAGCCATTTCAACCTCCCAAAACCCTTGTACTCACAATGTACACACACAAGAGGTCGAGGGCAAGGCTCGTAATTTGAGAGTCACCATCGCCACGGGTGCAGGTCTTCCTTATCGACGACGGCCCCACCAACCCAAAGAACACAATCTCCTCTGAGCGCGGCCTCCCATAAGCCTCAAAAGGGGCATGTTCAATCTCCCCCGATGCCCCCCTAAAAACAAGCACCCCGAGAGACCTTGACGCAACTAAAAGCAATCCTTTTAGAGCCGGTAGCCTCGAGGCTAACGTTTTCTACGGTACCAGATAGAAGGCTTCGCCCGTCGCTTTGCCCTTGTCCGCTCACCGAGCTGCCACAAGCCCAAAGTCGAATCCGATTCACGCGTGACCAAATCTGCTTTCTAGTCAGACGGTTCACTTTCAAACCGGGAGCGAAGACATTACACCGTAGCGCCACTTGTCGGCAATTGGTCGATTGCACTCCAAAGTCCCGAAGGGGCTTGGCCCCGATCACTGTTGATCAGCGCCAAGCCCCGTCAGCTTGTTCGTAACGTCACGCGCTCAGGACGCACTCTCCACTAAGCGACGACCCGTCGTCGTCCCACCAACGCACCAGCGGCGATGAGCGCACCGCCGAGGAGGATCGGCAGTTGCAGGCCGTTTCCGCCAGTCTTGGGCAGGTTGCCCTGGCGGACGTTGGCAACGGTCAGTACCGCATCCTGGGAGGTAAGCTGCCAGGAGCTCGGTGCCACCGCCTTATCGACCTGCGTCGCGACAATTTTGGCATCTTCATCTAGCGCGATCGTCACATTCCCGTTGTCCACCGACAACGAAAACACAATCGGCTTCACAAGAAGATTGTAAACACCCAGACTGTCTTGAGGCGACCGAGTCTCTACGAGCTGATAGTGACCCGGCTCCAATTCTTCTGACTTGAAGATTCGATTCTCCTTATCGTAAATCATTGGGATTCCATTACCGATGACTTGGCCATTTTCGTCCAGTTTTTGAAGTATAAACTCAGCACCGTCTAGACGGTTTTCTGGCTTCAATAGCTCGTGCGAAACTGCATCGGAAGAAATCTTTGCAATCACAAGCCGAGCTTTTTTCTCTACTTCTGGCGGAGGCACACAGGCCTTCGCCTCCTTGGGCCCAACTTGTACAGAGTTGAAAAGCGATTTGCCGGGTGCACATTCATCTCCAGTCTCGTTTCCTGTATAGGCATCGAGAGAGATTGTCATTTCAACATTAAATTGATGGATGCCATTACTTGTAGCACCAAATCTATTGAGCCCCTTCGGCTGTATCGTTCCACCGCCAGATAGCACAAACGGACCTTGGCCAGTTTGAAATGTCGTGGCATACGATTTCCCGAATTCATCGACCAAGGACCAAGAAGTCTTTTTCACAACAATCCCCGTCGGCATCGTTGGAGTGTCGACTACCTTACTATAGGCAGCCTCGCGATTTCCTGGGTTTGTTACATTTACCTGGTATTTTACTATATAGGTCCCGTCTTCCTGCTTCTTCGCAGACTGTCCAATCGCTTCTTTGGTGACGTCTGGAACAATTGGTTCTGGTGTCGTCGTAGGAGCCTTTGCCGATGCACCGTCAGTATTGTATGAGGACGGTGCAGTTTGAGCGCCGACTACTTCGACTTTTAGGAGATTTGGAGCCTTCGCCGTCGGGTTCCCGACCTTAATTTTGATTACTTCCGTTGTGTTCGAGTCCACGGAAGACCGGCCACCCTTTCCGAAAGCAATCGATCCGTCTTCTTCAACCCATGCTTGTCCCCAAACAGGCGCTTGGTCTGTAATGTTGAGAAACTGACCGACGGTCTGCCCATCAGGCATCTTCATATCGGTAATATCCACGCGCAGGGGGGCACCACCGCTCGTGCTAATACGTTCCAAGAAAACGCGCTGTTTGTTCCTTCCATCGCTTTGCGCCCACCCACTTTGCAGGCCCCACAGATACCCTTTCGCACCTGGGATGGCAACAAAGTCCTCTGAAACCGTACGGAATGTTTGTCCCGGATTCCAGATTGTTTTGGCTTGCAGAGTCACGTTTTTTGCAGGCTTTAGCGTTGCAGTAATCGTGTCTAAATTCACGCTGTAAAGACGGCCACTACCCCATACAGACGCACCTGCGACCCAGTATGTGCCGTCATCATCGAAGGTACCTGCGTTGATGCCGCTACCGAGGTCGTTGGATGTTGTATTGTCCGGATGATTCTCGGGAAGAAATCCATCAAGTCCTTGAAGCTTGCCCAAATCAAAAACTTCACCCGTATAAGGATTTATCTGCAGTAAGTGGCCTGCGGGGAAACAAGGGTCATCCCTGTGGCCCGTCTTCACCGAAATCCTGGGCTGACTAACAGCATAGAGGTAGTTATCGTTCTCGTTGTAGGCAAGTGCGTTATATACCCACCCGCTGGCGGGTCCGATCTTTTCTGACTGCAATGCACCTTGTCCGTCTTCTACCTGAAGATACAGCTGCGAAGAAGTTCTATTGCTAGAGGCTTGTGGGCTCGCGACGATAAATCGTCGGAAGCCATATTTTTGCTCCGCAATGGAAAGTAAGCGAGGTGGCTGTCGATGAACAGATTTTACATCGCGAAGCTCACATTTATCGCCGTGCGTAAGTGGCAACACGTCAGCGTCGGCTGAAGGAAGAATCGGAAGATCTTTCTCTACCGGAGCCGCGAGGGAGCCTTGCAAAGTGATGTCCTCGGGTCTGGTTGGAGCCGATCTGTAGGAAGTCCGAAGCGTCACAGTCGAGTCTGCCGAAACCGGTACCGAGTCGATTCGGCGGCCGTCCTTCGTCGGGAACCATGTAATAACCACACGATCCGGGTAGGTCTCAACTTTATTTTCGAGCCTTACACCGTCCGTTTGCTCAATTGGAATAGAGAAAAACACATCTTCTAATCGGACTGAAGGGCTCAGAGTTACTGTTGCACTTGAGAAATTAGAACGCGCTTGAACATCGAATGTTGTCTCGTACGGATTGTCGCCAATAGTCGTGTGCGAGGATACTGGAATACCATCACCTGCGACATTCACCTTGTGGTCCTGAGGCTTATTGTCCATGTCCTGGCCCCACATCTGGACCCGGTAAATACCGTTTGGAGGTGCCACGGGATTCAGGATTACCGAGTCGCCACCCTGGATATAGAGGTCAGTAATACTCGGAATGAGCTGAAACTCCGTGTCATAAGACTTTCCCTTGGCGTTCTTATTCCAAAAAATCGCGTTAGCGAAATCAATGGTTCGGTCAACGACAATCGCCCCCTGACGAACGACGCGGATCCTAACTGGACCGGAGATATCCTTCGTATTGTTATCGTTTCGGTTTTTCTTGATGGCGAACCTGGTTACTCGCCAGTTACCAGTCTCGTTGATCTTAAATTCAATTTGGGGGTTGTCCCCCAAGAAATCTGGCTTAGCATCGGTAAGAGAAAACTCTTGATCCTGCTGCCCTGGGACACCCGGAATATCTCCCGGGGCAGCAGCGCGGTCTTGTGAATCCGCAACCTCCTCCGCGGGGCGCCCCTTGCCATAACCAGACTCGGCAAGCTGTGCCTCGGACGGCACTTCGGCGCTCTCGGCGATCGCGTACTCACCGGCGTCGGTCGTGCGGGCCTCAATCTCAACGACCTGCGGCGGAATCGTGTGCAGGGCGTTCAGGTTGAACGCCACAAAACCGCCATCCTTAGCGTTCACGTAGCCGTAGTCGTAAGGCTCGAGCTTGCGGCCATCAGCAGTGACGGACAGGACTTCCTTGATCTCGCCCTTGCCCTCACGCTTGAGCGCGAAGATGTTTTCCTTCGACGCCTTGCCGCCGAACTCCCATGCCTCGCCATCGGGGTCGTTGACCACGATGCGGTCAACGACGCCCTTGCGCTCGACGGTCACGGGGTTCGCGGTGGCCGGGGCCTCTGCTGGTTTCGAAGCAGATGCAGAGGCCGGATTAGAGGCCGACGCTGCGGCAGGCGCCGAAGGCATGGCGGAGGAAGACGGTGTGTCGTCGTCCATCCACGAGTAGGTGGGCAGGCCGGCGTCGTCGGTAGTGATGTCGGAGACCGTCGTGGTCTCCTCCGCCTGAACGGCCGGGTACGCGCCCAGGCCGGCGGCCAACGCCACCGAGGCTACTACGGCTGCAAGTCCACGGGCACGGTGCCGAGCAGGAGATCCTGCAGGTTTGATAAAGTTTCGCATTTTTCTTTCCCTACTTCCGCTTTACCGTGTCTCGTTCTTGCTTCGCCGCGCCAGGAACAATCCCAGCACAATTAACAGTCCGCCAAGTCCCGCGGCCCACAGCACGTTCGCGCCGGTGGACGCCAGCGACCCGCGCTCTTTCTCGGGGACGGCGCGGGGGTGGGTCACCGTCGTGACCACCCCGTTCGGTTTCGTTGTCACGATTGTCGACGGCACCGTGGTCGTCACCGTTGTCGGTGTGCCATTCGGAGGGGTCGTGGTGTACGTCGTCCGGATGGTGGTGCTCACTCGAGGAGGTGTCGACGTCGTCGTCTTCGTCGTGGTCACCGTGTTACCGGGCTTTGTTGGCGTCGTTGATGGTGGCTCGGAAGGCTCCCACGGTGGTGGGGTGCCGTAGCTCTTGTCCCACTTCATCACCAGGACGTTTTCGTACTCGTAGCGGATGCCGCGTTCGTCAGGAAGTGGGAGGATGAGCAGCTTCGGGCTGCTCAGGTGGTACTCGTACTTCGTGTCCGGCGCGGACTCCTCCACCAGGTACAGGCCCGGGGTGAGGTTGTCGAACATGACCTCGCCGCGCTGGTTCGTCGCCTTCGTTTCGATGACGTCGAGGCCGCGCGAGCGGGCGTCGTCAAGCGTGGTTTTCTTTGCCACGTTGCGGCCTTGCTCCGAGGTGATGTCGATGCCCCGCACCTTCGACAAGGTGAACTTGGCGCCGGCGATGGCGGGAGGCTTCTGACCGGCCGGGACCTGGTCGTACGGGTTGGTGCCCTGCTTCTTCAGCAGCAACTGGATCGGCTTATTCTTGTCGATGCTCGCCGGATTCAGGTTGGCGTCATTACCGCTGATTGGGCGCACGTCAGCCACCGCGGGCGAAAACGCACCCGCGGCAAGCATCGTGGCTGCACCACACGCTGCCAATAGTTGGGACAAGCGCATTAGGACAGAACCTCCTCGTTCACAGCGCCGGAACGGTCGCTCTTCTTCTTTTCGCGGTACACCCACCAGATCAGCGCCAGCAGGATGAGCAGGGACACCCCACCGAGTGCCCACATCCACCACTGCAGGGTGGAGGTGGAGTCGTCGAGGACGCTGGCCTCATCTGGGTCCATGGGTACTCGCTCCGCGTGGACGAGCAACCGGTGCGTATTGATGCCGTACGGCGTACAGGTGATCAGCGTCAGCAGGTCGCGCTCGGGGTCGGCGCGCAGGCTGTCGGTCTCATCCGGCAGGACAACTTCGATGTCGTACACCTTGTACTTCATGCGCTCGCCAAACGTGGATACATAGATGGCGTCGCCGACTTTGATGTCGGAAAGGTTGTCGAACAGGGTGGCAGTAGGAATCCCAGTGTGTCCCGTAATCACGGAGTGCGTGCCCACACCACCGACCGGAAGTGCCGTGCCAAACATGTGGCCAAGACCCTTTTGCAGCGTATCCTCCGCAGTACCGTGGTAGACCGGCAAGCGGGTATTCGTACTTGGGATCACAATCTGGGACATCGCAGGAAACCCTGCGAGTTGCCGCAAGTACTCCTGATACGACGCATTATCTTTTGAAACTCGAGCCAACCATGGATCAAGGATTGGACCGTCTTTGTGGTCCTGGTTGTACGCTCTGGCGGCTTCAATCTCAGTATTCAATTGCGGCTCTGGCTGGTCATGCAGCAGAGCTTCGTAATCCTTTGCCACCTGTTCCTGCATTCGGTTGTTCCACTGCGTAGCAACTACCGGATACATCAAAACAGCCAGCCCAAGAAGGATGATGATAGCTGGAACACCGACGCGCTGAAACAGCGATTTCGCTCCAGGCTGCCGCCTGTGCTTCGCCTTCGTTGGTGCAGTCACAGAAATCAACGTCTTTCTTGTTGGGAAATATTTTGGAAAACTGGGCGGAGTTTTACGCCCTCCGCCGACGGCGTGATGTGGCGCTAAGAAAGCGCGACATCAGGGCCATGGAACCTAGGCGGCCTGGGAGTTACGGCGAGCGACGTATGCGCCGCCACCGATGATTCCAAGACCAGCCAGGATCAGGATGGCAATACCCATACCACCGGTGTTTGGCAGGAACGGCGTAGTGTCCTCCAAGTTGACGACCTCACCATCGTTGTCGCCCACCTTGATGTTCTGGAGGGTGCCAGCGTTCTTCCAAAGCAGGGTGAACTCGATTGGCTGGGACAAAAGCTCGAAGCCCTTCGGGGACTTCGTCTCAACGAGGCAGTACTTGGTCCACTGGTTCTTGGTGTTCGGATCGTTGTTTGCACCGTCGTTGACGTGCAGACCATCAATCTTCACCATGCCGTCCTGGCCAGAAACGAACGTGCTCTTACCTTCAGTGGTCTGAAGCGCCTTATCGTTAGTGACCGCTGCCTTGCAGTCCTGGCCATCCGTGGCACCGTAGACCTGGAACTCAGCACCCTCCAGCGGCTTACGCTCCTTGCTCACCTTCTTAAATTGGATGCCAGCGTAACGAGTCTCGACATCGTTCGTCGGCTTTTTCTTTTCCTCTTGAACATTGTTCGGGTTGTTCTCGATCTGCACAGCGGTGTTCTTCAGGATGCCATTAGCAGGCATCTCGTTGACCTTCGCAGTGATCTTGACGGAGATCTGCTGGCCGTTCTTAATCTTTGCTACGCCAGCTTCAGTGAAGGTAACAACAACTTTCTGACCTTCAACCTTGATCTTGTAGTCGGATGGCTCGAAGTCGTTGCCGAGAACTTGGACGTCCTTCTCCGTGGTTGAAGCCTTCGGATCGAGAGTATCTTCAATCCGGTAGATGGTGCGCTTTTGACGATCAGTATCGATCGTCTGCGCCCAGGTATCGATCGTGTACTCAACCTGCTGGCTTACATTCTTGCCAGAGTCAACGACAGACTTTTTCGGTTCCTTCTGCTTGTAGTTCTTCGGGTAAGCAACGACGTCGTACATCCACTCCGTGCCACCAGCCTGAGCGTTGGCCTTCGTCATCGGCACGAACACGAGGAAGTCAGCTGCCGGGGAGTAACCCGCTACAGGAGAAGTTTCCTTAACGAGATAGACGCCAACCTTGAGGTCTGACCAGACAATCTTGCCGTCTTTATCTGTCTTCACCTCTGCGAACGGGGTTCCAAGCTTCGCGCTACCCGCGGTCAGCTTTGATGCGGCCACCAAACCTGCATTTGTCGTCAGGTCAGCATTAGTGACAGGGTACAGGGTGAACCCAGCATCCTTAAGGTTTTCTCCCTTGACCGTGGTGTCTTCCTCGCCCGTAGGTGTACCAAGGCTTTCTGGGTCAGCCTTCTTGTAGAGGGTGATGGAACCCTTCTTGGCGACATCGATCGTCGACTTCGCGACAGCTGGGCCGTTCTCCTGCGCCATCGCGTCCTGCGCAGCGATGCCAGCAGAGCCGGCGAAGGTCAGGCCTGCTGCGATTGCGATCGCGGCGGTTTTCTTGAGGGCAATTGTCATTTGGTTTCCTTCCAAAAGAGGTCTCTTGGGGCCCTCAGCGCACTTCAAGAAGTTAGGTTTCTTGCGCACGCGCCAGTGGCCCAACTTTGGGAACGCATTGAATTTAAGCACCCCCCCCCGCTTTGTCCAAGTCATTTAGTACGAAATCTCAAGGTTTCTCAGCCGACATATTGACCCATTTATGCAGCGCAAACCGGTTTTATTCGTTGACCATTACATATGTAGCCGGCTGTCAGTTAACGCTAGACATTCTGACCGTCAGGATTCTCCAAAACTCTTAGAGATTCCTCATACTTTCTGACCACTTATGGGGGAGTTTTCAGCGCTGCCGACGCAAGGCCCTTTGCCGCCACAATCATTCCGGTCGACCTCCTCCGGTCGACCAACGCTGATCAGCGCGAAATCAGCAAAATCGCGTGAAACAGCCCAAATTGCCGTGACCTGGGTTGGTCGACGGGAAGAGGTCGACGGGAACGAAATCGAGGTGGAAACAGCGCGAAACCTATGCCGAGCCACACGCAATTCTGTTCACAAAATCTCGAACAAACCGAAGAGCCATACCCCAACCCGAAGCCCGACCAACCACAACGCCACAACACGCAAAAATCCCGGGCCACCCCACCGCGAAAGCGGGGCGCCCGGGAGAAAGCCAGTCAGAAACTAGCGGTTTACATCATGCCTGCCATGGCGTCTGGGTCCATGCCTGCACCGGCAGCACCGGCTGGCTCAGGCTTGTCGGCAACGACGGCCTCGGTGGTCAGGAACAGGGCCGCGATGGAGGCCGCGTTCTGCAGTGCAGAGCGCGTTACCTTTGCCGGGTCGTTGATGCCGGCTTCCATCATGTCCACGTACTCGCCGTTGGAGGCGTTCAGGCCCTGGCCGTCAGGCAGGTTGGCAACCTTGTCGGCGACGACGCCCGGCTCCAGGCCAGCGTTCAGAGCGATCTGCTTCAGTGGTGCGGACAGCGCCTCGCGGACGATCTTCACACCGGTTGCTTCGTCGCCTTCGAACCCGAGGTCGTCGACAAGCTCGCGG
Source organism: Corynebacterium sp. MC3 (assembly GCF_900099485.1). Classification (NCBI taxonomy): domain Bacteria; kingdom Bacillati; phylum Actinomycetota; class Actinomycetes; order Mycobacteriales; family Corynebacteriaceae; genus Corynebacterium; species Corynebacterium sp. MC3. The sequence goes on from NZ_LT622813.1 coordinate 118,509, forward strand.
GCGGCCTGCAGGAGTGCGACGCCACCGCCGGCGACGATGCCTTCCTCGACGGCTGCCTTCGCGTTGCGGACGGCGTCCTCGATGCGCAGCTTCTGCTCCTTGAGCTCAACCTCGGTGGCTGCGCCAACCTTGATCACTGCGACGCCACCGGCCAGCTTGGCCAGGCGCTCTTGCAGCTTCTCGCGGTCGTAGTCGGAGTCGGAGTGCTCGATTTCGGCGCGGATCTGCTTGACGCGGCCGTCGATCTGCGCCTGGTCGCCGGCGCCCTGGACGATGGTGGTCTCATCCTTGGTCACGACGACCTTGCGTGCCTGGCCGAGCAGTTCAGGGGTGGCGGTCTCCAGGGAGAGGCCGACCTCTTCGGAGATGACCTGGCCGCCGGTGAGGATGGCGAGGTCCTGCAGCATGGCCTTGCGGCGGTCGCCGAAGCCTGGTGCCTTGACGGCGACGGACTTGAAGGTGCCGCGGATCTTGTTCACGACGAGGGTGGAGAGGGCTTCGCCCTCGACGTCCTCGGCGATGATCAGCAGTGGCTTGCCGGACTGCATGACCTGCTCCAGCAGCGGAACGAGGTCCTTGACGTTGGAGATCTTGGAGGAGACCAGCAGGATGTATGGGTCTTCCAGGACGGCTTCGCCGCGCTCCATGTCGGTGGCGAAGTATGCGGAGATGAAGCCCTTGTCGAAGCGCATGCCTTCGGTGACTTCGAGGTCAACGCCGAAGGTGTTGGACTCCTCAACGGTAATGACGGATTCCTTGTTCACCGCACCGTTGCCGACGGCGTACATCGCCTCAGCGATCTTCTTGCCGATCTCCGGGTCGGAGGCCGAAATGCCTGCCGTGGAGGCGATCTGCTCCTGGGTCTCTACTTCCTTCGCGTTGTCCAGCAGGTACTTGGAGACCTTCTCGGTCGCTGCCTGGATGCCGCGCTTAATGCCCATCGGGTTGGAGCCAGCTGCGACGTTGCGCAGGCCCTCGCGGACCAGCGCCTGTGCCAGGACTGTTGCGGTCGTGGTGCCGTCGCCGGCGACGTCGTCAGTCTTCTTGGCTACTTCCTTGACCAGCTCGGCGCCGATCTTCTCGTATGGGTCCTCGAGGTCAATCTCGCGGGCGATGGTGACGCCGTCGTTGGTAATGGTTGGTGCGCCCCAGGACTTCTCCAGGACGACGTTGCGTCCCTTAGGCCCAAGGGTGACCTTGACGGCGTCGGCTAGTGTGTTCAGGCCGTTTTCTAGGCTGCGGCGTGCTTCCTCGTCGAATGCGATCATCTTAGCCATGTAAGTTTTCTCCTTGTATTCGTCGTAAAATGCAGGCGCCCGCGACGGCACGGTCAGCGCGCGGCCAACCTCACCCGCGTTAGCACTCAATTGCCTCGAGTGCTAAGACACAGTTTTAGCACCCTCGCCCGCCGAGTGCAAGGAACCATCTTCGGCCACCTTGCTGACCTTGGAGCGCGTCTTCGAGTACACGAACCACACCAACACAACGAACAGGGCCGTACTGAACCACGGCGTCCAGGACTGCTCCGTGAACACCTCCAGCGGGCTCTCCCCCGCCGCGCCCGCAATGAGCGCCGCGTTGAGCACGCCGAACAGGGACTCGCCAACGATCATGCCCGTGGCCACCAGCGTGCCCATCCGGCGAGCGAAGTCCGGGTGGCGCTGCACCTGCGCCCAACGGTTATAGATGTATCCGACCAGCCCGCCGATCGGCACGATCACCGTGACCGACACCGGCAGGTACATGCCCATGCCCACAGCCAGCGGCGGCAAGCTGTACTTGCCCGTGGTGCGGGTGAGGGTCTCGTCGATAATGATGAGCACAACGCCGATGCCCGCACCCAGCAGAATCAAGCCCCAATCCAGCGAGCTGTTGAAAATGCCGTTCGCCACCGATGACATCAGCGCCGCCTGCGGTGCCGCGAGCGCGTCCGGGCCTGCGCCCTCCATGCCCTGGAAGCCGAAGCCGGTGAGCATCACCTGCAGGATCGGCGGGATGACCACCGAGCCGAACAGCACACCAATAATCAGCGCCACCTGCTGCTTCCACGGCGTCGCCCCCACGAGCTGGCCCGTCTTGAGGTCCTGCAGGTTATCGTTCGAAATCGTGGCGATGCCAAACACAATCGCTGCCGTAAACAGCGTGTACGCCACCAGCGAGCTCGCATTCGCGTCCGTGCCCGCCATGAACGCGCCAATCAGCAGTGCGCACGAGAGGACCGCGATGATGCCGATCGAGGAAATCGGGGAGTTCGACGCCCCAATCAACCCCGCCATATACCCGCACACCGACGCCACAATCAGGCCAATGACCAGGATAAACAGCACCGAAATCATGGTCAGGGACAGCGCGTGCTCGTGAATGTCGGTGCCACGCACGAAGTTCCACAGCAGCAAGCCAATCGGCAGCATCGACGCCACAATCACACCCGCCACGATCGGGAACGGGATGTCACGCTCCGTCACATCGACGGCCACGCCCTCGTGCCTCTTTTTCGACGCCGCCAACGACGACGCAATACCCGTCGCAATCGGCTTCGCGATCTTGATCAGCGTCCACAGCGCCGCCACCGCCATCGTGCCCACACCGATAAAGCGGATCTCGTCCGCGAACGTCGTGGAGACAACCTCGGCAAGCTCCAAGCCTTCGTCCATATGGGCCGCCGACTTCATCGGCAGCAGGATCGCAAAGGAAATCACGACGCCAACCAGCATCGCAATCCCCACCGACAAGCCCACCAAGTGGCCCACGCCCAGCAGCGCCAAGGACAGCGAACCACCCATCATCGTGCCGCCCCCACCAACACGGAAGAACCCGGCGACCTCGCTGGCCGCCGCCTTCATGGCCGTCAATAAGGAATAGAACGCCGACGCAATCGCACCAAGAATAATCACACGCAACCCCTCAGAGTTCTCCGCGTGATCACGCTCCGAGCCACCATTGTCCCCGTCGCCAACGCGCAGCACCTCCGCCGCCGCGACACCCTCCGGGTACGGCAAATCCGAACCAGTCACCAGCGCGCGACGCAACGGAATCGAATACATCACGCCCAACGTGCCACCCAGGGCACACACTAGGGCTGTCGTCCAGAAGGGGAAACCCTGCCAGTAACCGACCATCACCAGGCCGGGCAGGACGAAAATGATCGCCGACAGCGTACCCGCGGCCGAGGCAATCGTCTGCACAATGTTGTTCTCGCGCACATTGTGCCCGGCGAACTTCCGCAGCACCGCCATAGAAATCACCGCCGCCGGAATGGACGTGGCAAAAGTCAACCCGACTTTCAACCCCAAATACACATTCGCAGCAGTAAACACCAAGGTGATCAAGCCACCAATGATGATCCCGCGCAGCGTCAACTCACGCATCGTCGAGGCCATTGCAAGACCTTTCAATATATAGGCATAAAAACGAACGGAAAGGATTGTACTCCTCCGGTTGGTGGTACTTTCGACCACATGACACAAACAGCTTTTACCCCAAACCGCGACCGAATTTTCGACGACCTCTCCGCCCTCGTAGGCTTCAACTCCCCACACTCCACGCCTGAGCTTGCCGACCAGCACGAAGCCGCCTGCGCCTGGACAGTTTCCGCACTCGAGGCCCTCGGACTGGACGTGACCCGCCACGCGACCGTCGATAATGCTGACACCATCATCGCCACCAAAGCCCCAGTCGGCGACGCCCCCACCGTCCTCCTCTACTCCCACTACGACGTCGTGCCTGCCAACAACCCCGACGCCTGGACCAGCGACCCCTTCACCCTCACCGAGCGCGACGGCCGCTGGTACGGCCGCGGCGCCGCCGACTGCAAAGGCAACCTCGCCATGCACCTCGAAGCACTGCGCCTCATCCAGGCCAACGGCGGCACCGACCTCGGCATCAAGGTCGTCGTCGAGGGCTCCGAGGAGCTCGGCGGCGACGACGGCCTCGGCAAACTTATCGACGCCCACCCCGACCTCTTCCGCGCCGACGCCATCATGATCGCCGACTCGGGCAACGCCGCCGTCGGCGTCCCAACGCTCACCACCTCCCTGCGCGGCGGCGCCCAGATCAACGTGACCGTCGAAACGCTGCAGGGCGCCATCCACTCCGGCTCCTTCGGCGGCGCAGCCCCCGACGCCGCCCACGCCCTGGTCCGCATCACCGACTCCCTCTTCGACGAAACCGGCCGCACCAGCATCGACGGCGTCGACTGCACCGCCACCTGGAACGGCCAGCCCTACCCCGCCGACACCTTCGCCACCGACGCCGGCGTCCTCGACGGCGTCGCCCTCAACGGCACCCCCGACGACAACCCCGCCGACATGGTCTGGGCCCGCCCCGCCATCACCATGATCGGCTTCACTTCCACCCCCGTCGCCGACGCCGTCAACGCCGTCAACCACCGAGCCGAAGCCCAATACAACCTGCGTGTCCCCGCCGGCACCGACGCCGCCGCCATCGCCAACGCCGTCAAGGAACACATCCACGCCCACACCCCCAACGGCGCCCACGTCACCGTGGAAATCTCCGGCGTCAACGAACCATTCGCCACCGACCCCAACCACCCGGCCATCGCCCTGTTCGGCGACTGCCTCCAAACCGCCTACGACGGCGCCGACCTCGCCCTCATCGGCTCCGGCGGCTCCATCCCACTCACCATCACGCTGCAGAACCACTTCCCCGACGCCGCCATCGCCCTCTACGGCGTCGAGGAACCGCAGTGCGGCATCCACGGCGTCGACGAATCCGTCGACCCCACCGAAATCGAACGCATCGCCGTCGCCGAAGCGCTCTTCCTGCAGCAGTACGGGAAGTAGCCAGTTTCGGCCAGGTTTCGGCTGCGTTTCGGCTTGTTTTTGCTGGCTGTGGCGCTGCCGAAACCCAAACTGTAGTAACAGGATGGTAGTAATCCCCATTTCGCACAACTTTTCGAGGATTACTACAATCCACCTACTACACTTTGCAGATTTGGGGGTTCTTCGTATGTATATTCCCTGGCTGATCCTCCCCCGTTTTCCGCCTCCAAGGTTAAAAGCGTGCGATTAGAAGCGTGCGATGCAGGTCCGCATTCTCGCTGGCCTGGCGTGATTTTTGGCGACCAGCGTCGCACTCCTTTAACGCCTCGACACGAACAGGAATCACGTGAAAGCCACGGCGCGCGAACCCGCCACCCCGGAAAAGTTCCCCGGCCCAGCGTGAACCCGGGACCTTTCTTTGTGGACAGCCGTCGCTACCTGCAGAAACGCAACCGTTGGTCGACCGGAACCAGTCCGAAACGCAAAATGGTTCCCGGACGCGGGAACTTTTTCAAAGAGGGCACAGGCGCGGGGCGCGGGCACAGGAGGGGCCAGCCAGCGGCGGGGCGGCCAGGGCGAAAGCCGTTCGCAAAATGTCGGAGCTGTGAGTACAGTGAGATTTTGTTGGTCGCGCCACTGATCATGACGCGCCTTGTTTCTAGTTTCGACGGTGCATGGTGGGCAGCTGCGTTGCTGTGGCGCGCCGAAGCTGAAGAAGCTAAGGAAGCTGAACAAGGAGGCCCGGGTTGTGTTGACGCTACTTGTCGCGCTGTTCGTCGCGACGTCGGCGGCGCCGTTGTTGATCCGTACGATCGGTAGATCGGCGTTTGCGCTGGTGGCGTTGGTGCCGCTGGGCGGGTTCGCGTGGATGGTGTACCTGTTCGCAAAGGGTGTCTTTGTGGATGGCGGGGAGATCGTTTCGCGGATTCCGTGGATGCCGTCGGCGGAGTTGAACCTGGATTTCAGGTTGGACGCCCTGGCGGGCTTGTTCAGTTTGATTATTTTGGGCGTCGGCTCCTTGGTGTTGCTGTACTGCTGGGGCTATTTCGATTCGAATCCGCGCAGGTTGGCCAAGTTTGGCGGGGAGCTGACCATGTTCGCCTCCGTGATGTACGGGTTGGTGATTTCGGACAGTTTCTTGCTGATGTACGTGTTTTGGGAGTTGACGTCGATACTCTCGTACATGCTGGTCAGCTACTACGGTGAGCGGGCGTCGTCGCGAAGGGCGGCGATTCAGGCGCTGATGATTACGACGTTCGGCGGGCTGGCGATGCTCGTCGGCATTAACCTGCTGGGCTACAAGACGGGGATTTGGCGCCTCAGCGAGGTGTCGCAGTTTGCGAATATTGAGAATACGCCTGCGATTTCGACGGCGATTGTGCTGATTATGTTGGGGGCGATGACGAAGTCGGCGCAGGCCCCGTGGCATATTTGGTTGCCGGGGGCGATGGCGGCGCCGACGCCGGTGTCGGCGTATTTGCACTCGGCGGCGATGGTGAAGGCCGGGATTTACCTGGTGGCGCGCCTGGCGCCGGATTTGGCGGTGGTGAGTACCTGGCACCTGGTGGTGCTTTCGACCGGCGTGTTCACCATGATCCTGGGTGGCTGGCTGGCGCTGAAGCAGCGTGACCTGAAGCTGATCCTGGCGTACGGCACGGTGTCTCAGCTGGGCTTTATCACGACGGTGATCGGTATTGGGTCGCGTGAGGCGACGATGGCTGGCCTGGCAATTACGTTCGGGCACTCGATGTTCAAGGCGACGCTGTTCATGATCGTGGGCGCGATTGACCACTCGACGGGCACCCGCGACATCCACGAGCTGTCGGGGTTGGCGAAGCGGGAGCCGTTTGTGGCGTTTTTGGCGGCGGTGTCGGCGGCGTCGATGGCGGGTATTCCGCCGTTCTTCGGCTTTGTGGCGAAGGAGTCGGCGCTGGAGGCGGTCCTGAACGAGGAGATGCTGCACGGCATGCCGGGTTACATGACGCTGGTGGCGATCGTCGCTGGTTCCATCCTGACGATGGCCTACTCGCTGTACTTCTGGTGGTCCGCCTTTGCGACGAAGCCAGCACACAACAACGGCGAGTCGAAGGCGGTGCGCGAGATGCACCCGATCGGCCCGACCTTGTGGATTTCGCCGGCGGTGCTGACCACGTTGACGGTGGTGTGCGGTATCTTCCCGGTGCTGCTGTCGACGGCGTTCAACGAGTACCTGGATGTGCGCTTCCCCGGCGGCGAGCAGGAGGAGTTGGCGCTGTGGCACGGGATTACGATCCCGCTGGTGCTGACGGCCGTGATTGTGCTGGGTGGCGTCGTCATGTTCTGGCAGCGTGCGTTGCTGAAACCGCTGCAGACGGGCAAGCCTGCGCTCGGCAATGGTGACGCGTTGTGGGACGCGCTGCTCACGCAGCTGCGGACTGCGTCGCTGCGGTTGACGGCGTCGACGCAGCGCGGTTCCCTGGTGATCAACCTGGGCGTGATTTTCGCGGTGTTGGCCGTGGTGCCGCTGGCGGCGCTGGTGCTGGGCCGCTCGAACGATATTCGGATGATGTTGTGGGATTCGCCGTGGCAGGGCCTGGTGGTGTTCATCATGGTCTGCATGGCTGTCTTTGCGACGGTCCAACGCAACCGCCTATCCGCCGTGGTGATGGTGGGGCTGACCGGCTACGGCATGGCGACGATCTTTGCCCTGCACGGCGCGCCGGATCTGGCGCTGACGCAGGCGCTCGTGGAGACCATCGTGATGGTGGTGTTCATGCTGATCCTTCGCAAGATGCCGACGGAGGTCGAGCCCCGCAGCGACGACAACCGGGCCCGTGCCTGGCTGTCGATCCTGACTGGCGTGTCGGTTGTGGTGATCGCCATGTTTGCGATGAGCGCGCGCACCGCCGACCCGATCTCGGTGTTCATGCCGGAGCTGGCGCACGACATCGGCCACGGCCGCAACACGGTGAACGTGCTGCTCGTGGACCTGCGCGCCGCCGATACATTCGGCGAGATCACTGTGCTGGTGATCGCGGCGACGGGCGTGGCCAGCCTGATCTTCGGCACCGGCAAGTTTGGGCGCTCCTCGAGGCGCCCGACGCTGTCCACCACCAAGCCGCGCTGGCTGGCCAGCGGCGTGGATTCGGAGACGGCGCAGAACCGTTCGCTGATGGTGGACGTGGCAACACGGATCCTGTTCCCGTCGATGATTCTGCTGTCCCTGTACTTCTTCTTCGGCGGCCACAACGCGCCCGGCGGCGGCTTCGCCGGCGGCCTGGTGGCGGCGCTGGCGTTCACGCTGCGCTACCTCGCGGGCGGGCGCCAGGAAATCGAGGAGGCCCTGCCTGTGGACCCGGCGAAGCTGCTGGGCACCGGCATGCTGTTCTCCTTCGCCGCGGCGGTGACCCCGATGTTCTTCGGCAACCCGCCGCTCACGTCCGGCTACACCACGGTCACGCTGCCGCTTATCGGCTCGTTTGACGTCACCTCGGCGCTCGTGTTCGACGCCGGTGTGTACCTCATCGTGGTCGGACTGACCCTGCACATCCTGACCTCCATGGGCGGCTACCTCGACCAAGAGGAAGACAACCGCAAGCAGTACGCTCGCCAGCGCGCTCGTGAGCTGCAGGAGAAGAATAAACGACGCCGCGAAGCCCAGGCGGCGAAACGGTTGGCGCGAAAGAGGCGTCGAGAAGCGGTCACTGGTGACGGTGACGCGACGGCAGGGCGGGGCCGGGCGTCGACAATTGGGGCGCCGGTGCACACCACCGCGCGTGGCCGCGAAAGGAGCGAGTAATGGAAGCGAACCTGTTCCTGCTCATCGGGTCGGGTGTGCTCGTGGCCACCGGCGTGTACCTGATGCTCGATAGGGCACTGACCCGCATGATCATGGGCGTGCTGCTGCTCGGCAACGGCGCGAACCTGCTGCTGCTGCAATCCGGCGGGCAGGCCGGCTCCCCGCCGATCATTGGGCGCATGTCTACCTTGTTCGGCGAGCGCACCGCCGACCCGCTCGCGCAGGCGATGATCCTCACCGCGATTGTCATTTCGATGGCGATGGTCGCGTTCATGCTGGCCCTGGCCTACCGCCAGTACCGCTACCGCACCGACGACATCATCGAGCGCGACGAGGAAGACCGCGCGATCGCCGCCCGTCCGAAGACCCCGGCGGCGGCCCCCGACCACGACGCCTCCGACGACCCAGAGACCGGACGCATGAGCTCCGAGGGCGACGCCTTCGGCCCACGCTCCTTTGAAGACCCCGTCAAGGAGGCCGACGATGACGAATAACCTGTTCGAGTTCGCCCACTGGGCGCTGCCCGCCATGCCGATCCTCACCGTCATGCCGCTGCTGCTGCCAGCGCTGGCAGCGGCGCTGATCCTGGTCACCGGGCGCGCCGTCACCCTGCAGCGCACCATCGCGCTGACGACTCTGTTCGCGCTGGCCGTCATCTCGGGTGCGATGATCATCATCGCAGACGTCCACGGCATCCAGACCGTCCAGATGGGCGGCTGGGAAGCACCCATCGGCATCACGTTGGTGGCGGACCGCCTGTCCACCATCATGGTGTTCGTCTCCTCCATCGTGCTGTTCGCCGTCATGTGGTACGGCATCTCCCAAGGGCTTCGCGACGGCGACGAGGACGACCCAGTCGCCGTCTTCCTCCCCGTCTACATGCTGCTGTGCATGGGCGTGAACCTGTCCTTCCTCGCCGGCGACCTGTTCAACCTGTACGTCGGCTTCGAGGTCTTCCTCGTGGCCTCGTACGTGCTGCTCACTCTCGGCGCCTCGCCGGGGCGTGTGCGCGCCGGCATCGGCTACGTGATGGTCTCCATGGCGTCCTCGATGGTGTTCCTGTTCGCGCTCGCGCTGATCTACTCCTCCACCGGCACGGTGAGCATGGCGCAGGTCGGCCAGCGCATGGCCGAGGTCCCGGACGGCACGCGCGCCGCGATCTTCGCCACGCTGCTCGTCGCATTCGGCATCAAAGCCGCCGTCTTCCCGCTCGACGCCTGGCTCCCCGACTCCTACCCCACCGCCGCCTCACTGGTCACCGCGGTGTTCGCCGGGTTGCTCACCAAGGTGGGCGTCTACGCCATCATTCGCGTCCGCACCACCATATTTATCGACGGCTCCCTCGACACCCTCCTGATGTGGGTCGCACTACTGACCATGGTCATCGGAGTGATGGGAGCACTCGCGCAGAACGACATCAAGCGTCTCCTCTCCTTCACTCTGGTCAGCCACATCGGCTACATGATCTTCGGCATCGCACTCGGCACCGTCGCCGGCCTGTCGGGCGCGATCTTCTACGCCGTCCACCACATCCTGGTGCAGACCTCGCTCTTCCTGGTCGTCGGCCTGATCGAGCGCCAGGCCGGGTCCGCGCAGCTGCGCCGCCTCGGCTCCCTGCTCTACACCGCGCCGCTCATCGCTCTGCTCTACTTCATCCCGGCGCTCAACCTGGGCGGCATCCCGCCGTTCTCCGGGTTCCTCGGCAAGATCATGCTCATCCAGGCCGGCGCCGCCGAGGGCTCCTGGCTCGCCTGGGTGCTCATCGCAGGGGCCGTCGTCACCTCCTTATTGACGCTCTACGCCATGATCCTCGTCTGGTCCAAGGGCTTCCTCCGCGACCGCGCCGACGCCCCCGAATCCGTCGCCATGGCGCGACCCTCATCGCTTACCGAGCGCCACGACACCATCGCCGTCGACGACCGCGCCGACGTCGGCCGCATCCCCGTCGGCATGCTGCTGTCCACCGCGCTCCTCGTAGCGACCTCCGTGTCCATCACGTTCCTCGCCGGCCCGATCTCCGCCATCACCGACCGCGCCGCCGAATCCTCCAGCGACCAACGCATCTACCAACACGCCGTCCTCTCCGGCGACCCCACCAACCCAACCCGGGACCTCGACGCCTTCCGCCAACCCACCGACTCCGGCGGCGGCAAAGACGCGCTCGCCCGCAAATCAGCGCGCTCCGCTGACGGAGAGGACGTCGTCACGACAGAACGAGTCCCCCTCCCCGCCAGCGCAACCGCCGAACCGACAGGAGCACACCGATGAACCACCTCCTCACCGGCATCCGAAACCGCTTCCGCGGCGCCTTCGTCCTCTGGCTCGCATTCATGTGGGTCCTCATGCAAGGCGACCTCACCTGGGGCAACGTCGCCGCCGGGCTGGCGCTCGGCGTCCTGATCGTGCTCGTGCTGCCGCTGCCGAACATCCCCCGTAGCGGCAACAAAATCCACTGGGGCAAACTGCTGCTGTTCGTACTGCAGTGGTTCGCCGACCTCATCGTCGCCTCCGCCAAGGTCTCCTGGCTCGCGCTGCGGCCCGCCGCCCCGCCCAAAAATGCCATCCTCCGCGTGCCCATGCGCGTCTCCGACGACCTGGTCCTCTACCTCGCCACCTGCGCCTACAACCTGCAACCCGGCGGCAGTGTCACCGACATCGACATCGCCAACCGCGAATGGACCATCCACGTCCTCCACGCCGACAACCAAACCGACATCGACCGCGAAATCGCCAACGTAGCCAAACTCGAGCGCCAAATGATCGACATCTTCGAAAGCAGGCGATAGCCCATGAACCCCCAGGTATACAACGCATTCCTCATCGTCGCCGGCATCTTCCTCGCCATCGGCTTCCTCGTGCTGGCCTGGCGAGTCATCGTCGGCCCCGACTCCATGGACCGCGTCCTCGGCAACGACGCCATCACCGCATCACTGCAATGCGTCCTCGCCCTCTACATCTGCTGGACGCTCGACACCACCGTCGTCAACGTCATGATGGTGATCGCGCTCCTCGGCTTCATCGCCTCCCTGTCCGTCGCCCGCTTCCGCAAACGCGACAACTCTTAGGAAGGACCCACCAATGACACTCGCATTCTTCCTCGACACCGCCTCCCTCGTCTTCATCCTCCCCGGCGCATTCATGGTGTTCTCCGCCGCCATCGGCACCGCGCGCTTCCAGTCCACTATGGCGCGCATCCACGCCATCACGAAGCCCCAAACCACGGGGCTGGTCCTCATGATCATCGGCACGATTATTCGACTCTCGAATGGGCAGGCCGGAGGGGCCACCGGCACCGGCGAGGCTGTCGGCACCCACGAACTTCACGACATCGGTGTCATCCTCATCCTGCTCATCTTCGCCCTGATGACCAACCCCGTCACCGCGCAGCGCCTCGGCCGCGTCGCCCGCCGCGAAGGCCTCTACGGCAACCCCGACTCCCTCAGCCGCAACGACCGCCCCGCCGCCTACCACCCCAAGCGCGTCGACCCCACCAAGAAGTAGGTTTTTGGCGCTCCCGCGCGAGTCGCGCGCACCACATTCCTGGATTCCGCGAACGCCCCAAGGTGTTTCCCCTGGTCGCGCGCACCCCTCGTGGGAATGTGGTGCTCAAGGTCCAGACCCACTAGGTACTTTGCTTCTCCACAGGGCAAACGGCATGGTGAGGGTCGTACCACAATACTCGGAATAGGTCACCGGATCGGAAGCCCCATAATCGGGGCTCGCCAGATAGACGGAATCGAAACACACGCTCCTCCGCAGAGGGCAGCGCTTGAATGCGCTTTTGGGCGTTGATACTCAGGGTCGAAACGTGTTGGTCATGGTTCCGGGGTCGTTTCTTCCGGCCGGACATGACGGTCTCAGCAAGGCACTCTTTCCATGTCTTTCGTGAAATGCTCTCCAAAAATGTCAAGAGCTCTTTCGTCTCTTTGGCCTCCAGCGACCATCGGCACAAGCTCTCACCAGGAGGGATGTCCAATTCAGCGACAGTCCACCGAACAGGCATTTCCCGCCAGGCACTTTGTGTCGCCTCACTGGGCACGCTTTTATCGCTTGCCACCGGCGACAAGTGTGGAACACGCTTACCCCCGAAGTTGTTTTGCTGACGCGCAAGCTTCTTCCTACTACGCTTTCCCCCACCCACGCGAACTACACCGCAGACGCCGACTGCATCGAACTGTAGAAATCCTGCATGACTTCCTGACTCACCTCATGTGTGGAAGGCGCCCCCACTGCAACGCCTTCACGGGCTTCCCGCCAGGGCCGCTCGCCATGCGCGAGGTCGCTCAACTGTTGGCCAGTGAGATGCCCGTATGCGTCGAGCACAGTGTCGATCGTCTCCCGCTCATCGTTTGTGAGCCGGTGAGCATCGCCGGGAAACATTTCGGGAGTTGCGGTGAAGTGCCCACGGTGTTGGTTGTATAGTTCACGGCACACTGGGCCGTTCGCCCAGGCCTCGAAACGGGAGTTAAACAGCGGCTTCTCGTCCCAGACCAAGCTCCAAGCCTGTGCGTAGTAAACGAGTTTTTGCAGCTTCATGGTACTCAGGCTTTCCCCCTGACGCTCCAAAATGTATCTCGCCACATCATTCACGTTTGCCATGCTGTTCCCCTCTCAACACTTATCGACGCCAACCCTACCCCATCAAGCATCAACCAGCCCCTACGCGCACCACATTCCCTCACGAGCTTCCAACCACCTGGGCTTATTCCAGCCCGCTCTGCAGAAATCCAGGATTTTGGTGTCACCCCAGCTGGCACGCACACCACATTCCTGGATTCCGCGAAGACCCCAACGCATTCCCCCAGGTCGCGCAACCTCCCCGCGGGAATGTGGTGCACTAGGCCCAAACAAGCTACTCCCAGGTCATCTCCTGCATCTCGGCGCAGGTGGCGGCGACGACGTCGTGCCAGGAGCCCGTCATCTCGTAGATGCGGCGTTGCCGCTGGTAGCCGGCGCCGCGTTGCATGATCTCCAGCACCAGGTTCAGCTCGCGCGTGCACCCAAGCTGCGCAGCCACAGGCTGCAGGGTGTCCACCAACGTAACGAGTTCGTCGCGGAGCCAGCGTTCGTCGGTGTCGCGGCTGGTGATCACCAGCGCGTCGAGGCCGTAGCGGGCCCCGCGCCACTTGTTTTCGGCGACGTGCCAGGGCTGGAGCGTGGGGAGGGCTTCGCCGGCGTCGAGAAGTTGGTCGTAGTAGACGACCAAGCAGTGAGTCAGTGCGACGACCGCGGCGAGTTCGCGCAGGTTGGATGTGGCGTCGCTGATGCGGACTTCGATGGTGCCCCACTTGGCCGCGGGGCGGACGTCGAAGTGCATGGAGCCGGTGTGGTTGATCACGCCGGAGGTGCGCTGGTCGTCCATGAATTGGACCCATTCGGCCCAGCTTTGGAACTGGTACGGCATCCCGGCGGTGGGAAGCTGCTGGTAGAGCATGGTGCGGTTGGAGGCGTACCCGGTGTCCAGCCCGTCCCAGCCGGGGCTGGATGCGGAGATGGCGAGCAGGTGCGGGTAGTGCGTCATCACCGCGTTGATGATTGGCCAGACGCGGTCTTCGTGACTGATGCCGACGTGGCAGTGAATACCCCACAGCAGCATTTGCTGACCCCAGTACTGAGTACGGTTGATCATTTCCTTGTAGGAAATTTTGGGGCTGAGGGCTTGCTCGCGGAAGTCGGAAAATGGGTGGCCGCCGCTGGCCCACAGGTCGAGGTCGCGGGCGTCAGCTTCGGCGCGCACGACGGCCAAGCTCTCCGCCAGCTTATCGACGGCCTCTTTCGTATTCTTACATACCGGCGTCACCAGCTCGACCGTGTTTTGGAGGAACTCCCGCTCGAGGTGCACGTTGGGGTTCGTGGCGGAGATGGCGTCGATAATTTCGGGGGCGCGGGGTACCAGGTCCCGCGTCTCCTTATCAACGACACAGATCTCCCACTCCACTCCCAGTGTCGGCTCGGGGGAACGGGCGAACTCGCGGTATGGATCCATAGCAAGCCAGTCTAAACGCTGCGCTGGGCCCGCGCGGGGGTTTTATTCTCCCGCAAGGACGACAGTGATCGCCTCCGGCTTCTCGACGGCCTCTCGCGGCAAACTCGTATTCGCCGGCACATCCGTCGTCGCCCGAGGCGTACCCCCGATCCGCTGCGCGAGCTCCGCGGCAACCGCGTCAGCGCCAGGGGTGTTCGGGTTGAAGAACACGAAGGTCTGCGGGAACGCGCCGTAGGTCTGCTCCGGCATGTTCATCGCGGCGGCGTCGTTGGAGCGGTTCGCCACGTTGTACTGGGCGGCGAGGTCACCGGCGGTGCGGTTCGCCAGATCCGGGACGCCCGAGTTGTTGTACACGTATACCTGCGCCTGCTCCCGCGCCAGCCCGGCCGGGGCGGGAGCGGGCTGCTCGGCTGGCTGTGTCTGTTCAGCTGGCTTTTCCTGCTCGGTGGCTTGCTCGGCGGGTTTTTCCTGCCCAGTGGTCTGCTCTGTCGGGCTCGCCGGCGCGGTGATCGCAGTTGTTGCTTGGGTTGCTTGGGATGCTTGGGCTGTCGTGGCTTCGGTGGTGCCCGGCGCGGCTGCCTCCTGGTTTCCGTCGCCCTTGTTCATGGCGTAGATACCCCACAGCAGCAGAAGGGCTGCGACAGCCAGCAGGATCATCGCGACGCCCCGCTTCGGGAACGCCGCCGCCGGCGCCACCTCGTAGTCTTGGCCGTAGTCGTCCTCTTCGGGCTCTTCGGCGCGGCGGTGGGCGCCCTGGTACTCGTTCTCAGGATTCACATTAGTCACATGCGCCACTCTAAACGTTTTTGCAGACGTTTACATCTTCCCACGCGCACCAAAATCCCGGTTTCACACTAGGGGCGACAACGGAATTTGGTACTGCTGGACCTGATGCAGTGACAAATCACACAGCTAGGGAAAACTAGCCCTTTTCTGACCAGGGCGTACGAATGGCTAGGCCATTTAAGGGTGCGTCTTTTGTCACTCGCCCCGGCTAGGGTGACACCAAATTCCCTCGCGCAATCCTTGCGACCTGGAGAAACGTCTTGACACCCTCCCGAAAACAGCGAATGTGGTGCCCTTTGCGGTCGGCGGGGAACTTTTTCAGCCGGGGTGGCCAGCGACCTGGGGAAACGGGTGCGTTGGTCGACCGGAACCGACCTCAAACCCAAAGTAGTTCCCGGACCGGGGAACTATCTCAACGGCGGGCAGCCGGGAGAACGAGTTGACCTGGGGAAAAGTGTCTTGAGGGTCGCCGAAGCCTCCGAAAGCGCAAAATGGTTCCCGAGCGCGGGAACTTTTTCACGGCACGAGGTCCGAGACGCCGTGGGCGGACAAGGTCAGGCCCGCTCAACGGTCGCGGAGTCGCTGCAGGCGGCGCACGAGTTGGGGGAATTCGGAGAGGGCGGAGGGGTCGTCGAGAAGGAGGTTGAGTTTTTGATAGTAGCGAACCGGTGTAAGCCCGAGCTGCGTGGTGATGGCTTCTTCTTTGGCGCCGATGGCGCGCGGAGCGTGGGCCTCGAAGGTGAGGATGGCGCGGTCCGAATCTGAAAGCTGCTCAGGCATGCCTATTATGGTAGCCATGACCATTCGACCGATCGTTATTTATGGCGACCCTGTCCTGCACAACCCGACGAAGCCGGTGGAGCAACCAGTCGAGGAGCTGCAGGAACTCATTGCGGACATGCACGAAACGATGGACGCCGCCAACGGCGTGGGCCTGGCCGCGAACCAGATTGGTGTGCCGCTGCGCCTGTTCGTGTACCACTGCCCTGACGGCGACACGATGCGCCGCGGCACCGTGATCAACCCGGTGCTGGAGACGAGCGAGATCCCGAAAACCATGCCTCGCGACGACGGCGAGGACGACGAAGGCTGCCTGTCCGTCCCGGGCGAAGGCTTCCCTACCGGCCGCGCGGACTGGGCCAAGGTCACGGGCCTGGATGAGAACGGCAACGAGATTGAGGTCGAGGGCACTGGGTTCTTCGCGCGGTGTCTGCAGCATGAGGTCGGCCACCTGGACGGCTTCGTGTACACGGACGTGCTCACCGGCCGCTACAAGCGCGAGGCGAAGCGCGCGATCAAGGCGAACGGGTGGACGGAGCCGGGCAACACGTGGCTGCCGGGCACGGACGAAGACCCGTTCGGGCACTAATTGTTCCGCCAGGAAGCGCCCACTGTTGGGGGCAGGGTGACGGTCCGCTACCGCACGGAGTCCGGGGTCAATGAGGCGCTCGGGGAGGTCGTCGGGGTGGACCCGTTACGGGTGCGCCGCCGCGATGGGCGCGAGGTGACCATCACGGAGCCGGTGGCGGTGCGTTCGTTGGCGCCGAGGACGGTTCGGAATTCGGAGATTCGTCGAAAAGAGGTGGAGCTCACGGAGGCGAACCCGGCGCCGGTGCAGGAGTGGGTCGAGGGGTGGCTGGCCCGCGCGGGCGCCTCGAACCCGCAGGATAATACGGCAGTGCCGTTGGGCCCGTCGGCGGCACTCGCACCGCTGCCCCTCACCGCGCTCAAGGAGTTTTACGACGCCCACTCCCTCCCCGTGCGCCTGTTGGTGCCGGAGCGCATCGGCAAGGCGGCGGAGAAGCACGCGGCGCGGCACCCGGAGCTGTGGGAGGTCGGCCCGGAGGAGATCGTGGGCGATGACCACCATCGGCGGCGTGTCCTGCGTCTGCGCTAGGGTATTGGCATGCGCATCGCCACTTGGAACGTGAACTCTGTACGTACGCGGGCAGAGAGGATCGCCGCTTTTCTCGACCGCAACGACGTCGACGTGTTGGCCATGCAGGAAACGAAGACGAAGGACGCCACGTTCCCCTACTCCACGTTCGAGGCGGCGGGCTACGAGGTCGCGCACGTGGGCTACAACCAGTGGAATGGTGTGGCTATCGCGTCGCGGGTGGGGCTGGAGAACGTGCGCACGCACTTTGAGCGCCAGCCGGCGTTCGCGAAGAAGGGCGATCCGGTTGTGGAGGCCCGGGCGGTTGGGGCGAGCTGTGGGGGCGTCGATATCTGGAGCTTGTACGTGCCGAACGGGCGCGAGATCGGCGACCCACACTACGAATACAAACTCGAGTTCCTCTACTCTCTGCGCGAGACCGTGGACCCGCAAACGTTGCAGCTGTTCACGGGCGATTTCAACATTGCGCCGCGCGACGAGGACGTGTGGGACATCGCCTGGTTTGAGGGCAAGACGCACGTCACGGAGCCGGAGCGCGCCGCGTTCCAGATGCTGCTGGAGTCCGGCTTGGAGGAGATCCGCCACGCGGACCCCTACTCGTTCTGGGACTACAAGTCCATGCGCTTCCCCAAGAACGAAGGCATGCTCATTGACTTCCACTTAGCGACGCCCCCGCTCGCCCGCCGCCTGCAACAGGCTCGGGTGGACGTGGCGGAGCGCGACGGCAAGGGCGCATCGGATCACGCGCCCGTCATCGCTGATTACGACACCGCCGACCTCGCACTCGACCAGGTGCGGTAGCCATGTTGTCTCTGTTCAGTGGCCTCTCCCTGTGGCAGCTCATCGCCATGGGCATCGACTACGCCATCAAGTTCGTCATGATTGGCGTGGTGCCGTCGAACCGCAAGCCGTCGAGCGCGAACGCTTGGCTGCTACTCATTCTGCTGCTCCCGTTCGTGGGCCTGCCGCTGTACCTGCTGATGGGGTCCAAGTACGTCTCGCAGCGGCGCCACCGCATCCAGAAGGAAGCGAACGCCGTCCTCAACGACGTCTACTCCGACATCCCCGACATTCCCGCCGGTCAGCAGGCGAACCCAGAAGTGACCTCGATGATCACGCTGAACCGCACCCTGACCGGCTTCCCCGCCGTGCACGGCAGCGCGGTCGCCATGTGGGCGGATTACGAGAAGACGATGGTGCGGATTGCGGAGCTCGTCGATAAGGCGGAAGCATACGTCGACATCGAGATTTATGCGGTGGCCTGGGACAACACCACCGCCATTGTGTTTGAGGCGTTGGAGCGTGCCGTGGCCCGCGGCGTCCACGTCCGCCTCCTATTCGACCACATCGGTTCCATGAAATACCCCGGCTTCCGCGCGCTCAAACGGCGCCTGACGAAGGCCGGCATCCACTGGCACCTCATGCTCCCGCTGAGCCTGCTCAAGGGCCGCTTCCGCCGCCCCGACCTGCGCAACCACCGCAAACTCATCATTATCGACGGCCACACCGCCATGCTGGGCTCCATGAACCTCATCGACCGCACCTACCTCACCCGCCAACACCGCGCCGCCGGACGCCAATGGGTCGACGCCTTCGTGGAGCTCCAAGGGCCCATCGTCACCTCCATCGAGGCGCTGTTCGCCGTGGACTGGTACTCCGAATCCGGCGAGCCCATCGAGCTCACCGCCCCCTTGGACCTCGGCGCCCCCGCAGACGCGAACCTGGTCCAGCTCATCCCATCAGGGCCCGGCTACCAGGCCGAACCGAACCTGCGGATGTTTAACACCCTCATCCACCACGCCAAAGAACACCTGGTGCTGTGCTCCCCCTATTTCGTGCCCGAGGACTCACTGCTGGAGGCCATCACCACCGCCTGCTACCGCGGCGTGCGCGTGGACCTGCTCGTTGGCCAGAAGGCAGACCAGTTCATGGTGCAGCACGCCCAGTCCTCCTACTACCAACAACTTCTCGAGGCCGGGGTGCGCATCTGGGAGTTCCCCGCCCCCTACGTCCTGCACACCAAGTTCCTGCTCGTCGACCCCACCTCGAAGGAGCCCGGCGCCGCCGTCGGCGTGCTTGGCTCCTCCAACATGGACATTCGTAGTTTCTCACTCAACTACGAAAGCTCACTCTTAATTTGCGACGGCCCCCTCCTCCGCAACCTCAACCAACTCGCCGACACGTACCTGTCGGTGACTCGCGAGCTCACGCTGGAGCGCTGGAACACGCGGCCGTGGTACCGCCGCTACATCGACAACGTGATGAAGCTGACCTCGGCGTTGCAGTAGCCGCACGCTGCCAGTGCCAAAGGACGCAACCACATCCGAAAAACCCGGCAAAAGCCCAGGTCACGGAAAACTGGTTGCGTCCTTTGGCACTGCCCCACAGCCAGGCACACCAAATTCCCTCACAACCGACCAGCGACCTGGGAAAACGCCGAGGCCCCGTGCTCGAACCCGGGAATTTGGTGTCCCCCCATCTAGCTAGACACCAGATTCCTGGATTTTCGCGAGCAAACCCTACGTTTCCTCAGGTCGCGCATTTGGTGAACTGGAATTTGGTGCGCGCCCTCACACGCCAAACACCAAATTCCCTCACAATCGACCAGCGACCTGGGAAAACGCCGGGACCCTAGCCAAAACCAAGGAATTTAGTGCGCCGGGCGAATAAGCGACCTACTTGTTCGCCATCACGGCGGCGGCCGCGCCGCCCAGGCCCAGGATGCCGAGCAGCACGCCGACAACGATCAGGATCGTGTTGCGGGTCTTCTCGTCGACGCCGCCCTTGTCGTCGGTGGCCTTGGCGTCCTGCGTGGTTGGGTCAGCTGGCGCCGCGGTGCTCGGGGCCGCTGAGGGCGACGGCTTTGCCGACGTGGTTGGTGGCGTCGATGGTCGCTTAGGTTGCTTCAGTTCCTTGGTGTCCGCGAGGTTGCGGCGGTTGGTGTCCTGAAAGTCGCCGAGCTTACCTTGGGAGAGCAGTGCGGATGCCCGCTGGCCCAGCACGGAGTCACCGAGTTGGGTGCTGACTTGGCGCAGCTCGTCCTCGGTGTAGTCGAGGAGGCTGATGTCGAAAAGCTCGCTGAAGACGAT
This sequence comes from Corynebacterium sp. MC3, assembly GCF_900099485.1. Taxonomy (NCBI): domain Bacteria; kingdom Bacillati; phylum Actinomycetota; class Actinomycetes; order Mycobacteriales; family Corynebacteriaceae; genus Corynebacterium; species Corynebacterium sp. MC3. Next base: position 138,826 of record NZ_LT622813.1, read on the forward strand.
TTCGCCGGACTCGTTTTCGATCTGGATGTAGACCGGCACGTAGGAGCCGTACAGGCGCTGCGTGTCCGGGATTGGGATCTGGATTTCCTTGCGGGACTGCGGCCCGGCTTCCTTGGCGTCGCCGATGCCCTTGACCTTGATGGTCTGGACTGGGGCGATGCGGGAAAGTTCCTTGCCGTAGAAGGCGCGCACGGTGAACTCATGGTCGTGGTAGCCGCGGTTGCCAATGGTGCCCACAACCTTGTTGTCGGTGCGCACGGTGGCGATGCTGTTCTCGTCGGCCATGTAGAAGTCGGCCTTGCCGTCGTTCTTGAGGGCAGCGGCGGCGTCGAGTTCGCGGGCGTCGCGTTCGATGCCGCGGCGCTTCTCGGCGTCCTTGTCCGACTCGGAGTCGGACTCGGCGGGCTTGACGGAGACGTCACCGATGCCGCCGGCCTTGACGTTGAGGTTCTTCCACTCGGACGGGACGGACCACTCGCCGACGTAGCAGTCGGGGGCGCCGGCGCAGCCTGGGTGCGGGGCCTCCTGGTTGCCGCTCTTGTCTTCCTCCTGGTAGTCGAAGGTGACGAACTGGTAGGCGTAGTTCATGGCGGATGGGCGATCGCTGAGCCAGTCTCCGTACTTGGTCCATTCGTAGACGGATTGGCGCTTGCCGTCGACCCACAGCATGCCGTTGTGGTTCAGACCCAGGTTGTGGCCGAGCTCGTGCATGATGGTGTTGCGTACTTTGTCCTCGGCGCCCATGCGGGCGTTCTTGGACACGTAGAAGCTCGTGCCGCCGATCAGTGCGCGGCCGGTGGCGTAGTTGATGGAGCCGTTGGCGGAGGGGGCGTCCATAAGGTCGCCGATGACGCCGGAGCGGAAGATGCCTTCGCGCTCTTTGAGCAGGTCCACCGACGTGGTGATCAGCTCCGAGCCGGACGTTTCGGGCGAGTTGAAGTAGTGGTCCTTGTAGCCAAGGATCGGCCCGCCGCGGTATTCGTCGTCGCGGGCTTCGAAGTTCTTGGAGTAGCCCTTACCTGCGTCGATGTGCAGGTTGTAGCCGTGTGCGGCGAACTTCTTCACCAGCTGGTCCAGGATGAGCCCGGACGGGCGGTAGACGTTCGTGTTCATCTTCGAGCAGGCGTCGTAGCGGGCGAAGCCTTCGGGGTTGACGGCGAAGCGCGCCGCTTGCTGGCAGCCCTCGGTTTCCCACTCGGACTTCATCCAGTTCATCTGGAGGAAGATGTCTTTCTCATACGGGTTGGCGCCCCAGCGGTGCAACGGCATATCGACGCCATTTACATTCGCACCCTGCATTTCCCAGATGTCTAGCAGGCCGTCACCATCCGAGTCCAGCGCCCCCAGCTGCGTTTCGATCTTGACCGTCATCTCGGCCTTCATCGTCGCGCCAGGCTCGACGGTCTGGACCCAGGTGCCGCTGAGGACTTCACCGCGTTCCATGTTTTTGTTGTCAGAGCCCGCGTTCCACTTTGGGAGAGTCGCCGGATCCTGAGCGGTGGCAAGTGCCGTCGCACCCGGGAAGTTCGCGTCGACTCGGTAGGCGGACTTGTCCTCCCCGCGCAGGCTGTCCCCAAACTGCGCGGCGGTCATGGTGCCCTTCATTGGCTTGGCGTGGTTGTACATGCGGATCGCCAGCTCACGGGCGGTTCCGGCGTTGTTGGTCAGCTCGGTGACCACGTTGATCTCGTCGCCTTTGACGGTAAAGGTTCGCTTCATGGTGACTTCGCGCCGCGGGTCGGTGTGCTCCAGCACCGTGACGCCGTCCTCGGGGGAGCTCTCAGTCGTACTCTTCGCGATCGGCGCCACCACGCGCCCATCGGCCCAGCCGATCACACCGACCTGGTTCTCCAACTTGCCCGCAACCGACTTCGGGTTCACGTAGGTCAGGGTTGCCTCGTGGTAGCTCTTCCGGATGTGGAGCTGGGTCTGGATGGCGTCGTCATCTGAATTGACGGGGGACGCCGTCGCAGGCACGGCCGACACTGCGCCCATCCCGAGCGCGAGCGTCACTGCACCTGCAATCACTGTCTTGTGAAAACGCATCCTTTTACCTCCTCAAGCCCAGGTCACGCATAAGGTGTCTGAGATTCGACTGAACAACTGGGACTTCCTGCAGCGCGAGCAAACCTGCGCCTACCAGGAACCCAAGTGCACCGAGAATTACAGTAATCCACCCCGCTGCCGAACTCCCAGTCTCGGGGGCTGGGTCCGGCTCCGGCGTTGGCGCCGGGGTGCTCGGGGTTGGGGTCGGCGTGGACGTGGGCGCCTCTGTCGATGGTGTCGGCGCAGCGGTCTGGCGCGGCTCACGCACGTACGCCGACACCTTCACGGTGCGCTGCGAGCCGTCCTGGTAGGTCACCACAACCGGCACCTCAACCTTCGACTTCGGCTTCACCGACGCGTCCGGCAGCACCTGCAACCTGCCCGAATACTTATCGACGTGCACCTGCCACCCCTTGGCGGCGAAGCTGGCGTCGATACCAAAGGTGGTCTCAGGCGGGACGCGCTGGCCCTGCGGCGTGGAAGCCAAGTCGCCGGCGTTGACGTAGATGTCGCTCCAGCGCGGGCGCTCTTCGTCGGCGATGGCCTTCTTGCGCAGCTCGGCGTCGATAAACTCCTCGGAGCCATCGGGGTACTTCACGCGCACGCGCACGTTGTACTTGGCGCCGCCCGGCGCGTCTTTCGGCAGCACGGCGATGATGCGGCCCGTCTTCGTATCGACGCTCACATCCAACCCAGCGTTCTCCTCAATCGAGAACGTGGTGTTTTCCGGCACCGGTGTCAGCATCTCGTAGGACGTGCGGGTGCCGCCGGTCAGCGTTTCCGGCGCGTACCTCGGCGTGAATGTCTCCGCGTCCGGTTTGCTGTGCTTCACCCCGACGTGGAATGGCACATCGGTGGAACTGCCGTCCGGGTAGGACACCGTCACCACCGCGTCCAGCGGCCGGGCACCATTTTCCGGCGCACGCACGACCAGGTTGCCGGTGTCACGGTTCACGGACACCTTCCACCCATTGAGGTTCTTGTTGCCCTCGGCGTCCTCGAAGAACACGAAGTCGGTGCCCTCCGGCACGTTGCGAACATCCGTCCTATGCAGGACGATCGGCGTCCCCGGCAGCACCTCGCGGCCCGTTTCATAGGCGTGGTTGTAGCTGCCCGCGATCTGGCGCGGCAGGATGTTGAAGTAGACGGGGACGTGCTGGGTGGAGCCGTCGCTAAAGCTGGCCTTTACCATCACTTGCACGACGTCACCGGCCTTCAGGTCGTCGCCTGTGGCCTTGAACGTGACCATGCCTGGCTGCTCGCCGTCCTCGGCGGTGCCCTCCCGCTCAACGACGCTCGCGTCAGTTTCGCCCTCGATCGAGTAGGAGACCTGCGCCTCTTCCGGGATCGGCTGGTTGAAGAACACCTCGGCGCCCTGCGTCAGGGTCGCCAGCGGCGCGTGGCTGCGGGTCTCTTCGCCCAGGCGGACGAACACGTCCGGGTACTGCAGCTTGTACTCTTCGGCGAACGGGGTTGGGTCGAGCACGTTGACCTTAATTACACGCTGCTCGCCGGTGGAGAGCCGTACCCAGTACCTGCGCTCACCCTTCGATCCGCCCTCGGAGCGCGGCGGCTTCAAGAACACCTCGCCGTCCCTACCGATGGAGACCCAATCCGGCACCCCACCGGCTTTCAGCTCATCCTTCGTCGAGACGATCTCCATGCCGCTCGCGATTTCATCCGGTCTCATCACGTTCGTCTCAAGCGTCGTCCCCGCCTTCACGTTGATCGGCGTCCAATCCTCCGAGAAGTCAGACTCGACGTGAAGCGTCGCCAGCTCTTCGTACAGCGGGTCCCACACCTTGAAGGAGAACTTGTGATTCCACTTGTCACTACTGCCGACAACACGCACGTTGCCATCCGGCGTCAGCGACACCTGGTAGCCCTCCGCACCCAGGAACTTGGTATTCGGGTCCAACTTCGCCGACGGCACGAACTCGTACACCTCGCCAGGCTTTACGCTCTTCGAGGTAATCGCGAACTTCGGCTTCTCATGAGGAGTGCTGTCCGGCGAGAAGGGGTTCGTCCCCAAGCTCACTTCGTCCTCGTTGCTCACGCCATCGCCGTCGAAGTCCGCGGCTGGGATGGAGAACACACGCTCGTCCTCGCCAACAAACCCGATCAAGAAATCCTTCGCATCAGACGAGTTATCCGGGTAGTCCACCTCCACGCGCGCATGCGTGATGAAGGTGTTCATGAACCACTTCGAAACCCGCTCAAACTCCGGCTTCGAGTTCCCAAACTCCTGCTCGTAGGCCTCCGCGAACGCCTCCAGGCCTTTCGCCTTCACAACGAAACGGTTGCCGTCGGAGGCGTCGACAAGCGCGTGGTCCAGCGCCGGCGACTTCCTGCCGTTCTGCTCGCCCTTATACCGAATCGAGCGCACCTTCACCTCAGCATTGCCGAACGGCGTCCCGCTTCGGAACTCCTGGCCCGGCTTCAGCCGCACCAGCAGCTCGCCCGGGTACGGGTCGTACTGCTCAGCCATATATGGCTTCCGCGTCGTCGTAGTCGGCTTCACACTTGTCGACGTCGGCTTCGCCTCAGTACCCGTCTGCTGCGCGCTGCTCGGCTTCGGCTGCGGCTGCGACTGCGAGGTGCTGCTCGACGGCGACGGCTTTGGCTGCGGTTTTGCGCTCGTCGTAGTTGAAGTAGGCGTCGGCGTTGTCGTCTCCGGAAGCTTCGGCAACGGATTCTTCGCGACACCCCTATCCCTGGCGTCGAACGGGTTCGCCCCCTTCCTGGCCTCCTCGCCATTCGACACACCATCGCCATCAAAATCCCCATCTGGATCGTTGGCGAGGCGGCCGTCGAGACCCAAGAGACGCAGCGGCAACACCGCGCGCTCCTGCACCGAGCCATCCGTGAACTTAATGTCGAAGTCCAGTTCGTTGATCTTCGACTGGTCATCCAAAAACTTCTGAGGATTCCACTTATAAATGGAGTCCTTCCCCGACAGCACCTCTCTGTCATAAACCCCGGCGATTACCCCAGTCTCCGGGGCCCACACGCTCACCTGGTAGCGACGCGGAGCATCAGCGCCGCTGGTGGGCGAAGGCCTCCACGCCACTCCTGAAAAATCAATCTTTTTATAAAGCTTCTCCACCCTGGATATCGTCGCCAGGTCTCCCGACTCCAGCTCACTGCGGCCCAGCTTCCCGGGCCTGACCTCCAACAGCTTGTATTTGATTGGATTCGTCTCGGCCAGCGCCGGGCCCTGCGCCTGCGCATTTGCCTGCACCTGCAGCTCTGTTGGCCCTGCAACCTGCACCAACGGCGTCACTATCAACGCCGCCGCCGCAACAACCACACCCCTCCGCAACCGGGTCCGCACACGCGAACCCGCCCGGCGAGCCTCACCTGCTGCCCGGCCGCGATTATTCGCCACAACGAATCCTTTCTGCAGCAAAAGCCAATGACACTCCCAGGGTAGTCCCCATTATTCGTTTTGCCTAAACCTCCGCAACTTTCTAAATGTTTTCTCATGTGGCGGGTGTGGTTTGTGGGTCAAGAAAGTTCCCCACCAAATCTGCCCAGTGCCAAGAGACGCAATTCCCAAAACAGACACCGCCATAACACCTGGTCACAAAAGTGCTAGAGCTTATTGGTTGCGTCCTTTGGCACTGTAAACAGAAATTGTGGAAGAACAAGGAAACCAGGCGCCCATCCAATGCGTCTAAACAAATATGAATTACAGACAAACACCGCAACCGGAGGCACTACAGATGATCCTCGACTACGCACAACAGTGGCCGACCCACATCGCCAGCGGCTACTCTGCTCTCACCCTTTACAGGTTGCCCTACCTTACAGACACAGCCCCCGTCACATTCATCGGCCCGACCAGTAAGACCCGCTCCCCTACCCCAACAACGCCCGGACTCAAACGCCGCGGAGCCGACGGTATCGCACTCACAACAGTGCACCACTTCGGACACACGATCTACGCAGCGGCCCCCGCGTACGCCACGATTCAGGCGATCCAGATGCTAAAAAGCGGAGAGCACTCTCCTGCCGTCATCACACCCGAGGGGCTCGACCCCCTCCAAGTACGGGCAGTGCAGCTGGTGGATTGCGTTCGCAGGCACCTCAACGTTTCAACATCTTCGCTGCGCCAAGCAGCGGACTGGCGCGTGGAGAAGCGATGGCTCAACAAGGTACTCAAGCTTTCCAGCAAGCTCGCCGACTCGCCGCGCGAAACCGAGCTGCGCCTGCTGCTCCACGCCGTAACAAAGCAACGCCGACTGAAGCTGAGTGAGCAAGTCCCTGTATATAGGGGCCGCCGCCTCGTAACGACGTTCGACTTCGCCATCGAACCGCTTAAAACCGGGATCATGTATGACGGCCAGCACCATTGGGAGTATGACCAGCGCCAGAAGGATGCCCGGATCAACTTGGATCTGGCGTTGGAGGGCTGGACCGTGGTCAGGTTCGCCGCCGCCACGTTTAGTGAGGTGGTCCCACGAATGGAAGAATTACTTGACCGAATGTGAACAGTGCCAAAAGACGCAACCTTATAGATATAGCCCTTTTATAACCAGCGGTTTTAATGGGGCACTCTTAGGAGATTGCGTCTTCTGGCACTGCTATCGAACTACGCGTCCCGCGCCTCAGTCAACAGCACGCCGATCACCCACAACGCCACGGCCCACACGGCGAAGATGCCGAGGGAGGCGCCGAGCTCCCAGTGTTGGGTGGGTTGGTTCATCATGAAGGCGATGAGGTTGTTGAAGGGGAGGAACTTGGCAACGTCTTGGCCGTATTTAGGGATGAACCCGACGATGGTCTCCAGGAGGAGCATCATGGACAGGCCGATGACGATGGCGGCGGACGTGTTGCGGACGATCCAGCCGACGCCCTGGGTGAACAGGGTGAGCAGCGCCATGCCGAGCGGTACTGCCCACAGGGCGCGCTGGGTGGCGCTATTTGTGGTCCAGCCTGCGGGGACGGCGGTGGTGAGGTCGGCGAGGATGAACGCCACGACCACGGCTAGCAGCGTCGCAACCACAACGCCGACGACGCCCACTACGACTTTGGCCAGGGCGACTCGCCAGCGCTGCGGTGTGAGGCGGAAGTTGGTGGCGGGGATGCCGAATCGGTATTCGGTGGTGACGGTCATGGCGGCTTGCACGATGACGACGATCCCGATGGTCATGGAGACGGTCGAGACGACGGTCAGGGGTGTGTAGGGCATGCCGGAGGTGTTGGCCAGCCAGCCGAAGAGTGCGCCGTAGATGCCGGCGACGATGATCATGGCGGCGCTGGTCCACCAGAAGGAGCGGGTGCTGCGGAGTTTGGTCCACTCGGAAAGTATGAGGTTCATGGTTACTTGCCCTCCTGGACTGTGCGGGATGCGAACTGTTCGGTGCCTTCGGTGGATTGGATGTAGGCGTCCTCGAGGGAGGCGTGGTGTTCGCTGAGTTCGGTGAGGATGACGCCGGCTTCGAAGGCGATGCGCCCGATGGTTTCGGGGGTGGCGTCGTTAATGGTGAGGTTGGGTCGGCCGTCGGCGTCGGTGCCTGGGCTGATGCTGGCGCCCGGCGCGCCTGCCTCCACGGCCACCTGCAAACGAGAAAGCCCAGCATCAGCGGCACGCACCACAACGCGGGAGCCGGAGTGGGCCTTGATGAAGTCGTGGACGGAGGTGTCGGCGACGAGTTTGCCCTTGCCGATCACGATGAGGTGGTCGGCGGTCTGCGCCATCTCGGCGAGGAGGTGAGAGGACACCAGGATGGTGCGGCCTTCCTGGGCGAGCGCGCGCAGCAGGGAGCGGACCCAGCGGATACCTTCGGGGTCGAGGCCGTTGACGGGTTCGTCGAGGATGAGGTATTCGGGGTCGCCGAGCAGGGCCGCTGCGATGCCGAGGCGTTGCCCCATGCCGAGGGAGAACCCGCCGACCTTCTTGCCCGCTACGTCGGTCAGCCCGACGAGGGAGAGGACTTCGTCGACGCGGGAGGCGGGAATGCCGGAGGCCTGTGCTTGCCACAGGAGCGTCGCGCGGGCGGAGCGGTTGGGGTGTACACCTTTGGCGTCGAGGAGCGCGCCGACTTTTTGGGCGGGGCGCTTGAGGTTGCGGTAGCTGGTGCCGTCGATAAGACAGCTGCCTGACGTGGGCTTATCCAGGCCGACGATCATACGCATGGTGGTGGATTTGCCTGCGCCGTTGGGGCCGAGGAACCCGGTGACGATGCCGGGTTTGACGCGGAAGCTCACGTCGTCGACGGCGCGGACGGGGCCGTAGACCTTTGACAGGTTTTGGACTTCAATCATGCGAAACAGTATGCCTGAGAATGTCCGGCAGCGCGGCACGCAGCCCCGGGTGTAGGGCGAGTTCTTCGAGTTTTTTCAGGGGAACCCAACGCAGCTCAACGCTTTCTTCGTTGGCGGTGGTCTCGAGTGGCTCGCCGGAGCGCACGCGCGCGAGCACGGTGGTATAGGTCCAGCCACTGGGTGCGGGGCCGGACGTCACTAATTCCTTATCGACGTCCACTTCGCCCCCATCGATACCGCATTCTTCTTCCGTCTCCCTGAGGGCGGCTTGGGAGGCCGTTTCGTGTGAGTCGCGGGCGCCGCCGGGGATGCCCCACGTGTCGCCTTGGGCGGTCCAGGGTGCGCGGTGTTGCATGAGCACGACGGGCTCGCCGCCGTGCGTGGCCTGCAGGAAGAGCCCCGCGGCGCCGTGTTTGCCCCACATTTTCTGTCCGTTGGGCCCTTCGACCCATCCGTTGCCGTCTCCTTGCATGTGTTCCACTGTAGGTCGTTTCCTAGAAATAGGTCGGGCCCGGTGGTTATGGTTGAGGAATGACTGTCACGATGCCACCTCCCAGCGACGCCTGGTTGGATGATCTTGCGCTGCATCCGCGGCAGCGCGCGTCGAGTGGGCCGATTCGCGCGGCGCGGTGCCTGGCGGACTTCGTGATCACCACGCCGGGCAAGATGCTGGCGATGATGCTGGTGCTCACGGTGGCCGTGGGCGCGATTGGGTTCGCACAGAGCCAGTCGATGAGTAAGCGCCAGCACGCGCTCGACGTCTTGGTGCAGACCACGGAGCCGATGAACCACTCCGCGCACGTGCTGCTCACGTCGCTGTCGCAGGCGGACACGGTGGCCACGACGGGCTTCGTGCAGGCAGGGTTGATGACGCCGGATGAGGTGAAGGCGTACTTGGCGTCGATAGATCAGGCGGTGATCGCGGCGAGCGACATCTACGAGGGTGCCTCGGAGCTGACGCGGCCGGAGGACCAGGAGCGAATCCAGAACCTGGTGCGCTCCATCCAACGCGACCTGCCGTTGTACGTGGCGTTCATGGAGCGCGCGAAGGTGAACCAGCGCCTAGGCAACCCGGTGGGTGTGTCCTATATGTCGGAGGCGTCCGGCATGATGCGTGAGCGGATGATCACCTCGGCGAACACGCTGTTTGCGCTGACGCAGCGCCAGGTGGCGGTGGAGATGGTGCGCCTCAACGCGCCGCAGTGGGTGCCACTTTCGGGTCTGGTGGCGGCGCTGTTGCTGCTGGCGGGGGCGCAGTGGTGGCTGTGGCGCACGTTCCGCCGCCGCTGGAATAAGGGCTTCGTGGCGGCGACGGCGGCGATGGTGGTGGCGCTGGCGTGGGTCGCGGGCTCGAACTTCATTTCGTGGCGCTCGGGCGTCATCGGGTTCGAGCAGGCCGCGGCACCGCTGCGCCAGCTTACCGACGCCCGCCTCCGCGCCCAGGAGACCCGCACCGACGAGACGATGGCGCTGCTGCGCCGCCAGTCCGTTGCGGAGTCGGCGGAGTCCTTCGAGTCCACGTACCAGGGGGTGAGCGCGGCGTTGGATACGGCGTCGGATGCACCGGAGGTGGCGTCGGCAAGAAGGGCGCTGGAGCAGTGGTCGCAGGCGCATGGCGAACTCGTCTCGACGCTCGATGCCGGCCGGTTTGAGCGCGCCGTCGACGTGCTGATGGTCGATAGCGCGGACCACCCGAGCGCGTCCACCGCGTACACGGAGCTGGACGCGAACATGGTGACGTTGATTGAGTCGGCGCGCGCCGAGATGCGCAACTACATCCACACCTCCCTGGACGCGACAAGGCTGGTGTCGACGGTGGTCGCGCTGCTGTCGCTGCTGGCGGTCATCAGCATGTGGTTCGGGGTGCAGCGGCGATTCAGGGAGTACGTATGATGCGCAGGGCTGGCTCGTTGTTGGTGGCGCTCACGGTGGCGGCTGTCCCTTATAAACATCTAGGTGGGGATAAGAGACAGCTCCAGCTCCCTGCGGCCCAGCCTCCCGGGCCCGACCCCCAACCGCCTGGCCCGCTGCCGCCCGGCGCGCTGCTGGACGGGGCGGGCAAGCAGCCGTCGATGGAGTTTGTGCCGCACGGCCTGGACTGGGAGGGCTCGCTGCGCCCGCGACCATCCGCCCCGGAAGATGACCCTGCCCTGGAACAGATCCGGGAGCGCGGCCGGCTCGTCGTGGGCGTGGAGCAGTCCCAGTACCTGCTGTCCTACCGCGATATGGTGCGCGGGCAGCTTCGCGGATTCGAGGTGGAGCTGGCCCGGGAGATCGCCCGCGACCTTTTCGACGACCCCGAGGCGGTGGACTTCCGCTTCGTGGACTCGGCCTCGCGCGCAGAGCTGCTCCGGGAGGGACGCGTGGACATTGTGATCAGGACGATGTCCATTACCCCGGAGCGCGCCTCCAAGGTGGCGTTCTCCACCCCTTACCTGAAGTCCCAGGTCAGGGTGCTGGCCCCGATTGATCGCGGTATCGCGAGCATGGACGACCTGCCCGAGCGCACCGTGTGCGTCGTCGACCGCACGACGCTGCTCAACATCGTGCGCACCCTCGCTCCGCACTCCCCGGTGCTGCGCACCCGCTCCTGGTCCGACTGCCTCATGGCAACCCAGCAGTTCCAGGCCGACGCCATCATCGCCGACGACGCCATCCTCGCCGGCATGCTCGCCCAGGACCCGCACACCGACATCCTGCCCGCCGCGCTGGCCACCCAGTACTACGCCGTCGGCATCCCGCTTGAGCACGACTCAGTGGTGCGGCAGGTCAACGCGACCATCGAGCGCATCCGCACCGACGGCACCTGGCACCGCATGTTCCAGGAGTGGCTCTCCGACTCCACCACAGACCCCTACCCCCCACCGCTGATGTACCGGGAGGAACCCAATGAGCACGAATGACCCAGGCACCGAGGCCGTCGCCTTCGACCCCTTCGCCGACGACGACGATGACGACGACCTCTTCGAGTACGACGACTCCATGTCCGCCCTCCTCGAGGACCTCGAGGCGCTGCGCCAGGAGAAGCGGCAGGAGGATACCTCGCAACGCTCGCGGCGCCGCGCACTCGACCGGTTCCGCGAACTGCGCGGCACGAAGCGCGAGACCCGCACGGTTGCCGACGGCATGGTCGAACTGCCCTGGGTCCACCCCATCAACCCCAACGACGCCCTTCGGGACCCATCCACCTTTGAAGGCGTCCCCGCCCCGGCGCTGAAGCCCGGCGACCTGGTCGCCGAACAGTACGAGGTGCTCGGCACCATCGCACACGGCGGCATGGGCTGGATCTATTTAGCCACCGACCACTTCGTCTCCGGGCGAAACGTCGTGCTCAAGGGGCTGCACTCGGCCCGCAACAAGGACGAGGAGGCCGCCGCCGTCGCCGAGCGCGAGTTCCTCGCCGACATCACCCACCCCGGCATCGTGAAGATTTTCAACTTCATCGACGACCCGCGCGTGCCCGGCGGGTTCATCGTCATGGAGTACGTAGGTGGGCCGTCGATAAGCAGGTGCGACGTTGACATCGCGATCGCCTACATCCTCGAAGTGCTGCCCGCGCTGGATTACCTGCATTCGCGCGGCGTCGTGTACAACGACCTGAAGCCCGACAACATCATCGTCACCGAAGACCAGGTCAAACTCATCGACCTCGGCGCGGTCTCAGGCATCGGCTCCTACGGCTTCATCTACGGCACCAAGGGCTACCAAGCACCCGAAGTAGCTACCGACGGCCCCTCCGTCCAATCCGACATCTACACCATCGGCCGCACCCTCGCCGCCCTCATCATCGACCTCCCACACGACGCCGACATCCCCACCCCCACCACCGAACCACTCTTCCGTCGCTACATCTCCCTCTACCGACTCATCGCCCGCTGCTGCGCCCCCAAACGCGACGACCGCTTCGACTCCGTCACCCAACTCGAAGCCCAACTCCTCGGCGTCCTGCGCGAAGTGCTCGCCATCCGCGACGGCCGCACCTTCCCCGCCCAACACTCACTCTTCTCCCCGCAGCGCCGCACGTTCGGCACCAAGCACGTCGTCTTCCGCACCGACCAACTCATCGACGGCATCACCCGCACCGTCACCATCACGCCCCAAGAAGTCAACATCGCCCTGCCCGTCCCACTTGTCGACGCCACCGACCCCGGCGCCGCCACCCTGCAGAGCACCACCTACTCCGAGCCCTCCGAAACCCTTGCCGCCCTGCGCCAAGCGCTTGCCGAGGACCGCCACCCCGACTCCGTCGAAATCCCCTTCGCCGTCGCCCGCACCCTCCTCGACCTCGGCTTCACCACCCAAGCGCGCACCTGGCTCGACTCACTTGACGAGGGCCTGCGGAAGAACTGGCGCTACCACTGGTACACCGGCATCACCAACCTACTGACCAGCAAATATACCGACGCCCAGGTCGCCTTCTCCCGCGTCCTGCAAATCCTGCCTGGCGAATCCGCCTCCAAACTGGCGCTTGCCGCAGTCGCCGAGCTCCTCCTCCAATCCGCCGACCTCCACGACACCGCGCTATTGGAACCCAGCGTGGCCCGTGGCGCCGCCGGCATGAACCGCCACCTCGACGAACTCCCCAACACCGTCTTCGAGCACCTCCACGAAACCGGCTCCCTCGACCCCGACTGGTCCATGGTCACCACCAACCCCGCCATGCTTCGCTTCCACGCCATCCGCCTCTACGCCCTGGTCTGGAGCACCAACCCCACCACCGTCTCCTCCGCCTTCGGGCTGGCCCGCCAACTCATGCACGAAAACCAACCCGAGCTTGCCGCCGCAGCGCTCGACCGCGTCCCCGTCGCTTCCCGACACAACCGGCTCGCCCAACTCACCTCCATCCTCAGCCTGGTCACCGACCCCACCGAGCCCCGCATCCGTGAGGCCGCCCTTCGCCTCCAACGCATCCCCAACACCGAACCCCGCTACCTCCAGATCAAAGTCTTCATCCTCCGAGCCGCCCTCACCTACACCCTCGACGGCCACCACCCCGACCCCTCCCCCATCCTGGACACGAGGTTCACCGCCCACGAACTCCAAAACGAACTCGCCAGGACCCTGCGCGCCCTGGCCAGAGTGGCGCCCTACCTCCAACACCGCTTCGACCTCGTCGACATGGCCAACAAGATCCGTCCCGTGACGTGGTTCTAGGGTCTGCTTGGGTTTTGGAGGGGAATTTGGTGCCTCTGTTTGAGGCGCCAGTGCCAAAGGACGCATTCGAGTTTGCCTAGCCCTTTTACTACCAGTACGTTTGAACATCTGGTCCAATTCGAGTTGCGCCTTTTGGCACTGCCTCCTAGCAAGGCGCACCACATTCCGGGATTTCCCCTAGCTGGCAGGTTTTTGCGTTTCCCCAGGTCGTGGGTTTCTCGGGAGGGAATCTGGTGCGCACTCCACTAGGGGCGTCGAGCATACACCCCTCTTACCCGAGAATTTCCCATTATCCATCTACCCGCATCAGGACTTATCCAGCTGGTCACATCCTCAATTGCACGCAGTGCCCGGTCAACATTTTCAGCCTCCACAATGCGATCAGCCTTGACTAGGGGCTCGTGATGGGCACACCGGTTCCTCAGCCGATAAACAATTTGTATCTCGCCTGCAAACTCTTCAATATAATGACGATGTTTAATGGCCGAGATAAGCTTCGGGTGGATAGTTGCACTATGCCGGTTATCAAAAATGTGAACCCAGAAATCGAGTGTCAACTCTGCAATCACACGCCCCGGAGGCGGATCCGCTTCTCCCACGCGCCTTTTAGCCTTCGCTATGCCCCGCTTGTCAATGCTATTAAAGTTCAGCCCAGCGGGATTCGACGGGGAGTTTATATTGTCATACCACCTCTCCCCCCAAGCTTTAGCAACGCATCGATCAATCCAATTGCGCAGCAGTACTTCAAAATGTTCAATGTCTTCAAGGAACGCTTTGGCAAGTTGTGCATTCCAAAGGTATAAGTCCACAGGATTTTTCTGGCTCGAAAAGGTCTCCATTCGCGGAACCGAGAACCAACACTCTAGGTCAGCGAGCGAGGCGGAGACTTCCGGGTTCTGACAGATCGGCTGGTTCTCTCGCACAGTCATAGCGCGAAGTATATATACCAAACGATATTAGCGTTAGTGCCACTCCATTGACTTACCCCTTCAAATCCGATAACCTCGACCAACGAAGGCCCCAGGACGATCCCTGCATTAAGTTGCAAATCGCTGGGGTCATTGCTTTTCCACCTCTACCTGGCACCACATTCAGGGATTTCGGCGGGCAAGCTTGGGTTAAGCGACAAAATGTGTGCTTTTCTCGGCGTGTCGACTTAAGTGACAAATTGTGTGCTTTTTGGGGGCCGGGATGGGTGGGTTGTGGGGTGTTGTGCTGGGGTTATGAGCGTCCTGCCCAGCCGTGTCGGATGGCCCAGGAGGGGTTGAAGTCGGTGTCGATGCCGGTGTCGTAGACTTTCGGTCGACCGTCGGGTGAGTTGGCTTGGTCGCGTTCACGCATGTGTGCCTGGCGGGCGTGTGCGTAGCCTGCGTGGCCGAAGTCTTGCTCGATTGCTAGCGCCAGCGGGTCATCGTGGTGTTGGGTGTGCAGGTAGAGCCACCAGTCCATGATGATTCGCTGGTGTTCGTCAAATGTGCCGCGGTGGGCTCGGGCGAGGTGTTTTAGTTGTGCGTTTATGCCGCCTTCCAGGCTGTTTGTGGTGGTCTTCAGCGTGGTCGTGGTGCGGTGTGGTGGGTTGAGCCAGACGAAGAGGTGGCCTTGTTGGTAGAGACGCTCGAATCGGCGGTAGGCTCTGCGGGCTCTGGGATGGGTGTACCACCATTGCTGGTTGTCGCGGATACGTTTTGGGATCTCTTCTGGGGCGACTTGGTTGCGGTAGGTGCGTTGTTTGAGCCAGTCACCGTAGAGGTCCTGGAAGCGGTTGAGGCGAAGTACCCAGGTGATTGCCAGGTCACGGGTGGTGATGTGGGTCAGCTGGTTGCCGAGGCGAAGGAGTGCTTTGTGTGCGGTGATTGTGGGTTGGCGTGTGGTGTCTTTGATGGTGTCGCGGCGTACGTGGACGAGGCAGCGTTGAATGGAGGCGTTTGGCCAGCATTGTTTGATGGCTTTGTGGGCGCCACCGGAGCCGTCTGTGGTCACGACGAGGGGTTCGGCGATCATGTCGAAGAGTTTGGCGTAGTCGTAGGCGGTTTCTCGTGTGCACCAGTGCCAGGCGACGACGTGCTCGCTGGTTGCAGCGACAAGCAGGCATTTTTTGTGGAAGTAGGTGCCGTCAATAAAAAGCTGGTCGTAGACGCGGTACGGGTCCGGTTTGCACGGGACGATGATGAACCAAAAGTAGGTGAACCAGCGGATGAGTGTGCGCCTGGAGACGTTGTGCGCAGCAGCGACAGCGTCGAGGGGACGCTGGTTGGTGATCCAGTCAATGAAGATGGCAAACCGATATGCGCTGGTCTTGGCTGTGTTGGGATTGGTGAAGGTGTGCCCGCAGTCTGTGCAGCGCCATCGCTGTTTTCCGCTGGATGTGGTGCCCATTTTTGTGGCGGTGTGTTCGCATGCCGGGCATAGGGGCCTGTTGTGTTTTCTCTTTCTGTGTTGAGTTGGTATGCAGCTGGTTTAACAGTCTGCTGTCATAGCACATCCAACGCCTGAAGTGGTGGACCTTCCGGTCTACGGCAGGGAATCCCGATTCAACGAGCACTGTCCCGCCGTAGGCCCAGGCAGGACCTGGAATCCATATCCAAAAAAGCACACATTTTGTCGCTTCCCTTAGTGTCAGGATGGTTGTGAACGTCAATCCATAGGAGGTTTTGTTCATGACCGACCCACAGTTGCCTGAGTTGGTGCCGTCAGCGTTGACGTCACCACCGACCGTTGCAACCCCGGTAAGGACCCACGGGGGCAAGACTAAAACATCACGCGAGGAAGTCAAAGAGATCCTAGCAATGCCACCGCGTGTGCTGGCAGCGGGGCTAGTACTCGATGAAGACACGTTGGCCTCACTTCAAGCAGTAGCAGTCGTGTTCTCCCCGTACCGCACTACTGGCTCTGGCAGGTGGTTTCATCCAGCACAGCAGCGACAAATGATCACGATTTATAACCGGTTGCCGTACGGCACGAAAGGCCCATGGTGCACCCGACAGGCAATCCAGTCTTGCGATATCAAGCGCTGGGCCCGCGCATTACAGTTATCAAAGTCCACCACTGATGGTTTAGATGGTATTCAACGAGCCAAACGCAGCGTTGATGAAGCATATCGGGGAAGGTATTCACCTGACTACATCCGTGAGATGGTCATTGAATATCAGCTGGTGCCGTATGGCCAGAAAGAAGCGTGGTTGATTGAACATGGACTTGCTGACCACACCGTGCGACGCTGGACAGCAATGGTTGCCGATGGTGATCTCACCACGCGTACTACACCAAGGAGGATTGGAACGTTGACGATGGATGAGTGCGTTGAAATCCAGCAGTTACGCAAGGAAGTCTCCGCGTTGATGCAGCAAAAGCGCAAGCTCGAACTCGATGCGAAGCGTCGGGAGGAAGCTATGCAGCGTGCCCTGGATAAGGCAACAGAAAGAGCAGAGCGGGCTGAATTAGCCACTGATGTGTTGGGAAAAGCTTTAGCGACCATGCCAGGGCAACATGGCGTGGACTCAAACGTGGCGGAAGAGTCCTCACTCAAGACCAACAACGCCTCTACGACCAAGGACAACACGCAGAAGAAACACTGATTGACCAGTTAGTTGACTGTGGCTATTCGAAAACTCACGCAATGCGCATCATCGGAGTCTCACGCAGCCGCGTGTTCTATCAAACGAAGCCACGCCCACGTGTTGCCGATCCAATTGCCTACGACAAACGACGGATCAACCGACTGTCCGATACCACTGTCGAGCGCATCTTGGAATTGTTAGACGCCAATCCACATTCCGGGGTGGACCAGGTATTTTACGCCGCGTTAAACAACGGGATTTACCTGGCAAGCCTGCGCAGTTTCTACCGAGTTGCCAAAAAACATGGACGATTGCTCTACCAACGACACAACACCAAAGCCAAGCAAGCTCAACGCAAACGAAACGCCTCCCCGCCACATGTACGCGCCACAGCACCTGGCCAGGTACTGTGCTGGGACATTACCTTCTTGCCTGGACAATACGTCGGACAAAACTTTGCATGCCACACGGTCATTGACCTGTACTCCCGCGCAATCGTTGGCTGCGTCGTAGCAGAACGCGAAAACAGCCACGTAGCAGCAGCAATGTTTGACGACATCCTGACTCGTTTTCCCCACGTGAAAACCGTGCACTCTGATAACGGCAGTGCGATGACAAGCAAACGCCTCGGCAAACTCTTCGCCAAACACGGTGTGGCCCGCTCATTTAACCGGCCTCACACCAGCAACGACAATCCGCATACCGAGTCGGTATTCCACACCATGAAAGGCAGGACCTACTACCCGAAAACGTTTGCCACACTCGGCCACGCCAAAAACTGGCTCAACGAATGGGTGCCGGTCTATAACGCCACTCCCCACAGTGGAATCAACTACTACCCACCACAAGCAATCCTCGACGGCACCTGGGACAAACTGCAACACCAACGCGAGGAGGGGATGCGAAACGCGCTACGCGAAGGCATCATCACTCAACTTCCGAACACCGCAGCTGGCACAGGCATTCCGGCAGAAGTCAGCATCATCCGCACCACTACCCAAACCGCCCCGCCCCCACAACCCATCACGATCTAACACCCAACCATGTTCACAACCACTTGACATAAAGCGCTTAACCCGCAAGCTTTGCGTTTCTCCAGGTCGTTGGTTTCTCGGGAGGGAATTTGGTGCGCCGCTTGAGATGCCAGTGCCAAAAGACGCATTCGCTTTTATCTAACCCTTTTACGAACAGCATGTTTGAACATCTGGTCCAATTCGAGTTGCGTCCCTTGGCACTGCCCCCTAGCTAGGCGCACCACATTCCGGGATTTGGGCGTTTAGGCGGGCAGGTTTTACGTTTCCCCAGGTCGCTGGTTTCCCGGGAGGGAATTTGGTGCGCATCCCACCCAGCCCGGCACCAAATTCCTCAATTTCCCCTACCCCAAAGAAATTCCCCCCAGGTCACAATCTGGACCTGGGGGAATTTGGTGCAAACCCAATCAGCGGGCTTAGAAGCCGCCTAGGCCAACGGCTGCGGCCACAATACCGAGCAGCGCCAGCAGGCCGACGACGATGCCTGCGATGGCACCGCCGGACAGGCCACCCGTTTCCCCACCCTTGCCTGGGTTCTGCTGCTGCGCAGTCGAAGGCGCTGGGTGGGCGGTTGGGCGAGTGGTCGGCTTGGCAGGGCGCGCGGGAGCCGGGGCGTCGTAGGTTCCGCTCGGCGCCGCGTTCAGTGAGGTCACTGGTGCTTGGCCGGCGCGGGTCGGGATGGCGGCGTTGGCCTGGGTCGCGAGTGGCTTGGTTGGCCGTGGTCCGGCGCCACCTTCCGCCTTGCCCACGGTCTGCTCTGCCCGCTTGAGCAGGTCGGAGTTCTTTTTGCGAAGTTCTTTCATGAGCTTCGCGGTGTCTTCGCCGTTGTAGTTGAGGACGGAGAACTCGATGGTTTCGTCGGCGACGATGTCGTTGTCTTGGTTGAAGACACGGAAGGTGACCGGCATGGTGGAGCCGGTGTAGCCGGCGGTGTTGGTGATCGGGACGCTGATCGGCAGTTTGGATTCGTCGCTGAGGGCGCCTTCGATGGTGTATTCCTGCTCGTATCGGCCGCCGGGGTAGGTGGCCTGGAGGCGGAACTTGTGGATATCGATGCCCAGGTTGGCGATCTCCATGGCGACCTTGGAATCGGTCCGGTTGGCGATGATCATGTTGCCAGCGCCTTCCTCGTTGCGCACGCGCAGGCCGGCCTTGCCGTTGTTGAATTCGGCGGAGTAGACCTCGAGTTCGCGGACGGTTGGTTCGTCGTCGGCGTGTTCGTGGTCGTCGTGGCCGGGGGTGCCGGTGGTGCCGTTGGCGCGGCCGATTTGGCCGCCGATGAAGGCGAGGTTTGGCCAGTCGGGGTCGATGTCGTAGTCGCCGGTGTAGCACTGGACGGTCTGGCATGCCTTCGGCAGCTTGCCCGTCGGACGAGAGCGCTCGTTGGAGTAGCGGAAGTCGGTGAACTGGTAGAGGTAGTTCATGACTGAGAGGTAGCCGGGCACGTAGTCAGAGATTGGGCGGCTGGTGTCGGCGAGTGGCCCGGAGTGGGTCAGGCCGAGGTTGTGACCGAACTCGTGCAGGATGGTGTTGCGCAGCTGGTCCTGCGAGGTCATCATGCGGTTCTTTGCGACGTAGAAAGCGCCGTCCCCGATCAGTGCGTTGCCTGAGGAGAAGTTGGTACGGGTTTGTTGGTCGCCGATGACGCCGACGCGGAACACGGTTTGGCGTCCGTTGAGGAGGCGGTCGCGGTCCTCGAGCATCTTGATACCGGGGACTTTGCCTTCGAAGTAGTACGGGGTGAAGTCTTCGGTCGGGCCGCCTTGTGGGTGCTCGAGGCGCATTGGGTTGTAGTAGTCGCCGGCGTCGATGTGCAGGTTGATGTTCTGCTGTGCGAAGGCGTCAACGAGGTCGTTGAGGGTTTGGCGCGACGGGCGGTACACGTTGGTGTTGGCTTCGGAACAGTCGAGGAACTTGCGGAAGTCTTCCTCGGTTGGCGCGTATTTGCGCTGCTCGGAGCACTTCTTGGTTTCCCATTCGGACTTCATCCAGTTGAGTTGGAGGAAGAGGTCGACCTTCTTAGGGTCGGCGCCCCACTTCTGGAGCGGGAAGACGTTGCCGTTTTCGTCGGTGAAGCCGTTTTCTTCCCATTCGTCGGGGAAGCCGTCGCCGTCGGTGTCGATGGTGCCTTGGGCGACGTCGAGGGTCATGGCGGTGGTGGCGCGCAGCGTGCCGTTGGCGGGTACGTCTTGTTCCCAGACGCCGGCGACGAAGTGGGCGTCGTTACCTGTGCCTCCGGCGATGGCGTCGTAGCGCTGGGGGCCTTTGCCCTTGCTGGTGGCGCCCATGAAGTCAATGTTGAGTTTGTAGGCGTTTTTGTAGACGTTGCTGACGTCGACGTGGTAGCCGTCGCCGCGGGGCACACCGGTGACGGTAAAGTCGCGGTCGATGATGCCGCTGGCCATTTCGACGCGCATGTTGGCGGCCTGGCCTGTGGTGTTGCGCAGTGTGACGGTGGCTTGGATGGAGTCGTCGCCGACGACGAAGGTGCGGGTCATCTCGACGCCCGAGTTGGGGTCGGTGTGGCGCAGCACGACGCGGTCGGTGTTCCCGACGGGCTTCGCTTCGACAACTTCGGTGGCGTTGCCGACGTAGCTCATGGGCGAGCCGTTGACGGCGCCGTCGATGTAGAAGGCGTTCTGCAGCAGGCGCGTGGTGCCTTCTGGGTGGTTGAAGTACATCCAGGACACGCGCGCCTTGTTCACGTCGACGCGGAAGTTGCCGCTATCGGAGTCGCGGTTGACACCGATGGCGAAGCTGCCTGGGGTAATGGCCGCATCCGCGTGTGGGGCCACGACGAGTCCTGCGGCGACGCTGACGCCTGCGAGTATCGCTGCGATGCGTTGTTTGCTAGTTTTGCCGGTCACTGTCGTTGTCCTCTCAGCGCTGCTGGTTGATTGGGAATGCTAGAAATGTGCGGAAGAAGTCGCGTTGTTCGTACAGGGAGTAGCCCAGCCCGCCCAGGAAGGCGAGGAGGCCGAGCACGAAGCCCGCGATTTTGACCCCTGGCGGAATTTCACTGCTTGTCGACGACCCCTTCTCCACCTCCTGCGGCCCCTTCACCACCTGCACTCGGAGGAGCTTGGTGGCCTGGGAGCCGTCCGCGAAGCTGACCACGACTGGCACTGGCACGAGTCCAGGTTTCGCGCCAGCGGGTGGCGTGACGGTGAGTGCGCCGGTGGCGGCGTCAATGTCGATCTTCCAGTTGGCGAGCGCTTTCGGTAGCTGGCCGAGGGCAAACGCCTCCTTGGCGGCCCCGGCCGGCTTCGGCACCACGTAGGTGGTCGCCTTGCCCGGGTAGGCCTTGATGGTGTCGGTGAACTCCGGGGTGGCTTCGGCCAGGGACGGTTTGCCGTCGCTGGTGAGCACGGAGATGCGTGCGTTCGCGATGGTCGTGGAGCCGTCCGGGAAGTTGATGCGCACCGGGACTTCGCGTACGCCGGGGACTGCGTTCGGGCGGGCGCCGACGGTGAGGGCTCCGGTGGTGGCGTCGATACGCGTGTCGAGGCCGCCGACTGGGTTGAGCAGCGAGTAGTGCGCGCCCTGCAGCGTCAGGGTGAGCGTGACGGTTTCGCCTGCGCGGACCTGGGTTGGGTCGTACGCGTTGGAGACTGCCCCGCCCATCGCCTTGACGGCGGTGGCTTGCGCCTCGACGAGCTTCTGGGAGCCGTCCTCGAAGGTGACCACGATCGGGATCATGGTGCGGTCCCCGACGTGCGCCGATGCGGGGACGGCGACGGTGAGCGCGCCTGTGGTCGCGTCGACGGCGGCCTTCCAGCCCTCCGCGGCGAAGTCGGCGGAGATGGCGTAGGTGGCTCCCTTCGGTGCGACCTTCGGCTCTTGGGTTACGGCGTTGGCGCCGATGGCCACGCCGATCGGGGTCCAGGACGGCTGCTCGCGGTGGGCCTGCGAGTCGCGGGCGACGTTGAGGTGCACCACCTTCGAGCCACCGTCGGGGAAGTTGATGCGCACGCCGAGGTCGTAGCCCTGGCCGGGCTTGGCGTCCTTCGGCAGGGTGACCTTGATCTGGCCGGTTGCCTCGTCGACGTCGACGCGCAGGCCGGCAACGCCGCCGAGCGCGGCCGCGCCTTCCGGTTCGAAGGTGACGCCGGTCGGGATGTCGCCCTTCGGCGTGATGGTGACGGTGCCGTCGTCGCCGACGACGGCGTCCTCAAAGTCCAGGTTGGACGTGTAGGCCTGCGGCTTCGCGTCGCGCACACCGATTACGGCCACGACCGTCTTGTGGGAACCGTCCGAGTAGCGCGCAACGACTTCCACGTTCAGCGGTTTCGCGTCCTGCGCTGGGGCGGTGGCCGTGATGGTGCCGGTGGTGGCGTCGATAAACAGGTCCCAGCCCTGCAGCTTGGAGGCCTTCGTCAGGATGGCGAACTCGGGGTCGGAGGCAGGGTCGAAAGGTTCGGTGAGGTTGACCTTGATGGTTTCACCTTCGAAGGCCTCGCGGCATTCGTACTCAAACTTCTGTGTTTGCGCGAACTGCGGCGCCAGCACCTGGAAGTGCGCGGTGATCTCCTTCGTGCTGCCGTCCGGGTAGGTGACGGTGACGGGCACATCGATGGGCTTTCCAACCTCGGCATCCAGGCCCGCAGAAAGGGTGATCTGGCCCGTGTGCTGGTTCAGCTTCACGCCTTCGAACGGCGTGCTAAACGACGCCTCCTTCGGCAGCGGCTGGCGCTCAAAGACCATGCCGTTGTAGCCCAGGCGGGCGTACGGCGCAGGTGAGGTGGCGGTGCCGCCGGCGCGGACGTAGGTGTCCGCGTAGGAGGACTCGTAACGTACGGAGTCCTTGACGGCTGCGGTGACCTCGACGGTGATGGTGTCCTGCTCGCCCTTCTCAGTGCGAACCTTCATGGTGTAGGTGCCCGGCTTCGCGTCACGCGACGGGGCGGCGTACACGGCGCCGTTGGCGAAGACGGTGAACCAGTCCGGGTTCCCGGGCTCCGCGAGCACTCGCACGCCCTGCGTGGAGCGGACAGGGGTCACGCCGGTTTCCTCGCCTGCGCGGACCTTGATGGGGTTCCACTCGAACTGGTCCGGGGCAACGGGGCCCTCTGGGTCCGATGGGTCTGCTGGGTCCGACGGATCTGCGGGCTCGGACGGCTCACTTGGCTCACTTGGCTCCGGTGCGTTCTCGTCCACCGTCAACTCGAAGGAATCACGCTTGTGCGTGCCATCCTCCGTGACCTTGTCCACGACGACCTTAGAGGTGCCCTCCTTCGTCGGCGTGCCGACGATCGCGTTCTGCTCACCGTCGTACTTCAGGCC
Organism: Corynebacterium sp. MC3; assembly: GCF_900099485.1. Classification (NCBI taxonomy): domain Bacteria; kingdom Bacillati; phylum Actinomycetota; class Actinomycetes; order Mycobacteriales; family Corynebacteriaceae; genus Corynebacterium; species Corynebacterium sp. MC3. The sequence continues at coordinate 162,167 of NZ_LT622813.1, forward strand.
ATCGGGCAGGCCCTCGACCTCCACGGAGGAAGCGTCCTCGACGTCGAGCGGGATGTGCACGTCGGTGCCGGGGCGCACTGGCGGGACTTCGGAAGGTGCGATGTCGGCGTCCTCCGGCTCGCCGAGCTCAGCCGAGTCGGCGACCGTGATGGTGAACGTTTCCTCGAGCGGGTCGCCTGCGCCGGTGACGCGTGCAGTCACGTTGAACGTGCCGGTCTCAGTTGGACGGCCGTTGATAAAGAGGTAGGAGCCGGAGCCAAGGCGGGTCTGGGCGGAGGTGCTCAGGCCCGCGGGCAGGCCCTCCAGCTCGATGACGGCGTCAGCCGGGACGTTCCACGCCATCACGCGGCGCGGTTGGATCAGGCGGTTCTGCCAGTACTTCTGGTCCTTGATCGGCTCGATGGTTGGGCCGTCGGCGAGGGTGACGTTGGCCTCGACGTCCTTGGTAGAGCCATCAGCAAAGGTGATGGTCACCGGCACCTTGAACGTAGTGGTTTCGATGCCTTCGCCGGCGGTGGCATTGAGGGTGCCGTCGTCGGAAAACGTGAGGTGCCAGCCGGTGGGCGTCGAAAAGCCCTCCTTGAGCTCCCACTTGACGGGGGTACCGATCTTGTTCCAGGCGGCGGTCCAGAAGTTGCGCTTCAGCTCAGGCTTCGACTTGGCGGTCTCACCGGGCGCGACGACGAGGTCCGGGAACGTGACGTCCGTACGGGCCGCCTCGGTGCGTGGCGTTTTCCATGACGTGGACTCAGCAGTGGGCTGCTGCGCCGTGGCTGTACCTGCCACCGCCGGGGCACCCGTGATTATCAACGATGCCCCAAGCGCGCAGGCTGCTACCGACACCCCACTACGCCGATTCGCCCCGTTGCGACCGCTCACGTTGCCCATCATCGTTCCTTCTTAAAACTGTCCGTAAATTGCTAAACGCTACTCAGTGTACTCACTGTGCAGACATTTGCCTTTACAGCTGTTGACATGCCGTTTTAAATTCTAACGAATAACGGCCGTACAACAAAGGTGTTGAACAATGGCAGGCAGACACATGGGAGGCTAGGCCCGGCGCGCGAGCGCCGTCGCCTTCTGCGCGATGGCAAGCTCCTCGTTCGTCGGCACGACAAGTACTTTCACGCGAGAGTCGTCGGCGGAGATGATGCGCGGGCCATCGTTGGGCAGGGAGTTGCGCTCGGGGTCGATCTTGACGCCGAAGGCCTCCATGTTGTCCAGGGCGTCCGCGCGCACGAACTTGTCGTTCTCGCCGACGCCCGCGGTGAACGTGATCGCGTCCACTCGGCCCAGCGCCACCATGTAACTGCCGATGAAGCTGCGCAGCCGGTTGATGTAGACGTTGTAGGCCAGCCAGGCGTCGCCATCCTCGTTTTCGATCATGGCGCGCAGCTCGCGGAAGTCGTTGACTCCGGCCAGGCCCTTGACGCCGGAGCGCTTGTTTAGCAGCTCGTCGATCTCGTCGATGCTCATGCCGCCGTGGCGCGCCAGGTGGAAGATGATGCCCGGGTCGATGTCCCCGGAACGCGTACCCATGACCAGGCCCGCGAGCGGGGTGAGCCCCATCGACGTATCGATCGCGTGCCCGTTCGCCACCGCCGAGCACGACGCCCCGTTACCCAGGTGCAGCACAATTTGGCGGGTGTGATTCGGGTCGGACCCGATCAGCCCCGGCACCTGGCCCGAGACGAACTCGTGGGAGGTGCCGTGGAAGCCGTAGCGGCGGATCTGGTTCTGGCTGGCAACGTCCGCGTTGATGGCGTAGAGCGCCGCGGCCGGCGGCAGGGAGTGGAAGAAGCCGGTGTCGAACACCGCGACGTGCGGGATGTCCGGCAACAGCTCCCGGGCAACCTCGATGCCGTCAATGTTCGCCGGGTTGTGCAGCGGCGCCAGCGGCACCAGGTCCCGGATCATGTCGACAACCTGGTCCACGATGATTTCAGGCTGGCTGAACACCATGCCGCCGTGCACCACGCGGTGCCCCACCGCCACCACATCCAGGTCTTTCGGGCTCACGCCACGCAGCGCCAGGCGGTGGAACGCCTCCTCCAGCCCGTCCTTGTGCGTCGGGATGGATTTTTGCAACACCCAGCGGTCCTCGCCGTGCTTGATGGTGATGCGGCCTTGGGGTTCCCCGATTTGCTCGACAAGCCCGGAGACGAACGGGGCGTCCGAGGCGTCCGAATTCGGGTCGACGATCTGGAACTTCACCGAAGAGGAACCAGAGTTAATCACCAGTACGTAGCTCATTTACTTCACCCCTGCCTGAATCGCGGTCACGGCCACAGTGTTCACAATGTCATCGACCGTCGCGCCGCGCGAAAGGTCGTTGACCGGCTTGTTCAGCCCCTGCAAAATCGGGCCGACGGCCAGCGCGCCACCAGTACGCTGCGCGATCTTGTACCCGGCGTTGCCCGCCTCAAGGTCGGGGAAGATGAACACGTTCGCCCGCCCCGCCACGGGTGAGTCGGGGGCTTTCTGCTTCGCGACGCCCCCATCGCACGCAGCATCAAACTGGAGGGGGCCGTCAATAATTAAGTCGGAATTAATAGCACGGGCGGCGGCGACGGCCTCGACTGCGCGCTCCACGTCGGGGCCCGCACCGGAGGTGCCCGTGGCGTACGAGAGCACCGCAACCTTCGGCTCGATACCGAATTGAGCGGCGGTCAACGCCGAGCTCACAGCGATTTCTCCAAGCTGCTGCGCGGACGGGTTCGGGTTCACAGCGCAGTCGCCGAACGCCCACAGTCGGCCCTGCATCACCATCAGGAAGATCGACGACACCACCGACGCCTCCGGGCGCGTCTTGATGATCTGGAACGCCGGCTTAATCGTCTCCGCCGTGGTGTGCACCGCGCCGGAGACCATGCCGTCCGCGCGCCCGGTGTGCACAAGCATCGTGGCGAAGTAGGAGACGTCCCGCATCACCTCGCGGGCCTGCTCCAGGGTCACGCCCTTGGATTTGCGCAGCTCAGCGAAGGCCTGCGCGAACTCCTCAGCCAGGTCGGAGGTGCGATGGTCCAGTAGCGTCGCCGCCGACACGTCCAACCCGAGCTCCTGCGCCTTCGCGGTGATCGCCTCGGGTGCGCCGAGCAGTGTCAGCTTCGCGACGTCCCCCTCCAACAACCTGTGCGCCGCCTCAAGCACGCGGGGATCCTCACCCTCTGGCAGAACAATGTGCGCGCCAACCTCGCGGGCCTGGCCCAACAGGTGGGAGCCGAAGACCAGCGGGGACATCACCGGTGCGACCTCCGAGATGGCAAGGTCGGCCGCCTCCTGCACGTCCGTGACCGTTGCGAGCAGCGTCGCACCGTGGCGTTCCACAATCCGTTGCGCGAGGGGTGCGCGCTGCGGGGCGTCGACAAACACGATGACCGCAGCCCCGAGTGCAGCGGCAAGCTCCGCATCGAAGGAGCACTCCCCTTGCCCTACAAACAACGTGCCTTGTTCCTGGTCGGCGCAGGCGGCGTACGCCTCGGCGAGCGTTTCCCCCGTGACGTGGATGGTTTGAAGGCCGTGCTGTGCCGCGAGCGCGTCAGCATCAGCACTGCCGAGGTTCGTGTTAGTGCAGGTGAGCAGTAGATGTTGAGCCATAACCCAGCCTTTACGATCGTGGCGGACATAAATACATATCATTCTACAGACCCATCACGACACGCGGGCAGAAAAATGGGGCCTAGTTCACATTTCTTTGATTTCTGGCGCTGGGTCTCAATTGTGGCGGTGGCCGGCTCGCTGGTGTGCTGGCTCGCTGTTCAAAAAAGTTCCCGCGCCCGGGACTATTTGGCGTTTTGGGCCGGTTTCGGTCGACCAACGCTTATGTTTCCCCAGGTCGGGACGCATGTCTACGAAGATTGTTCTCCGTTCACAGCTGAGCCGGGGAACTTTTCGGGTTGGCAGGGTGGCGCTCCATGGCTTTCATTCGTGTCGAGGTGTTCAAGGAGTGCGACGCTGGTCGCCGAAAATCGCCCCTGGCCGGTGAGAATGTGCGACCTGCATCGCACGCTTCTAATCGCACGCTTTGAGCAGTTTTAGGGGTTTTAGGGGTCGGCCACGCGTCCGGAAGCTACTACGCTGACTAGTGAAACTATCGCACAGTCGCCAGGAAGCATTTTCAATTCGAAGCTAACCGCCTCAGAGGTCACTCCTTAACCATGCAAAAAGACTTTTGAGCGAAATGGCAAGGCTACCGAAGAATACTTCTTACAATCTCGGGAGTGAGCTCCCCCTGTATGAGAGCCTGTTGAGGGCTTTTGCCTTTAAGCTCATTCTCGACAGCTGTGTTCCACCATTTCAAAGCGCTCCACCTTTCCTCTTCCGTACCCTGACTTCCATTCAACAGAATCCTGTTAGCTTCAATCACTGCAGGGAAAAGGTCCCCAGCGACTCGGTTGAATTGAAAAGCTGGGTAACGGTGGGCTTTTACCCCTGGAACTGATAAAAGGGCTCCGTTCTTTCTGTAGTAGTTCAACGAGCTTCTTCCTCCCGTAAATTTGTCTTCTGGCCTTGCAGGCAGGAGCGGCCCAGCATCAGCTGCATAGAGAAGCGGAGTACCCCTAAGAAGATTCGCTTGTTCAACAAGGTCAGCATCACGCTGGTAGTCAGGCTGCCAGATGGCTTGGTTCTCCCACCCCTCGGGAAACCCCATATCATAAATTCGATCTGGGTCTTTTCGAAAGAACCCCTCAATCTTAGGAACAATCGAGTCACAGAAGGTGTTTTCCGGATGTACGCGAGCTAGCAGGAAAATGATGAGGGACAACGACCCGTAAATCCTTGTTAGAGGTCGAGTGAGATCACCCTTTGCATAGCCAGTGTCAGTACTTGCTGTTAGATGCTGCAGTTCTTTGATGTTACTTGGGACGGAGAAGGGTGCAGTATGGTTTCTATTCCATAACCGAGCATGATGCGCACAGTAGTTCCGAGTCTGTCGTATATGCTCTATCCAGCTTGAGAATGCATGCGCATCACCGGATCCATCATGTTGAAGCAGATCAAATTCTACCGCTATCTGCTGACGCTCATTTTGCCTCATCCCGGAAAATAATAGGTTCAGCTGTTCAAAAGTCATTATTTCCGTTACAACCCAAATGGGAAAAGGCTTTCCGTATTTCTTGTGGAAATGCGCAATGAATGCTTCATTGGAGATTTCTTCGATTTTCTCCAGCTTCCTCACCCATCTATGATGACGGCTTTCCTCCCACATACACGTGTTCTGCCAACCATGATGCTGAGTCGTCTGGCATTCCTCTTTAAACCATTCCGGCTCAAGCTTTGACGAATCCAAATGCGAAAATGCGCCGAGCTGCCCTAGCGCGTATCCGATTCTCGCACGAATGGCTACTTCTATGATGGAGATAGCGGAAAGAATTGCCATGCGTAGATAGCTATCGAACTCGTAAATTTCTAAAACTTTTTCAAATGAGGTGCCAGGCTTAAAATTCGACGACCTAGGATCACCCTCTTTCTTTGGAGGTAACCGAAACGGATACCAATATCCCGACAATCGGTAGTACCCAATCGATTGCAGTCGCCCAAAGGCGTCCTGTTTGTCCTTAAACGACATACCACGCTCTTCGAGTAACGAAATTTGATCCTCGATTTCGAGAAGCGGTTTATTGTACTTGCTTTTTGGCATAGTCACATTATGGCTTAAGGGACATTATGTGTGTATAAATCTATCCGGTTTCCCGGGGTGACCTCGACCAACAACCCGATATGGTTTTCAAAACAGTTCCATTCGCCTGTTTTGAGGAATCAACACTGAATGGCGTCTGATGTGTGGTATGGAGGCTTGGGATAGGGCAGCGAGATCGCCGGCTATAGAACGGGAACGGGCCGTCCTGCACGATGGGAGCTCGCGCACCAGCACTGAGGCCAGCACAGGCCTTTTACGTGTGCAATGCTGGCGGAGTCGAGGGAAGAACCGCGTGTTGAAGTTCTCCGTGCACTTCCCAAGAACGCCTGTGTCGTTTACCGGGAAGCAAAGTTTCGAGGCATGTCGTTAAGCGGACTGACGTATAGCTTGAGTGGAAGGCGAACTCACGTGACGTGGCCACCTGAATGGACTGCCGAAAGAATTCGAAACCGGCATTGATAGTCAGTGAAACCCCAGTTTAGGCGTGAGAAAAGGCTGGGCTGGACGCAGATAGTTACACACAAAATGTCCCTTATCGCGACACGCCGTATTTACACACAAAATGTCCCTTAAGCCCGCATTATAAGGGCCAGAAAGAGAACCAGCCGCCTTTCCTTATCGGAAATGACGGCTAGTCGTGATGCTGGCCATTGTAGCATTGATCTTGCGTGCTGTCACCCCAGCGGGGTAGGCGGAGTACATGCACTGTTTGTGCGTGGCTTTCGTGCTGCTTTCGTTCGTGTCGAGGTCTTAAAGGAGTGCGACGCTGGTCGCCGAAAATCGCCCCTGGCCAGCGAGAATTCACGACCTGCATCGCACGCTTCTAATCCCACGCTTCGAGCAATTTGAGGCGCGGGCGCGCGACGAGCCGCTACCACGCCCGTAAGAATGCAAAAAGCTGCCGCCCGCCACAAATGGCGGACAGCAGCTTTTCTCAAAGACCGGTCAGTAATCGTTTAGCTCGCTGTCTCCCACAAGGAGTGACTGTGAGCTAAACGTGTACCTTACTTCTGCTCCTTCTCCGACGACAGCTTCGTCGTCTTGCCGGAGGAACCCTTCAGCTCCAGATCCTTCACCGAAGACGAAGGACCACCAGGCTTGCAGTTGTCGTAAATGATCGTGCCGGCCAGGATACCAGCCGCGATCAGTGCGATACCGCCGACGACCATGCCCAGATCCGCACCAACGGTACGCAGCTGCGCATTGATCTGCTCAACCTGCTTGGCCATCTCCGGGTTGAAGATGCCAGCCTGCTGCTGGATGCGGGTGTTCGCAGCCTGCAGCTGAGCGCTTGCCTGTGCGGCGAAATCGCTCAGGCCAGGGATCTGAATCTGGGAAGCCAGACCCAGTGGCAGCAGCGCGATCAGCGGCAGACCGAAGCCCACAGCGGATGCGGCACAGCGACCAGCGTTGATCTTGCCATCGTTGCCGTCGAATGGGTTGAGGCCCTTCTTCAGCTCATCGCCGTTGTTCACGCCGTCGCCATCGAAGTCACCGTCCGCATCCAGGATGGACTTGCCGTCCTGGCCAACCAGGGTGAAGGACGCCTTCACACCAGTGTGCTCGCCGGTGCTGTTCTTCACGGTGACATCCACCGATGGGTTTGCAAGCGGTGCAAACTTCTTCGTGAAGTCGTCCCAGCCCTTAGCGTCAGCCGTCTTGAAGGCCTTCATGAGGTCCTCCGTCGACGGTGCCTGACCAGTGACATTCGCGGAAGCATCAGTGTTGATGTCCCACTTCGCACCGTGCAGCTCGCCGCCGTTGCGCTTGGTGATCGTCGCCGTCGTACCCTCCGGCGTTGCGACGGCCTCTCCGATCTTCTCGCCGTCCTTCTTGTTCAGCTGAACCTTGGCAGTGCCCGTGCGACCAGGCTGGACCTTGGTGTTCGGGTAGGACGCCACAACGTTGTCGCCGAGCTTGTTGCCCTCGGATGGGTCCTTCTGGTCATCCGTGCCCGGCTTCTGCTCTTCGCTGCCTGAGTCCTGTGGTTTTTCTACCGTGATGTCGGTTTCGAACTTGCCACCAGGCAGGTCCGGATCCTCGACGACCAGGTTGATCGGGCCCTCGACGTCCTTGCCCGGGGTGACGTAGACCTTACCGTCGTCGCCGACGCGGACTGGAACGTCGTTGCCGTTCTTGTCCTTCGCAGTGACCTTGGTGTCGCCATCCTTGTTGTTGATGATGACGCCGGTGTCCTGCTCCTCGCCGTTCGGCAGAACAGGGTTCTTGCCATCTGCGTTGACGTTGGTCTCGGCCTTGCCGTTGTCGTCGCGGCCCTTTTCGTGGCCGTTGACGTCAACCTCGACCTGCTGATTGCCACCAGCCAGGCTTGGGTCCTTGATGGTCAGCGTGATCGGACCATCAACGTCCTCACCAGGGGTGACGTGGATGTTGCCGTTCTCGTCGATCTCGGCTGGAATGTCCTTGCCGTCCTCGTCCTTGGCAATGACCTCGGTGTCCTTGGTCGGGTTGTTGACCTTGACGCCGGTGTCCTGCTTCTCATCGGTTGGATCGACAGGCTTCTTGTTCGAGTCGTCGACGCTGAAATCGGAGCCGTTGTCGTCGCGGTCCTTCTCGTGACCGTTGACCTTGACCTCGATCTCAGTCTCGCCACCAGGCAGGTCAGGGTCGGTGACCGTCACCGTGATCGGACCATCAACGTCGGTGCCAGGGGTGACGTGAACGTTACCGTTCTCATCGATCTCGACCGGGATGTCCTTGCCGTCCTCATCCTTAGCAGTGACATTGGTGTCCTTGTCCTTGTTGTTGACCTTGACGCCAGTGTCCTGCTTCTCATCGGTCGGATCGACAGGCTTTGCGCCAGTTTCGTCGACTGTGGTCTTCGGGGCTTCCGGCTTCGTGTCCGAACCGTTGTCATCACGGTCCTTATCGTGGCCCTTAACCTCAACCTCAACCTCGACCTTGCCGCCAGGCAGATCCGGGTCCTCGATGGTCAGCGTGATCGGTCCATCAACGTCGGTGCCAGGGGTGACGTGAACGTTACCGTTCTCATCGATCTCGGCTGGAATGTCCTTGCCGTCCTCATCCTTAGCAATGACCTTGGTGTCGCCGTCCTTGTTGTTGACCTTGACGCCAGTGTCCTGCTTCTCATCGGTCGGATCGACAGGCTGCTTACCAGACTCGTCAACCGTGGTCTTCGGTGCTTCCGGCTTCGTGTCCGAACCGTTGTCGTCCTTGCCCTTCTCGTGGCCGTTGACCGGAACCTCGACCTCGACCTTACCGCCAGGCAGTTCCGGATCCTCAATGGTCAGCGTGATCGGTCCATCAACGTCTTCACCTGGGGTGACATGGACGTTACCGTTCTCGTCGATCTCGGCAGGGATGTCCTTGCCATCCTCGTCCTTCGCGGAAACCTTAGTTTCCTCGTCAGGGTTGACGATCTTGACGCCAGTGTCCTGCTTCTCATCGGTCGGGTCGACAGCCTTCTTGCCGGAGTCGTCGACAGAGGTCGGATCCTGGGTCACATGGACGGTGACGTCGACTTCATCCTTCGAGCCATCCGGATAGGTCACGACGACCTTGCCCTGCTTGTCACCAGGCTCGTCAGTATTTGGACCTTCACCCTCCCACTCGTACTCGGTGCCGTCAGGAAGGTCTTCCTTGTTAGCAATCGAGTCTTCAGGCTTCGGCTTCTCTCCTGGCTCAACCGTTTGATCCTGCCCCTTGGGGTCGTAGGCGTCAGCCTGGGACTTCACAGCCAGCGGGACGATATCGGTCTGCTCGTGCTTTTCACCGTTCTGATCCACCAACGTGTACGTCACAGTCACGTTCGGCTTCTCCTCAGAAGCCTCAACCGGGGTCGTTGGGGTGCCGGTGATCTTTCCGTTTTCAAACGTCAGGCCATCTGGCAGTCCCTCAACCTTGAGGGAGCCTTCCTCGATCTCGAAGCCCTGTGGCAGCTTGTCGAAGCCCTCAGGCTTCACTTCCTGCTCGTATGGCTCGCCGACGATGCCGTCCTGGAGCGGAGTGTCCGTCACCGTAATCTTTGTGACGACCTCTTCCTGCTGCTTTTCTGCAACAGTGGACTTCTCCGTCTTCTGGATGCGCTGCGCGGGGTCTTCCTCGTCCGGGTTCTCGTAGACCGGGTTGCCGTCCTCATCGGTGACACCAACATACTTGTCCACCATGACCTCGACCTCGCGAGTCACGGTCACTTCGGTGGTGCCAGGCTTGGTTGGGGTGCCAGTGATCTTGCCGGTCTCGGGGTCGATCTCAAGGCCCTCTGGCAGCTTATCGGCGGAGTACTTTGGCTTCGAGTTCTCAGCAAGGTTGTCAGGCAGCTTCTGGAAGAGGTCCGCGACGTTGTTGTCTGGGTACTCTTCGCCCGCGGAGCCAAGCGGCAGCTGCTCTGGGACAACAGCGGTAAACGAGTCCGCGATCTCCCAGCGGTCAGACATCTTCTTCGAAGCAGGATCAACAGTCACCACAGCCGCTGTGTAGACGGTGGTTTCCTTCAGGTCCTCAGGTGCCTGGAAGTCACAGGAAGGCAGCACGCCCTTCTCGTCACTCTTGACGATGCACTCTTTGCCTTCCAACTCTGTCTGGTTACCAGCGGGATCAGTTGCGTACCAACGAATTGCGTAATCCGCGTTTGGCATCAGGCCTGCAGCCTTCGTGGTCACCTTGGAGCCAGCTCGACCCTTGTTGTCGTACGAGTTGTACTCCGGAATATCAAAGATCGGCTGTGCGGACATCAGCGGGAACTGCAGACCATCCATGGCTTGTCCAGCCCACACAGAACCAAATTTGCTGAAGTCCTGGAACATGTTCATCGGGAACGCCGAGTTCTTGACGTCGCGACCTTCGATCTTCGGGTACACGTACATGTAGTCCGTGTTGATGTGACGCTTCTTCGTCTGGTTAATCGCACCACCAGAGAACGCAGCGTAGCGGGAAGCACCATTGTCAGGCATGAAGTCCTTTACGACGGTGCCGAAGTCGCCTTCTTCAAGCTTGTTGGAAATCTGCCAAGTCTGGTTCTCCTGCGTACGCGACTGACCATACGTGCCCTTAAACGGCAGGTAAATCGTACCGTCAGCCTTAGTCTCCGTAACGACAGTCTCAGCGATGTGTGAACCTACGCCATGCTCGTCCTGGTACGCCTTGATGATGCGCTCCTGGTTTGCACGCTCCTGCTCAGCGGTGTAACCCTTGTTCGCTTCCTTCCACGCGTCAATCTCACGCGCGACCTCATCGTTGAGGTACGAGGCAACAACTTCTACGCCACCAGCAGCACGGTCACCCCGACCAGGCTGGTACTTGTAGTACCCCGGCAAGGAACCGGCGTCCTCGCCGTTTTCCCACCACACCATCGACCAGTTTGGTGCAGCACCAGCGCTCCTGAAAGCGCCGTACTTTCCGTAGTCTGGGAACTGACCATCAACGGTTGGCTCACCGGTCTGGCCATCAAGTGCGCGGGTCCACTCGGACTCCGGCTTCGCCAGCCAATCAACCTGTGCCGGCTTCTCCTCAAGCACGAAGCGCCCGTTGGTAATGCGGGAGCCAGCCGGGCCGGCGGTGAAGTTCCAGGATTCCTGGACTCGGTTCAAACGTGTGGTGTATCGGCCGGAGTTCATATCGCCAGCGGCGACGACAGAGTACTTATTCTCGTCTGGGTTTTCGCCCCACACACGGACTTTGAACTTGCTGGCGCCAGCCAGGTTGAATGCAGGGGCACCAACCCGATCAGTCACCTTGCGGGTCAAGTCGAAGGAAAAGCGACCCTCGGAGTCGGTCAAGGTGTAGAACACCGGCGAAACTTCATTTTTGCCGGTAACGTACTGCAGGTAGATAACATTGCCCTTCAGCGGCTCATTGTTCGCCGAAAGGTCGTCATGTCGGCCGTCCTTATTGATGTACGCGTAACCGTGGTAGCCGCCATAGTCGCGCCAGCCACCCTTGGTGTAAATGGCATTCGGTACCTGTTTGTCCTTGACGGCGTTGTCAATATTGGCGTCGGAGCCAGCAACTGCAGCAGGTACCTCCTGTGCAGATGCGACGGGCTGTGCCAGCGGGGCGACGAGTGCAAATGATAGTGCCGCAGCAGCGATCGAGGTACCGCGACGAACCTTGTAGGAGCTTCGCACAACAATTCCTTTCATTCGTTATTTCGTGATTTAGAACCGCACCGCCGCGTTTGGGGTGGTCGCGGGCGCTACGTGTTTTACAAGTATCAGAGAGTAACAACGAATGGTCCGACTATCTATTAGGCCACTAACCGCTAGCCCTTTAACGGACTTTACGACGCCCCTTCGCGGCAAAACCTTAAAATCTAGCAAGAGGTGCGTTTGTCGGACATTTGCACACTATCTTCAGTCGTTTAAAAAGTATAGAACGTTAGGTGACACCTGTACGTCACCTGGAAAAACGGAACGAATGAGGCCCAATTGGCTGTATTGTGCCAATTGCATAGCAAAAGCCACTGTCCGCCAATTTTGGCAGACAGTGGCTTTTATTTCTTAGAAGGCTTTCAGTAAGCGTTTACCTCACCAGCCACCCCCTCACGGGGGTAGCGCGAGGCTCGGCTATTTACTGCTGCTTCTTCTGGTCAGCCGGCTTTTCGGTCGGCTTTGCAGGGGTCGTTGTGCTGCCCTTGTCGGAGGACAGCTTCGTCGTCTTACCGGAGGACCCCTTCAGCTCCAGGTCCTTGACGGAGGAGCTTGGGCCACCAGGCTTGCAGTTGTCGTAGATGACCGTGCCAGCCAGGATACCGGCAGCGATCAGTACGATACCCGCAGCGACCATACCCAGGTCAGCACCAACGGTGCGCAGCTGGGCATTGATCTGCTCAGCCTGACGTGCCATCTCCGGGTTGAAGATGCCAGCCTGCTGCTGGATACGGGTGTTCACCATCTTCAGCTGAGCATCAACCTGCGCAGCGACGTCGCTGAGCACCGGGATCTGAATCTGGGAAGCCAGACCCAGTGGCAGCAGCGCGATCAGTGGCAGACCGAAGCCCACAGCGGATGCTGCACAGCGGCCAGCGTCGAAGCCGTTTTCCTTCGGATCGAACGGGTTGAGACCCTTTTCGATTTCCTTGCCGTTTGGAACACCGTCACCGTCGAAGTCACCGCTCGGATCCAGGATGGACTTGCCGTCCTGGCCGACCAGGCGGAACTGTGCCTCGCCCTTCTTGGTGGTCTTGCCATCGGTAACGCCGAACTTCGCCAGTGGGTTTGCCACGTTGCCGAAGTCCTTCGTGAACTGCTCGAACGTCAGCTTACGGCGTGTATCGTTCGGCTGGCCGTACTTGCCAGTGAACTGCTTCGCCAGCTGACCCATGGACGGTGCCTGGCCGGTGACTGCTGGGCCATTCGTGCCGAACTGCCAGTCAGTAGCACCCGCAGCCTTCGGATCCTTAGCCTTGATGTCCTTTGGCGTGTAAGGCTTGCCATCCTTGGTAAAGGACGGGTTAGCCTCACCCTTCGCACCAGGCTTGACATTGGTCTCGGCTGGGTACTTAAAGTCCAGGGAGTCCAGGCTGTCACCAGGAGCCGGGTCAGGCTTCTCGCCTGGGGTCTGCTGGTTGTCGTCGTCGCTGTTGTCCGGCTTTCGCTGGACGTCAGTCGTCGACTCGTTACCCGCCTCGTCAGTCACCTTGACCTTGCCGTCAGGCTTCAGCTCCGTACCAGACGGAACATCAACCTTCCAGTTACCGTCCTTATCGGTAGGTACCGTCTTCTTCGTACCATCCGGGAACTCAACCGTGACATTCGAATTCGGACGATCATCCTTACCAGAGATCGTCTTATCACCCTCCGTCACCTTATCAATGGTCGGAGCAGTCTCATCCGGAGTACTCTCCTTATCGGCAGGGTTGGAGCCCTTCTCGATCTCCTCACGGTTGGTCTTACCGTCACCATCGAAGTCACCATCCGGATCCAGCAAGGACTTACCATCCTTACCAACCAGATCGAAACCAGCCTTACCAAAGTTCTCAGAACCATCGTCGTAGACGAAATCAACCGTTACATCCGGCTTCGCCATCGGAGTGAAGTCCTTGACGAACTTATCCCAACGCTGCTCCTTCGGAGTCTTCTTCAGCTCAGGCATCTTCTCAGCAATCTTCTCGCCAACCTTCTCGTAGGTCGGGGAAGTCGCCGTGACAACACCATCCGTCTGCGAAGTCTCAAACTTCCAATCCTCAGAACCCTCAGACGGCGTGGACTTCGCCGACTTCACAGGAACATCGGTCTTGCCCTCAAACGGCTTCTTCGACGGCTCAGTCTTACCAGCCTCAACGTTCTTACGATCACCGTAGTTCGGTACGAACTTCGCAGCATCAGACTTCGGATCAACGATCTTCACATCGATCTCACCAACAGTCTTGTCATCCTTATCAGTGACAATGACCTTGGCATCCTGCGGATCAGTACCCTCCGGCACAGTGACCTTGACGTTACCGTCCTCGTCGATCTCTACCTTGGAGCCGTCAATCTCCTTGCCGTCCTTGTCAACAAGCTTGCCGGACTCATCACCCTTCGGGTTCTCAACCTTGCCAACCTCATGCGGCGTCTTATCAGCCGGAACCGTCGTGTTATCACCAGGAACGACCGAAGTCTCAGGCGTCTTGTCGGAGCCGTTGTCGTCAACACCCTTCTTGTGGCCGTTGACCTCAACCTCAACATCCTGCTTGCCACCGTCAAGATCCGGATCCTCAACAGTCACGTTGATCGGACCATCGACGTCCTTACCCGGGGTGACCTCAATTTCACCGGTCTCCGGATTGATCACGGCAGGAACATCCTTACCGTCCTCATCCTTAGCCGAAACCTTGGTGTCCTCATCCGGGTTGTTGACGATGACGCCAGTGCCCTGCTTCTCATCAGTCGGATCAACCGGCTTCTTACCAGACTCGTCGACTGTGGTCTTGTCGGAGCCGTTGTCGTCAACACCCTTCTTGTGGCCGTTGACCTCAACCTCAACATCCTGCTTGCCACCGTCAAGATCCGGATCCTCAACAGTCACGTTGATCGGACCATCGACGTCCTTACCCGGGGTGACCTCAATTTCACCGGTCTCCGGATTGATCACGGCAGGAACATCCTTACCGTCCTCATCCTTAGCCGAAACCTTGGTGTCCTCATCCGGGTTGTTGACGATGACGCCAGTGCCCTGCTTCTCATCAGTCGGATCAACCGGCTTCTTACCAGACTCGTCGACTGTGGTCTTGTCGGAGCCGTTGTCGTCAACACCCTTCTTGTGGCCGTTGACCTCAACCTCAACATCCTGCTTGCCACCGTCAAGATCCGGATCCTCAACAGTCACGTTGATCGGACCATCGACGTCCTTACCCGGGGTGACCTCAATTTCACCGGTCTCCGGATTGATCACGGCAGGAACATCCTTACCGTCCTCATCCTTAGCCGAAACCTTGGTGTCCTCATCCGGGTTGTTGACGATGACGCCAGTGCCCTGCTTCTCATCAGTCGGATCAACCGGCTTCTTACCAGACTCGTCGACCGTGGTCTTAACGCTCACAGCCAGCGGGACGATGTCGGCGTGCTCGGTCTCGTTGCCATCACGATCAACCAGAACGTACTTCACTGTCACATTCGGCTTCTCCTCAGAAGCCTCAACAGCCTTCTCCGGCGTGCCAGTGATCTTGCCGTTTTCGAACTTCAAGCCCTCCGGAAGACCTTCGACCGAAATCGAGCCTTCCTTCACCTCAAAGCCCTGCGGCAGAGGACCGAAGCCCTCAGGCTTTACTTCCTGCTCGTAAGGCTTACCAACAGTGCCAGCCTCCAGCGGCGTATCCGTGATCACAATCTTTGTGATGACACGCTCCTGCTGCTTCTCAGGCACAGTGGACTTCTCAGTCTTCTGAATAAGCTTGGTCGGATCTGTCTCGTCCGGGTTTTCATACACTGGCTTACCGTCTTTATCGGTGACACCAACGTACTTGTCCACCATGACCTCAACCTCACGGGTTACGGTCACCTCAGTGGTACCCGCCTTAGTTGGAGTACCCGTGATCTTGCCGGTCGCCTCATCAATCTTCAGGCCCTCAGGCAGCCCCTCGACAGAGTACTTCGGAGCTGTGCCTTCCGCCTGGTTGTCTGGCGCCTTAGCAAACAGCGAAGCGACGTCTTCAGCCTTGTAGTCGTCATACCGCGAACCCAGTGGCAGTGGTGCAGGAACAACAGCGGTAAACGAGTCCGCGATCTCCCAACGATCAGAAGGCTCACCCGATGCAGGATCCACACTGACCACAGCAGCCGTGTAGACAGTAGTTTCCTTCAGGTCTTCAGGAGCCTGGAAATCACAAGACTTCAAGGCGCCCTTGTCATCGCTCTTGAACTTGCACATCTTATCCTTGAGCTCAACCTGATTGCCCTTAGGATCAGTTGCGTACCAACGGATCGCGTAGTCCGTATTCGGCATCAAGCCAGCCGTCTTCGTGGTCACCTTCGAACCTGCACGACCCTTGTTGTTCGCAGAGTCATACTCAGGAATATCGAAGATTGGCTGCGCAGACATCAACGGGAACTGCAGGCCGTTCATATTCGCGCCCGCCACCACAGTGCCAGAATCACTGTAGTTCTGGAACATGTTCATCGGGAACGCCGAATTCTTCACATCCCGACCCTCAATACGCGGGTAGATGTACATGTAATCCGTATTAATGTGACGACGCTTACCAATAGCAAGACCAGTAAACGCGCCGTAACGGCTACCGCGGTCCATCTCGAACTTCGGCGCTACCGTGCCGAACTCTTCTTCTGATACGTTGCCGATCTTGTCCCGGCTAGTACCATACGTACCCTTAAACGGCAGGTAGATCGTGCCGTCATCCTTCGACGGCACGACTACCGTCTCAGCGATATGCGAGCCCTCACCGTGCTCCTTCTGATACTCGGTGATGATGCGTTCCTGGTTCGCACGCTCCTGCTCAACGGTGTAGCCCTTGTTCGCTTCCTTCCACGCATCAATCTGACGCGCAACCTCATCGTTGAGGTACGAGCCGACAATCTCTACACCACCAGCGGCACGATCACCCTGCTTCGGCTGGTACTTGTAGTACTCCGGCAAAGAACCGGCGTCCTCGCCGTTTTCCCACCACACCATCGACTGGTTCGGCGCAGCAAGGCTCTTAATGGTTCCGAACGCACCATAGTCCGGGAACTGACCATCAACCGTCGGCTTACCGGTCTCACCGTCAAGCGCGCGCGTCCACTCGGACTCAGGCTTTGCCAACCAACCGACATGGTTTGGCTTCTCCTCCAGTACGAAACGGCCGTTGGTGATACGCGAACCAGAAGGACCAGCCGTGAAGTTCCACGACTCCTGAGTGCGGTAAGTACGCGTGGTGTAGCGGCCAGACTCCATGTCACCAGCCATGACCACCGAGTACTTCTCTGGGTCGGGGTTTTCACCCCACACGCGGACCCTGAAGTTGGAAGCGCCAGCCAGGTGGAAGGCCGGGGCACCAACCTTATCCGTCACCCCACGCCTCAAATCAAAGGAAAAGCGACCCTCGGAGTCCGTGGTGGTGTAAAACGTCGGAGACACTTCCCCCTTGCCCGTCACGTACTGCAGGTAAATGACGTTGCCCTTGAGTGGCTCGTTATTCGAGCTCAAATCGTCCGCACGCCCATCCTTATTGATGTACGCGTAGCCGTGGTAGCCGCCAAAATCGCGCCAGCCACCCTTGGTGTAGATGGCGTTCGGCACCATCTTGTTCTTGCCCTGCGTATCAGCAGCAGCTTCAGCACCCGCAACTGCAGCAGGAGCCTCCTGCGCAAACGCAACAGGCTGCGCTAGCGGCGCAACCAATGCAAATGACAACGCAGCCGCAGCAAGCGACGTGCCACGACGTGCCTTATATTGGCCTCGCATAAACATTCCTTCCATATGGTCCAATCAATATGACTTCAACTTCACTGACCTAAAGCTCTAAAACCCGCACTACCGCAGGTCGTCGAGGCGAAGGTCGGATTGGGTCTAGTCACTCGTTGTAAATTGTATCAACCCATAAGAACTCCAGGACTCCCACAGCGCTTTTCTAATTCTCCAATCGACACAATGACAATTGTCAGAATTGCGCAGTTCCGAAACTATGGTTTTCCTATTGCTACACTTCGGTATCCATATAAAATGCTATTCGACGCGGCTCCATTAGGACCAGCTCATTCAAACTAAAATACAAATGTTAATATTTGTCGAAACAATTAGCTTCAATAATTGAAAGAAAAAGTTGCCGCCTATTACAGCAATAGTAATAGGCGACACCTTTAATTTTCTTACTGATGTTTTAGGCCAAATTTAAATAATGTAGCCCCCTGCATGGGGGAGGGAGCTACACCGTGGTCCTTTTACTTCTTTGGCGTCTCAGTCGCAGGCGCCTTCGGGTCAGCATCGGAGGTCGGCTTTGCAGGAGCCTTCGCGTTGTCTTTCTTCGACGACAGCTTCGTCGTCTTACCGGACGAACCCTGCAGCTCCAGGTCCTTGACCGAGGAGGAAGGACCGCCAGGCTTGCAGTTGTCGTAGATGATCGTGCCGGCCAGGATGCCAGCGGCGATCAGCGCGATGCCTGCAACAACCATGCCGAGGTCAGCGCCAACCGTGCGCAGCTGGGCGTTGATACGCTCTGCCTGCCGTGCCATCTCCGGGTTGAAGATGCCAGCCTGCTGCTGGATGCGCGTGTTCGCAGCCTGCAGCTGTGCTTCCACCTGACCAGCGAGGTCACTCAGGACAGGGATCTGGACCTGGGAGGCCAGACCCAGCGGCAGCAGCGCAATCAGCGGCAGGCCGAAGCCAACAGCAGACGCTGCACAGGCACCAGCGTTGACCTTGCCAGCGACCGTGACTGTCTTCGCCTCATTCCCAGCGCCGTCCCTGACGTTGATCTTGTCACCCTGCTTGAGGTCAACTCCCTTTGGCAGGTCAACAGACCAGTTCCCGTTCGCGTCGGTCGTCGCCTCAAGTTCCTTGCCATTCGGCAGCATGACGATGATCGTCTCGTTCGGGCGGTCACCCTTACCGGAGATCTTCGTGTCACCCGCCGTAATCGGGTTCACCGTCGGCGCAGTGGTATCTGGCTTCTCGCCGTCGTTCGCCGGATCCGAGCCAGCCTTAACTTCAGCTTCATTCGTGACGCCGTCACCATCGAAGTCGCCATTCGGATCCAGCAGCGACTTGCCATCCTTGCCGATCAGGTCGAAGTTGGCGGTCGCACTGTTTGTCGAGCCGTCATCATAGGTGAAGCCAACCTCGACAGACGGACGAGCGAACGGTGTGAACGTCTCGAAGAACTTATCCCAACGCTTATCGACTTCGGTGCTCTTCAGCTCCGGCAGCTTCGCCGCGAACTCGTCAGAGACATCCTTCATCGAAGGTGCCTTCGCCGTGAGCACACCGTTCTCCTGCGGGGTGAACGCCCACTTCTCAGCACCCTGCGGCTTCTTCGCCTCAACGCCCTTCACCGGCGCCTTGGTGCCGAACGGGTCATTGGTGTCCTTCTCGCCATCAACCGGAACGCCCGTCACCTTGTCGTACTCCGGCATGAAACGCTCGGCGTCGGTGCCAACGGTAATGGTCGTCTGTACCTCGTCGGTGGAACCGTCCGGGTAGGTTACGACAACAGTGACGTCGTAGACTCCCGGCTTCGAGGTATCCGGGGACTCCTTGTACTTGAACGACGTGCCCTTTGGCAGTTTGTCGGCGTCCTTGATATTGCCCTTCGCGTCCGGGGTACCGCCCGTCTTGACCTTCTGGTTCTGGCCCTGCGGATCGTTCTTGTCGGCGTCGGTTGCGTTCTTCTGCACCTTGACGGTGGCGTTGACCTTGTCGGTGGTGCCATCCGGGTAAGTGACGACGATGGTCACCGGCTTGTCGCCCTCAGTGGAGGTATCCGGAGCCTGCTCATACTCGAAGGTCGTGCCCTCCGGCAGCTCGTCGATATTGGTGATGTGGTCCTTCGCCTCAGGAACCTCGTTGGGCTCGACGGTCTTGTCCTGGACCTGCGGCTCATAGGTGTCGGCGTCGGACTGCTTCGGCTGCTCCGGCTGTGGCTTCGGATCCTTCGTCTTCGGCTCCTCCACCTTCACGGTGGCCTGCACCTCGTCGGTGGAACCATCCGGGTAGGTCACGATGACGGTGACCGGCTTATCACCAGCGGTAGTGGTATCCGGGTCTTCCTTGTATGCGAAGGTCGTGCCCTTCGGCAGCTTGTCCGCGTCCTTGACGTTGTCTTTCGGTTCCGGCTTCTTGCCGGTTTCGACCGTCTGGTCCTTGCCCTGCGGGTCATAGGTGTCAGCGTCGGACTTCTCCGGCTGCTCCGGCTGCGGCTTCGGATCCTCCACCTTCACGGTGGCCTGCACCTCGTCAGTGGAACCGTCCGGGTAGGTCACAATGACGGTGACCGGCTTGTCACCAGCGGTAGAGGTGTCCGGGTCTTCCTTGTATGCGAAGGTCGTGCCCTTCGGCAGCTTGTCCGCGTCCTTGACGTTGTCTTTCGGTTCCGGCTTCTTGCCGGTTTCGACCGTCTGGTCCTTGCCCTCCGGGTCGAACTGCTCAGCCTGATCCTTAGCGACCTTCACCGTCACCGGCACCTCATCGGTGGTGCCATCCGGGTAGGTCACAACAACGACAGCCTTCTTGTCACCAGAAGTGTCGGTCTTCGGAGCTTCCTTCCAGGCGTACTCGGTGCCCTCCGGAAGCTCGTCCTTGTTCGCGACCGAGTCCTCGGCCTTCGGCTTCGAGTTCTTCGCAGCCTCTTGGTCCTTACCCTGCGGGTTGTACTTACCTGCCTGGCTTTGCACCGTGATCTTGAAGGTCTTCTCAACCGGCTTGCCATCCTTATCAATAACTGGCTCGCCATTCTCGCCCAGCACCTTCACGGTGACCTCGGCAGGCTCACCCTCCGGCGTCGGCGTTGTCGGAGTGCCCTCGATCTGGCCAGTCTGCTTGTTGTACGTCAGACCATCAGGCAGCCCCGTTACCTCAACGGAACCACCAGTAGGTAGCTTCTCAACCACCACTGTAATCGGGTCGATGGGCTCGCGGACGGTAACGGTGGCGTCGTCAATATCTCCGATACTCGACGGCGCAGAATTTGCATCCTTCGATTTCGTACCGGCCTTCTCCTCGTCGACGTCGTCGATGCCGTCACCATCGTCATCCGTGTCGTCGACGTCCGGCGTGCCGTCGCCATCAGTGTCAAGCTTGAACACAGCCTCAACGGTGTCTTCGGTGCCGTCCTTGTAGGTGACAACGATGGGCACCGTGACAACCTCAGCGGTATCATCGGCAGGCTTCTCCGGAGCAGTCACCGTAACCTTTCCGGTCGCGGGGTCTACATCAACCTTGTACCCGGCCGGGGTTTCAAAGTCTGGATCCTTCTTGAACGAAACACCCTCGGGGCGCTCGACAGCAGCCTCCGTAACGGTTCCGTCAAGCTGCTGAGCAAAGAACTTTGGCTCAGCCGAAGCAGGCGTTCCAGGAACCACACGCTGCTCATCGTAGGCTGGTTCAACTTCGTCGCGTTCACCAGCAATACGCACAGGCGCAATCGCGCCGTTCGTCGTGCCGTCGGAATACTTGACGCGGACCGGGATCTCCTCGATATCGCCCGGTTTGAGCGCATGCCCGTCGCGTCCATTCGGGCCAGTCGTGACTGTGACTACACCGGTCTTCGGGTCGACGACCACGGCCCAACCCTCTGGGATCGCATCCTCGACGACTTCAAATGTTGCGCCTTCTAGGCGTTTGTCATCGGCAGGGATCGGCTCGCCCGTTTCCAAGTCTACAAACGTCGCAGGCTTGGACGAGGTCTCCTCGCCGATACGTGCAGGGGTTTCCTCATACTTCGGGCCGACCTCTGCCGCGATGCCAACCACCGCGGTAAACGAGTCAGACCCGAGCGGGATTCGTGCACCGTTCTCGTCCAAGCCATACAGCGTCGCCGTGTAGATGGTCTTTTCCTTGAGGTCCTCAGGAACACTCACGGGGCAGTTCGGCAACGTCCCGGCAGAGGACGCAGTGAGGCCGTTGCCCTCACCACTTGGAAGCAGCTTGCCTGATGAATCAGCACCCTTGCAGACCTGCAGGACCTTGCCGTTCGAGTCCGTCCACTCAACCTCATACAACGCGTTCATATCCGCCGCTGGCAAGCTGGCGGTCTGCGCGAACGTAGAGTCACCCTTCCGCGCGAACTTCGTCTTCGAATCGTACTTTGCTACTTCGAAGTTGATTCGGTTCGGGAACAGAACCATGTCCCACGACGAAATGTTGTAGTTAGGGGTGCGGAGTACTGCTTGCATACCACGCATATCGAATTGATCGGCCGGCTCAGACGTCGCCAGGTTCGACACACCCCAGTTTGTGGACGTCAACCCCTGCCACACGTTCCCACGCCAAGCGCCCATGTTGGACGTTCCCTCTGGCAGGTCGGGAGCCTCCACATACATCCAGTCCCAGTTCACGTGTTTGGCGTCAGCATAGAGGTACGCAGTGTTCGCCGTGAACGTGCCATCGGCCGCGTCCTTCGCTACAGTTCCGGCCAGCTCCTCCGGAACGTACCCCGGTTTGTTCGGCAAAATGCCATACGTACCCTTAAACTGCAGGCGGTATTCACCATTACCGTCCGTCGTCGTGGTGACCTTTTCTGCAATCCAGTCAGGGTTTTGCTTGATCTGGTCGCGAATCCATGCTTGGAGTTTCGTCTCATCCTGGATATCCCAACCTGCACCGCGAAGGGTGTGGTCCTGGAACTCTGAACCACGGTTCTCCTCAGCATATTTGGTAATCGCGTTCACTGCCTTGTCAGAGAGATACGCGCCGACAACCTTTAGACCCTTGACCTTACGGTCACCCCTAGATCCAGCCAGGTCTTTCTGAGCCTGTTTACCCAGACCTTGGTTCAGGTTCCAGTACGCTTTACCTGTAATGGCTCCACCGTTCGACCACGGCATCTTCTTTTCTTGCTCCGAGACCTCTCGCCATCCGGATTCTGACCCAAGCATCTCCTCAGGCTTCGACTTACGGACGAAGAGCTGGTGCGCGCTAGACACATAACCAGTCGGGGTATTCCAGTAGACACCACCAGTGGTATCAATAACCGTTCCATCGGGCATGACGCGCTCACCGTAGCCACGCGCAGCGCGGAACTCGTTGCGATCGTACCCATCAACCCAGATCTTTACCCGCTGTCCACGCATTCCTGCAGTGAAGGCGTACTGGGCCCAGAATTCGCGATATTGGCCTGTCGGATCCAGGTACGGACGCATATTAATCGCAAACGTACCGTCCTCGTTGACCGTCGTTTTATAGATAGGTGAAGCCACGTTGGGTTCGCCACCGGTGGCCGACTTGTCAGGCTTTTCAAACCACTGCGCGTATACGGTAGCGCCTTTGAAGTTTGCGCCGGTTCCTGAGTTCACAGCTGGCAGTGCTTTGCCATACTCTGGCAAGCTCGGACCCCATGAGCTACCCGGTAGCTGGTCGAAGACCATGGCGTTACCGCTAATTGTGTGCTTTCCGCCGCTGACGCCGGGCGAGTAGATCGCGCCGTACGGATCTGCATCGTTCGCTGCTGCTTGCTGCGCGCCCTTGTCAGCGCTTGCGGCAGGAGCAGCAGAAGCCGGCGGGTTGTCTTGTGCAAACGCAACTGGCTGGGCCAGCGGGGCCACCAGTGCAAAGGACAACGCCGCGGCAGCAATCGAAGTGCCACGACGTGCCGTGATGCTCTTTCGCATATGTTTCTTCCTTCTTCCCGAAGATCTGAATGTCCAGAAAGTTGTGTCCGTGCCCGTCAATAAGGTGCACAGACCTTTCCCGAAACTAAACAATATCGACAGGAGTGCACTGTTCCAGGAATCCTTTTTCGCGAGAAACTTGCGCAATTCCGCCCGCATTCAGCCCCTATTCGGCCGGAATCCACAGCAGCCTGCATCGACCCAAACTGAAACCCCATCCCCGGCCGGTTACTTTTCTTTTGGTTAAAGCGTTTTAAGAATGGATTGATAACGGCCCTATTTCTTTTGACTTTCAACAGCAGTCAAGCGGATTACCGCCAAACATTCTTTGAGCCCCAACGGGAATAGAGCCCAAACACATCCACCGAAACACAAACGTAGCGCTCACGACATTTGTGCCAGACCTTTAGTTCGGTGTCTTATCCGGCAATTGCCGAAACGAGTTCCTCCCTGAGTTTTTCCCGACAAAGATCAGCCAAAGTGATGGCGAGAATTCTCCAAGAAGGGCGAAACACCCCCCAATAGGGGCACTCTATTGATTGACATAAGTCGGTCTACTTCGAGTTTTCTACACAGAAGCTGAGATAGACCGACGGAAACTCCGGCGCTTTCGCCTCAAGCGTTCTGAGTCGCGCCCTCACAATCTTCTGACGTAGCTGGCGTCGGCTCACGTTGTGGTGCTTGCGCGACTGTTCTTTGATCGCGCTAACAAGGCCTCGTGTCAAGAGTGCGTACAGCTTTGCCCTACTCTCCTTCAGCCAAATGGCGTTGAGGTTGAGTACATCGTTGAGAACGTCTTGAGCGGCCTTCATTTCCTCTTCGCCGGGAAAATATGCCGGGTTTGGACTCACGGTCCCATCCCTTTCCACGACAACCAGGCTGCCCAACTCAGGAGCCGATGGATCGCGCTGTTCGGCGGTGTTTGGGTTCTTCAATTGGGCGCAAATGTCAGTGTTTGCCTTACTGGTATCACAATGGCGGCTCACCGCACCTGCAAAGTCAGTCTGCCCTGCACACACCGCGAGCAAGTTGGTGAGTTCCAGAGAAGATTCGTGCAATTCGTTACATCCCGCAGCAGCCCTGCACTCATCACTAGCAGCCTCACTGCTCTGAGGGTGAAAGTGCTCAATCTTATTCGTTGGAGCGCGGCGCGTGTCTGCTTGAGATTTCTTTGAAGTGCGTCGCTTGTCGTTGATCCTTCGTTCACAATAAGCACACCGATGGCCCTGGCGATTCAGCAGAAACGCACGGAGCTTATCCTTGCCTGAGTAATCATGGAACTCCAAGCCCTGGCGAAGCGCACGTTGAAGCTCTGCGCGCAGCTGCTGTTCTTCTTGGTTGTCCTGACGGCGCTGAATAAACACTGTCGGTTCCCCCCCTAACCGTCACCTTCAAGAAACAGATACGCATCTGCTTCCAATAGTTCTGGTACAAGGTCGAGGCCGCCGAGGGATTCCTCAATCCGTCGGCGCAATCCAAGGGCTTCCTCACTATTGCCTTGCCCGGCGTGAACCATCTCCATATAGGTGGTGAGCATCCTGCGGTTCGCTGTATCCGGTGTAGGATCCACCCCCTGGACTCGTTCGATTACCGTCTCAATATCAAGGCCCTGTGCATACTCGGGTGTGTGCGCCTCATTGTCAACGAGAGCCCGGACTGATGCCGTCTCCGCGTTGGCAATGACCAACGGGCTGTGCGTCGTCACGATGAACTGTACGGCGGGAAAGGTTTCCAACAGCGTCGGCAAAATCTTCCTTTGCCACGATGGGTGTAAGTGCATGTCCACTTCATCAATGAGCACGATGCCCGGAGTCTGGCGCCGCAGCTCCTCACCAGAAAGGTGTGGGTTGAGTCGGCCCATACGAGTAGCGATATCAAGCGCTAGACCAGCACAAATCTTCGTGCCAGTTGCCATCAAAGAAAGTGGCAGGGTCCCATGTTGCTTGTGCGTAAGCACCACGGACTTCGCCTTCCGGTCCCACCGGGCATTCCCCCACCCTGTTGGCTCAAGGATGCTATTGCACGAGTCAAAGATGGACTGCAGCTGCTGTGCATCGGCATTCGTCTTAAGAGACTCGTCAGCGCTGAGCGCGTCGAGGCGCTGCGCGTCCAGATATTCAATGTATGACGAAAGCTGGTTCAAATCCGAACGAGGATCCAGCACATTGTCGTAGGCCGATAGACGGGAAGTGGGCACAGACGCCTTGCGCGGAATCTCCTTCACTAAGCGCTCGACACCATACGCTGCAAGGAGCGGAGCGGTCTTCATACTCGCGTCCGCGATAAGCTCCTCTTTCAAGGACTCACAGTACTTCCGGAATTCAGAATTCGCCCCAACTGTTTTCCGCTTCGGCCCGTTGAGTGAGCGCGTCATCTCAAAACGTTCATTGCCACATACCAAGTCAGCATTGACGGACACCGGGTAGTACGGTTCCACCTGAGACACGCGGTTGTTGTTTCCCAACTGTGGCGCTAAGTGCGCGTCGTCCTGCTTGATTCCAACTGCTTGGTAGCCGAAAACCCCAACTGGCACCGAAAGGATGATTTTCAATGCATCCAGCACTGCAGTCTTTCCGGCACCGTTCACACCGGTAAGAACAGTCAAGCGCTCGTGAAAGTGGAGCGAGAACCGTTCGTAGTTACGAAAGTTCTCAAGCTCTAGGGTTTCAAACCTCCACTCAGACATGCGCTTGACTATACCGGAACCGACCTCTACTGCTTACTGCTCAGCCCGTCCTTGTTCACCTCTGGCCCGCACTGCGTGTAGATCAGCGCACTGAGCGCCACGCCGAACGCCAGCAGGCCCGCGCCAGCCAGCGCGATCTCCGGGTTCTTCACGCCGGACTGGCCGCCAGGGCCGAATGCGTCGCCCATCGCCTTGCGCATCGGAGCAAGTGCCTGCTGCACGCCAGGGATTTCCTGCGCCGCAATACCCAGCGGCAGCAGCAACAGCAGCGGCACGCCAGCCGCGACGGACACCGCGATGCACTTCTCCACTTCCCAACGCTTCGGATCCTCGGACGGGGCCATCGTGGTTGGGGTGGCAGGCGTAGTGGTCTCGGTTGACTGCTCCGGCTCCGTGGTCGGGGTCGGGGCGGGCACGGCGAACGGGTTCGTGCGCTGCTCCAGCTCGTCGAGGTTGGACACGCCATCACCGTCGGCGTCCGCGGTGCGGTCGAGCAGTGGGTGCTTGTGGGCGTCGATAAGCTCGAAGGCTGCTGTGGCCAGCTCGACGCGGCCGTCTTCGTGCTCGACGATGACGTTGACCGCCGGGCGAAGCACGTGCTGGAAATCCACCGCGAACTGGGCCCACACAGGCGGGCGCAGCTGCACCACACCGTCGCGGGCGCTGCCGTAGGCCTCCTCGAAGAGCGCGGCCAGGAACTCCTGCGACGGCGCGACCGCGTGGATCTGGCCAGTGTTCTCGTCGAGGGTGAAATCCCAGCCGTGCGCGCCCGCCGGGGCGTGCATCTCGTAGCTGCGCACCAGCGCCAGCGAGTCGACGAACGGATCGCGCGTCATAGCGCGTCCGCCCATGTCAACCGGCACGCGGCCGAGCGCACTATTCGGGTCGGCGTAGTTCGCGCGGGCGTCCGCCGGCGGAATCGGGGCCGCCGAGGTGGTCGGCACTGGGGTGGTGCCCGGCGCGGTCGCTGGGGTGGTCGGGACCTGCGAGGTCGCCTCGCTTGTCGACGTCCCCTTCGTCGTCACCGGTGCTGGTTCAGGCGTCGCGGTGGACGTCGACACCGTCGCCGTAGGGGCAGCTGAGGTCGGTGTGGTGGAGGTCGGCGCTGTCGTCGTGACCGGGGCGGCCACGCGGACGCGCACCGAGATCACGTCGGAGGAGCCGTCCTTGTAGCGCACCGTGATATCGAAGACCACGGTGCCCGGGTTCGCGTCCTTCGGCGCGTGCAGCTTCACCGCGTCGCCTTCGACGGTAACGCCCCAGTCCAGTGGGCCACTGACGGAGACCTCTGCATCCTTCGGCAGGGCATCGCCCAAGTTGTCCAGTGTGAGATCCCCGTTGGCCTTCGTCGTCGCGCCCTGGTACTTCGGCGTGTAGAGGTCCGCGACGTTCTCGGTAACACGCAGCGGAATGCGGCCGATCTCTTCGCCGGTAGAGAGCGCGGAAACGACAATCACGTAGTCGTCGCCAGGTTTGGTCTCCACCGGGACGGTCAGCAGCATCGCACCAGAATCCAGGTCCAGGTCTACTGAGGCGCCCTCAACAGACTTCCCTTCGGCACCGATGCGCTCCAGACGGGCCTGTGCGTTGCCGGCGTTCTCCACCGTCGGGACCAGACGCTCCTGGTGTGCACCCGCTGCTACTGACTGCTGCTCAACCGTGCTCAGTACCGGCAGTGGCATGCGGAGGCGAACCTGAGCCACGCCGCGGATCGGATCCTCGTACGGGACGTGCGCCACGACCGAGACCTCAACATCAGTGAGCTGGCGATGCGAAACATCGACCGTGAGCTCGCCGGTGTCGGCGTCGATAGACACTCCTTCCACCGGGCGCTCCAGCTCGAACTGGGTGCCCTCGAACGTGAGCTTCTCATGCTTCTTGGTCGCGCGGTCATCGAACGTCGGCGCCGGGAACTTCGCCGTCTGCCCCGGCTCCACCTGCTGCTCCTTGTACTCCAAGGCATACTGGGCAACGTGCGGCACGAATGTCGCAATCGCGGCCGACACCGGACGCGAGCCCGGGCCCTGCGAACCCTGCGCATCATAACGCTGGATCTTGCTACTCGGGTCCAGCATCTCCACCGGGATCTCAATGCGCTCGCCAACCTGGTCCATGCGTGGCGTGAAACGGACCACGCCCTCATCATCCACGCTCACCTGGGATGCATCAACCCCGAACGGCAGCGAGCCCAGCTGGAACTCCGCGCGCTCCGGCTTCGCCTCCACCGGGTCCGAATCCGGGTTATCAAAGCTCGGCGTCGCCTCCGCCGGTCTACCGACGGCCGCCTCAACCGGATCCCCGTACTCCAGGAACATGTGCATCACCGCAAACGAATCCTGCGCCAGCATCGCCTGCACGTTGCCAGCGTCCGACGCGTAGAACAGGCGGGCAATGTACGTATCGCCCTGCTTAGCATCATCCGGCACTTTGAAGTCACACGACTCAATGCGCGCCTGGTCATCCGGCGTCGTTGCCTTGCACTCGTGAACCCGTTCACCTTCGTCGTCATACCAGACGATCTTGTAGCTCAACCCTTTCGAAAGCGGCACGCCCGAACCAAACGTGCGAACCGTCTCCCCCGGAGGCGCCCAGTTGTTAAACGTGTTCCGCTTCTCCACGTGGAACTTCAAGGGGGCCGTCGATAAGGCGTAGCGCGGCGAGCTCACCAGCGTCGACCCCGCGTACGCCGAGCCTGCCCAGGCCTTCAGCCACGGCACATCCGAACCCGACCAGTAGTCGAAGTAGCCACCACTCGGACCTGGGCCGCCCCAGTAGCCCAGTGCCCACGGGTGGATCGCACCAACGTTGTTCGGCAGCTCCTTGCCGTCCGGTGTCAGGATCGAAATATAGGTCCATTCCCAGTTGATGTGCTTGGAATACATATTGCCCTTGGCCCACGAGCCCTCATCCCACGACTCCGCAACCCGGTGATGCCAGCTTCCTACCAGACCGGGATAGCTGTAAGTGTCACCGTAGGTACCCCGCCAGTACAGGTTAAAGTCACCATTCTCGTCCGTCGTGGTCACGGCGGTTTCCGCGATCCAGCTCTGGTCCTTCGCAATCTGCTCATTGATCCACAGCTGCAGCTGTTTCTCATCCTCCGGCGTCCACGATCGGCTACGCACCTTCTTGCCGAACTGCTTCTTGCCATACTCGAGCGTCTTCGCCACTGCCTCATCCGACAAGTAGGAGCCGACCACCATCATCCCAGCAGCCGGCGCATCCCCCGCATTGTTCGTCATCGACTCCTGGTAGCGCCGGTTATACGGCGTATCCACCGTATTCCAAAACATCTGCCCCGTGTACACACCAAACGGAGTTCCCGAGCCGTCATTCTCAACCCACTTCGAGCGGTCCTTCAGATGCTGCGCCGAGTTCCTCCGGTCCTGGTACGCCACGAAGAAGCCATTCACCTTGCCGCCACGCCACCAACCATTCGTCTCATACGAAGGCGTCACATTGCCCAACCAATTCGTCGGCGGCACAATACCCGCCGGCTGATGGATCAGGCGGTAGTCATCCCGCACGCTCTCCGGCAGCTCCACCCAGACGCGCAGCTTCTCACGCAACTGATCACGCCCGCGATCACCCGAACCAACCACGCCGACCGTCGCATCCGCCAAAAACTCACGCTCCACCCCACGCGCATCCACATACGGCTGCAGCTTCAGCGAAAAGTTCCCGTTCTCATCCACCTCCGTATAAAACGTCGGCGACGAATGCTCCGTATACACGCCCTCATACCACTGCGCGAACACACGAATCGGCTCGCGGCGCACCGGCGCCCACGTCCCCGGATGCAACGCCGGCGTCAAATTCCCCGAACCATCATCAACCATCACCGGCCGCCCCAGCGGCTCCCCCTTGCGGTTCGTCAGCACCTTCGCCGACGCACTCACCGTCCGCGCCGAACGCGCCACCTCCATCGGCAGCTTCACCGAACCACTCACCGTCGCCGGATCATCCGGATTCCCCGGCGAAAACAACGCCTCCGTCGAATGCAGCGCCTGCGCATAATCCGGCGCAACCACGTTCAGAAACGGCTTCGCGGCCTCCACATCAATCTGCGCCGACGCCTGCGGCACCACAATTGACGACGCCACCACCGCAGCAACCACCGCCATGCCCAACCGGGAAGTGTTCATGCGCAGACAACTCCATCTCTAAAAAAGATTGCAGTAATCTGTCAATTAAACCAGTAAACTAGTCCAAATCCAACACGGGCCCGGTTCAGAGGCGCGACGCAGCCAGCGTCGCCCGGTCCCGCGCCTCCTGCGCCGACTCACCCGTCGACGTCACCACCGCAGCACCATCCACAAAACGCACACCAGTCTCCGCGACCGACATCGCCTTCGCAAGGCCATCCACGCTCGGGACAACATCCTCCACCAGGACCATTGCGCCCGGGCTGACCAAGGTGGCGTCAATAGGCAGACCAATCACTGCCCTCGCGTGCAACGAACACTGGTTCAGGCGCTGCGTCGCACGCGTCAGCAACCCATCCAAGGACGGCCGCGGCCGCGCATCCGAGAAGTACACCTCATCACCGGCCACGAACATCTCCACCGCGTACACACCCTGCCCGCCGAGCGCCCCCGTAATCCTGGCCGCAATCGACCGGGCGTTCCCCGCCGCAGCCTCCGACAACACCGCCGGCTGCCACGCCTCCACCAAACGGCCCCCCACATGCCGCGTACCGATCGGCTCACAGAACCACGTCGCCAACTCACCCGTCGCCGGATCCACCGAACGAGCCGCCAAAATCGTCAACTCAAAATCAAACTCAATAAACCGCTCCACGACCACCGGACCCTCCGGGTCCACCTCCGCAGCCGCCTCCCACGCCTTGGCCGCCTCAACGTTCAGGTCCTGCTCGCTCCGCAGCACCGTCTGGCCCTGCCCCTCCGACGAGCGCCCCGGCTTCACGACGACCGGCAAACCCAACCGCAACGCCGCCTCCTCCAGCTCCTCCGGAGAACGGACGAACTCACAACGCAACGTCGGCAAGCCCAAGGAATCCGTCGCCGTCGCCCGCACGCCCTCACGCGAACTGCACAGCTCCTGCGCCTCCACCGACGGCGCCACAATCGACCCGGCGCGCTCCTCCAACTCCCTGAGCACGTCCGGATCCACCCCGGCTCCCGCCACCGTCAACGACGGATACCGCTGCTGCATGTCTTCCGCCTCTATTTCAGTGGTGCGCAGGTGCGTCACGTCGAACCCGAGCTGCTTGAAGGACCACGCGAGTTCCTCCTCAACCACGCTGTCGCCCAGCACCAGCACCTGGCGAGGGTCACACCTCAAATCCCGCGCGGGGTCGAGCTGAGTAATGGGCTCGTTGTCGAGCTGCTGTTGCTGCTCTGACTGCTGCTCTTCGGGCATTGCTGCGTTCATAGTGGTCAGCATATTCAGCCGCGTATGTGGTGAGCAAACTTGAAGGGGCCTGCATGAGCCCTGAAGGGGGAAGGTGTGCTCTCGAGCGGAGTCGGGAAATTGTGAACAAATTTGCTTGTGTGCGCGGTCACAAAAAGCGCAATTTTGTTCACGATTTTCCGAACAAAGTTGAGAGGCATATATCCACCCCTCGCCCCGAGCAAAAAAGAGGACCTGGGAGCGTCTCCCAGGTCCCGAACTTCGGAGGAAGCAGAAAGCTAGCGGTCCATCACGTCGAAGCGGACGATGGTCTGATCGCGGCCAGGGCCGACGCCGATGTAGCTGATCGGCGCGCCCGAGAGCTCCTCGAGACGGAGGACGTAGTCCTGGGCCTTCTGCGGGAGCTCCTCGAAGGTGGTGCAGCCGGTGATGTCCTCGTCCCAGGCCGGCATCGTTTCGTAGATGGGGGTGGCGTGGTGGAAGTCGGACTGGGTCAGCGGCATTTCGTCGTGGCGGACGCCGTCGACGTCGTAGGCGACACAGATCGGGATTTCGCCGATGCCGGTGAGGACGTCGAGCTTGGTCAGGAAGTAGTCGGTGAAGCCGTTGACGCGGGCGGCGTAGCGGGCCACGACGGAGTCGTACCAGCCGCAGCGGCGCTTGCGGCCGGTGTTCACGCCAACTTCGCCGCCGGT
The DNA here is from genome assembly GCF_900099485.1 of Corynebacterium sp. MC3. NCBI lineage: Bacteria > Bacillati > Actinomycetota > Actinomycetes > Mycobacteriales > Corynebacteriaceae > Corynebacterium > Corynebacterium sp. MC3. The sequence goes on from NZ_LT622813.1 coordinate 194,279, forward strand.
TTCCTGCAGGTACTCGCCCCACTTATCAAACAGCTCGGTAGGGAACGGACCCGCGCCGACGCGCGTGGTGTACGCCTTGACGATGCCCAGGGTCGCCGTGATCTTCGTCGGGCCGATGCCGGAGCCGACGCAGGCACCGCCGGCGGTCGGGTTGGAGGAGGTCACGAACGGGTAGGTGCCGTGGTCGACGTCGAGCATGGTGGCCTGGCCGCCTTCCATGAGGACGTGCTTGCCTTCGGCCAGTCCGGTGTTGAGGACGTTTTCGGCGTCGATAATCATGGGCTTGAGGCGTTCGGCGTAGGACATGAAGTAGTCCATCATTGCGTCGGCCTCAATAGCGCGGCGGTTGTACATCTTGACCAGCATTTGGTTCTTGACGTCCAGCGCCGATTCGATCTTCTGGCGGAGGATCGATTCGTCGAGGATGTCTTGGACGCGCAGGCCGACGCGGGCGACTTTGTCGGCGTAGGTGGGGCCGATGCCGCGGCCGGTGGTGCCGATGGCGCGCTTGCCCAGGAAGCGTTCCTGGACGCGGTCGAGTGTCTGGTGGTAGGGCGCGACGAGGTGCGCGTTGCCGGAGATGCGGAGGCGTGAGGCGTTGGCGCCTCGGGCTTCGAGGCCGTCGATTTCGTCGAAGAGCGCTTCGAGGTTGATAACGACGCCGTTGCCCAGGATCGGGGTGGCGTTCTCGCTGAGCACGCCGGCCGGCAGCAGTTTCAGTTCGTACTTTTCGCCGCCCACAACTACTGTGTGACCTGCGTTGTTACCGCCGTTGGGTTTGACTACGTAGTCGACTTTCCCGCCGAGGATATCGGTGGCTTTGCCTTTCCCCTCGTCGCCCCATTGGGCGCCGACAATGATGATGGCGGACATTCTCTCTCCTTTAATAGGCACTAATCCGGGCTTATTGTAGCGTGAATGGCATGCGTCTTCTTCATTGTGCGTGTGCTAGCTCCCTCACAGTTCCGGGTGCGGAGGAGGTCACACTTCCGGAGGTGCCGTCGAGAAGTGAGCTTTCTTTTCTTCTCGACGCCGCCATCTCCGCCCTCCCCCACGACCCGACGCCGAGCCTGGCGGAGATCCAGAAGTCGCCGTCGGTGGAGCACCTGGGTGCCCCGCAGCTGGCGCCGCAGCGGCCGGAGGAGCGGCTGCGCGTGGTCGTGTCCGGCAGTGATGCTGCGCTGAGTGCGGTGCTGACGCGGCTGATGCGCGCGGACGCAATGTGGGTCGAGGTCGCCTACGTGCCGGCTGATCCGGCGTCGCCTGCCGCGGTGGCGTGGGGCGCGGGGTCTGTGGACCTGGCCGTGGAGGGCCCGGTGGTGCCGTCGCCGTGTATTAGGACGGACACGGGCGTGGTGGTGGCCGGTTCAGCGACGCTCTCCCACGGGGATGGGCGCAGCGAGTACGTGGGCGAGATCGTGGTGGATTCGCAGCAGCTGGTGATGCGCACCGGCGAGGAGCCGTTGGCGCGGTTCTTCGGGCAGTTCGGGGCACGCCTGGTGCCCACACCGGATGCGCCGGGGCTGGCGGCGTCACGGCTGGTCACGCCGCTCGTGGTGCCGGAGGGGCGTCGCGTGGACCCGCAGCGCCTGGAGGGGTTGGCGGGCATGCCACTGGGTGGGATGTTTGTGAAAGGCAAAACGGTCGCCCCGGCTCTCACGGACCCGGCGACCGTTCTGACTGGCCGGGCTCTACAGTCCGGAGGGGAGGACATCACGCTGGTGGTGGACGGCGTCGCCCACCCGCGGCCGCTGCAGCGGGTGACGTTCTACCGCCACCTTCGCGACATCCAGTCGGTGCGCGGTTAGCGCAAATCGAAGGACTCCGGCGGGTACGCCGGCGTGTCAGAGGTCGGGGCCAGCGCCGCCAACGCCGACTCCCGCGACATACCGCACACCTGCAGCAAGTCCACCGTCAGCGAACGCGTCTGCGCCAGAATCGCGTACTCCGACAACACCGCGTCCTTCTCCAGGAGTTCCACCGACGAGCCCTGCGCCACCGCCCGCAACTCGTTCACAATCTGCGGGATCACGGTGGCCTGCGCGCGCCGCGACTTCACCTCGTACACCTCAGAAATATCCAGGCACGCCTTCGCCAACACGTCAATCAACTCAATCTGCTGCGGCGAGACGTGGTCACCGTCCTCGCACAGCACCAATGCGCGACGCGCCAGCACCCGGCACGAGCGCACCGCGTTATCCACCGGCGGGATCACCAAGCTCAGGGAATTGATGTAACGGCGCGCGCCCCACAGAAACGGCGAAATCTTCGTCGTCTCTTTGCCCGCGTTCACTGCCGACGCCATATCGTCAATATCCGTCTGCGACCCGCGGATCGCCTCCAACGCATCATCGATTACTTGAGGATCGCGGTCGGTGAGGCCGGAGGCGACGTCGTCAAGCACTGAACTCATCAACCCCATCAAGTTCGAAATCTCCGCGCGCACCGGCTCCATCGGCCCCTGCGGAATCAGAGCAATCGTGGCCAACGCCACCATGCAACCCACCGCCGCGTCAATCGTACGGTCAAAACCCGTCACCTCCGCACCGGGCGGCATAATCGTCGCGATCAGAATCGAACCAATCGCCACCTGGTTATTCACCAACTGCGACTTCGAAAAGAACGACGCAATCAACAAACTGCCCGACACAATCGCCGCAATCTGCCAACCCCCATCCCCCAACCTGTAAAACAGCGAATCCCCCACCAGCACGCCCAACGCACAACCAATCGACAAGTCGATCGCCTTCGTAATGCGCTCCCCGCCCGACATGCCAATAATGATCACCACCGAAATCGGGGCAAAAAATGGCTTCGCGTTGCCAATAATGTCCCCCGCGATCCAATACGCAATACCCGCCGCGATACCCATCTGCAGAATCGGCAACAGGCGCTTGCGCACACGCATCAACCGCGCCTGAATCGACTGATCCACCGACGCCAACCTGGCACGCGTACCCATTCTCTCTTTCGCCATGCCATAACCATAGCGCCCCGGGTGGTCGTGCCGTTTTCGTTCGCTTTTCGTTTTGGTCGACCTCTTAGCGTTGACCAATGCAGGTCAGCGCGAAATCGGGATTTTGGCGTCGAAAAGCCTCAAAACGCCGTGACCTGCGCTGGTCGACCGGAGGAGGTCGACGGGAGCGGCGCGGGTGAGGGCGGTCCACTACCTATAAATTTCTCCACGGTGCCCAACATCAACCACCAACACCGTCACGATGTCATCTTGAATCTCAGCAATTACCCGATAGTCCCCGATACGCCACCGCCACAACCCTGACATTCCACCTACAAGGGCTTTACCGCGGACGCGTGGATCATTCAACCGCGACAAATCACCCAAGACTTGAAAAAGCCGACGCTGTACCTGCTTGTCTAACCGCCGCACCGCCTTTCGTGCCCTAGGCGAAAACTCAATCTGCCAGGCCACACTCGGCCTTTAGCTCATCGAGGGTAACAGTTTCCAGCTCGCCCCTACGAACAGCTTCCGCCTCAGCCTGAAGCTCGTAGATGTATTCAGCGTCATCAAGATAGGCCTCAATTGCCTCACGGATGTAGAACGCCTTTGGCCTACCTGTCTTTGTAGCAAGCTCGTCAAGCCGACGTTTCTGGACTTCGTCCATTCGCAAACTAATCACTGATCCACTCATGTATACATGTATACACAAGCCTGCCAAGCCTGTCACCCCAGGCCAGCAGTTCCTCGACAGCAAATATAAAATAGTCACATTTCAAGACACCTAACCGCATGAAGTGTGAAGTGCTGGAACCTTCCAGACGCTTTCAGTGCCAATAGACACACCGCATTTTTCGCGACCTGGGCTTTTGGCAGATTCGGCGGAAGGGATTGCGTCCTTTGGCACTGGCGCGAAAGGCGGCGACACCAGATTCCAGGTTTTGGAGAAGCGGCTTCGTAAAACCCCAGGTCGCGGGGACCCGGAGAGGGAATTTGGTGCGCACGCAAAAGGCCAAGACACCAAATTCCCGGATTCCAGAAAACCGCCACAACAAAACCCCAGGTCACCCCTGGGCCAAGCGGGATTTTGGTGCACAGCAGGCCCCCAAAGGGCCCCAAAAGGCCCAAACAACCTACACACGAAGAAACCCCCAGGACCACGAGGGTCCCAGGGGTTTCAGGAAAAACAAGCAGTACGACTACTTGGACACGGAGGTGCCAACGGAGCGCAGGTCCTGGCAGGCCTCGATGACGCGGTCGGCCATGCCCTGCTCAGCCTTCTTCATGTAGGAGCGTGGGTCGTAGACCTTCTTGTTGCCCACTTCGCCGTCGATCTTCAGGACGCCGTCGTAGTTCTCGAACATGTGGGAGACCACTGGGCGGGTGAAGGCGTACTGGGTGTCGGTGTCAACGTTCATCTTGATGACGCCGTAGCGCAGGGCCTCCTCGATCTTCTCCTTCTCGGAGCCGGAGCCACCGTGGAAGACGAAGTCGAATGGGTTAGTGCCTGCTGCGAGGCCGAGCTTCTTCTCGGCGACCTTCTGGCCCATGTCGAGGACCTCTGGGCGCAGCTTCACGTTGCCCGGCTTGTACACGCCGTGGACGTTGCCGAAGGTTGCGGCCAGCAGGTAGCGGCCGTTCTCGCCGGTGCCGAGGGCGTCGATGGTCTTCTCGAAGTCCTCTTCGCTGGTGTACAGGTTGGCGCCGGCCTTAGCCTGGACGCCGTCCTCTTCGCCACCGACGACGCCGATCTCGACCTCGAGGATGATGTTGGCCTTGTGTGCCTTCTCCAGGAGTTCCTGGGCGACCTCAAGGTTGTGGTCGATTGGGATAGCGGAGCCGTCCCACATGTGGGACTGGAACAGTGGGTTCTCGCCGCGGTCGACGCGCTCCTGGGAGATCGCGATGAGTGGGCGGACGTACTCGTCGAGAACCTCGAGCTGGCAGTGGTCGGTGTGCAGCGCGATGTTGACGTCGTAGTGCTTAGCGATCTCATGTGCGAACGCAGCAAGCGCCTGGGCACCCGCAACCTTGTTCTTCACGGACAGGCCAGAGCCGAACTCTGCGCCACCGGTCGAGAACTGGATGATGCCGTCAGACTCGGCTTCTGCGAAACCACGAATTGCGGCGTTGATGGTCTCAGACGACGTGCAGTTGATGGCCGGGTAAGCGAACCCGCCCTTCTTTGCAGTGTCGAGCATCTGGTTGTAGACCTCAGGGGTTGCAATTGGCATGAAGATAACCTCCACTAGAGCTTCTTAGGTACGCCAACCAGTATGCCTGCTTTACTGACTATTTGCAGCCGCCACCCGCGCAGCAGCCTCCAGCAGCATCCACCCGGAAAGCTGTACCGAAAGGTCCCTCTCATCAATTCGGACCAACCCGACGGCCTCGCTCAAGGACGAAGGACCGAGCCCGTAATTGTGTGGAAGGCGGGCATCTTCTGTCCACCGCGCGGAGAAGATCGGCAGTCCGTCGACCTCCAAACGGTGGGACCAAAGGGACTCCGCCGAGGCCATAATCAGCCTTGATGCTATCTTTTTGGTCGCGATGTTCTGGCGCGAGTCTTCGGGCAGGCGCACTGCAACATCGGCGAGGTAGCGCGCGAGAATTCCCTTGAAGAGTCCGCCGTCGCCGTCGCCGGATTCGTAGGGCTTGTTCAGAATTACCCCCTGGGGGGTAGCCATATGCAGGACAATCGCTTCTACGATTGCCCGGATATGTGTGATGTAAAACACGGAATCGTCGGCGCGTTTTGAGTACGCGAAAGAGTCGATTGGCTCGTCGTCGCGAAGTCCGACGTCGGCGCGCAACGCCAGCGCGATCTCTAGGCTCGCGCCGAGCACCGTGCCCTGGTTGTACGTATACAGCTTGTCGACGACCTCCGGGCCATGCATCCGCATCCGGATCCCGTCCTGCACCAGGCCTGATTCGGTGACCAGGTTGTCGAACGTCCAGTCAAGCAGCTCGCGGGCCTTGTCCAGGCGGCCGGTGCGCGCGAACAAGAGGGCGGCCGGGCCGTTCGAGGGCACGTTGTAGAAGGTTTCCTCCGTGCGCCACGGCAGCACACCCATCACCGGGTCGATGCCTGCGAGCAGGTCGAACTCCAGGGCGTCAAGGGCCTTCGTGCGGCGTGCCAAGCCCTCGTCGACGGCGCGGTTCCACGCCAGGGCCAGCCAGGCCTTGTCGTCGTAGTACTTGTTCTTCGTCAGCTTGCCCAGGTTGCGGCGCTGGATGCCACGCAGGGTGTCTTTGAGGCGGCGCTTGTGGGTTTTGGTGGGGCGTCGAAGAGCGGCGTCGATCTGGCAGTCCAAATAGTGGGCCTGCCACCAGTAGTGCCAGTGCCAGTAGAGGCGATCCTTCGAGCCCGGTGGCCACGTGACCACCGCGAGGTTCGTCTTCGGCAGCCCCCACAGGCGCGAGGCGTGCCGCTCCTGCACAGCCGATTGAGCCAGGTCAGCGCGGTGCGACCATGTTTCCGCGGCGGATTCTTCCACAACCTTCACCTTTCACCAAGCAGTACTCAAGTCGGCGTGCTGGCGTATCCACGCGTGCATCGCGATGCCCGCGGCAACGCCCGCGTTAATCGAGCGCGTCGAGCCGAACTGTGCAATCGAGCACGTCATCGACGCCTCGCGCTGCGTCTCGTCCGTAATGCCGGGGCCTTCCTGCCCGAACACTAACACGCAGCGCTGCGGAAGTTCCGCCGTTTCGAGCGGCACGCAGCCGGGCGTGTTATCGATCGCCACAATCGGCAGGTCGTGCTCCTTGGCCCACTGCGCGAAATCCTCGATCGTCGCGTGGTGGCGGATGTGCTGGTAGCGGTCCGTCACCATCGCGCCGCGCCGGTTCCAGCGCCGCCGCCCAATAATGTGGACCTCCTCGGCCAGAAACGCGTTCGCGGTGCGCACCACGGTGCCGATGTTGGCGTCGTTTTCAAAGTTCTCAATCGCGACGTGGAACGGGTGGCGCCTTTTGTCCAGCTCCTCGCGGATCGCCTCGAGCGACCAGTAGCGGTAGGCGTCCACTACGTTGCGACGATCCCCCTCCTCCAAAAACTGCGGATCCAGGCGGGGGTCATCCGGCCACGGGCCCTCCCACGGGCCTACGCCGTGGCGGCCCTCATTCCACTCCGTCGGTCCTTTGGCCTGCTCAGCCTGCTCAGTTGAGTCCAAGGTCCTCGAGCCCCAGCAGGAATCGGTAGTCCAGGCCGGCCTCGTGCAAGGCGTCGGCGGCGCCAGTCGCGCGGTCCACCACGGTGGCCACCGCGACGACCTCAGCGCCCTCGGCGCATTCTAGCCGGGTGCTAGCTTGATCACTCCAGACGCGGCCAACCCCCTGTCTCTTATTCACATGTAGATGTGTCGGCGCGCACGGCCTCCACCGCGGTCAGCGGGGAGTTGCCCGTCGTGGTGGTGTCCTCCACCACAAGGACCTTCTTGCCAACAATCGACGGCCCCTCAATCCGGCGCTGCATGCCGTGCTTCTTCGCTTCCTTGCGCACCACGAACGCGTCGATCGGGCGGCCGTCAGCGTGCATCACGGCTGTGGCCACCGGGTCCGCGCCCAGCGTCAGGCCACCGACCGCGTCGAACTCCAAGTCTGCCGTCATCTCACGCAGCAGCTTGCCGATCAGCGGCGCCGCCTCATGGTGCAACGTCGCACGACGCAGATCCACGTAGTAGTCCGCCTCCTTCCCGGAGGAAAGCGTGACCTTGCCGTGCACCACGGCCAGTTCCTTGACCAGCTCTGCGAGGCGTGCTTTATCGTTCATGATCGGTTGGCTCCTTCTCGGTGTCCGGGGTGTCTGACGTGTCGTTGAAAATTGTGGAGGGCTGCTGCTCGCGGCGCACTCTGGTCAAATCATAGAGCTGCGCGCCGTCATCGGCAGGTGAACCGTCCGCGATCGGCGCCACAGAATCCGCACCGACCTCGTGGTCCTCCAACTCGCCGAATCCGCCGCCCGTCACGCGGGTCGGCAGCTCAAGTGGTTCCTCCGGGCGCTGCACCTGCGGGGTCTCCGGCTCAGGTGCCTCCTCGGCACCGAGCACCGGCGCAAGCGCCGCCGCCTCGCGCGGTGGCAGCGTGCGTGCCGCGTCCGCCAGCAACGCCAGCGTTATACACAGCTAGAGGTGGATAGGAGACAGGGCGGTGGCAGCGTGCGTGCCGCGTCCGCCAGCAACGCCAGCGGCGCGAACGTGTCCTCCCAGTCCTGCGGCGTCGAACCGCGTTCCAGCTGGGCCAACACCCAGTCTTGTTCGCACCACACCGCGCACACACTTTCGGGCATCTCGCGCAGGGCGGTGCGCACGCGCACGTCGATGAAGCGCAGGACGGGACCGGGCTCGTTCGTGAATAGCTCGAAGCCCTCGACGGTTTCCACCAGCACCAAATCCGCCGAGGAATCCGCCTGGAACTGCGGACGGCGCATATCCACCACGATGTCGCTGACCTCACCCGTTGCGACGGCCACCACCGTCACACCGCCAAGGTCCACCACGCGGACATCATGGCCGTAGACCTGGCCCGCCACGACATCGCGTGGCTCCGCACCGGACGCCGCCGCACCCCGGTGCCACTCGTCGACCAGGTACTCATCCACCTTGGAGAAGCGGAAGCCGTGCTGTTCCGCCCACAGGCGGCGCTCCCGGCGCGACGCGCCCGGCAGCTGCAGGCCCGACATGCGGTGCGGGCGCTTCGGGGCAGGCTCGGGCGCCGGTGCAGGTTCGGGCTCCGGCTCCGGTACCGGCTCCGGCTCCAGTTGGGGCTCTGGCTCCGGGGCAGGCTCGGGCTCTGGTTCCGGCTCTTCTTCCACCTCGAGCGCAGGCTCCTGCTCGGCCTCAGGCTCCACGTCCGGCTCAGCCTCAGGCGAGGGCTCGGCTGGTGGCGGAGGGGGCGTCGATAAGGAGGGAGACGCAGGTGCAAACCACAACCAGACAGCCGCGACCACGAGCAGCGCGGCCAGCCCAAACAACACGTAAGCAATCATCGAAGATTGATACTACAGTGCCGTGGCGACCTTATTCCCCAACCGTGCACTCCACTGCGACCAGCCACCCACATAATGCGTGGCCACCGGCAGGCCCGCGTGCTCCATCGCCGCGATAAGCAGCGCGGAGTGGTTGCCCGAACCCGAGTACGTAATCATCTTCGCCGGGTCCGTATTCTGCGTCACTCCCAGGCTTGCGAAGCGGTCGCGGATGTAGTCCGTCTCCTTGACCTTCCTCGTTTCCTTGCAGAACAGGTCCGCCGCCGGCAGGTTCAGCGCAGACGGGATGTGGCCCGCCTTCAAGTCCAGTACTTCTCGACGCCCAGCAAAGCGCTTCTCATCACGCGCATCAATCAGGATGCCCTCGAACTGCTGTACGTCCTCCAGCGTCGCCACCGGAAGCTTGCTGCCCTCCAGTTCCAGGTCGCGCGGCACAACCACGTTGCCTGGGCCGGCGATGGTCTTGAGGCCCTCGGCCTCCCACTCGCGGAAGCCGCCGTCGATAATGTGGACGTGCTCCAGGCCAGCCCAGCGCATGATCCACCACGCGCGGGCGGCGAAGACGCCGGAGCCCTGGTCGTAGATGAAGATCGGGCGGTTCGCCTCGACGCCCCACTCCTCGAGCGCCTCATCGATCACGGCGAGTGACGGCAGCGGGTTGCGGCCCTCGCGGCGGCCCGGCATGCCCACGAGGTGGCCCTCCAGGTCACCGTAGACGGCAGTCGGGATGTGCTCGGACTGGAACTTCTGCCAGGCCTTGCCTGCCTCCGGCTCCCAAGAAACATCGAGCACCGTCTGCTTCTTGCCGGACTTAATACGTTCGTACAGCTCCTGCGGAGAAATAAAAACAGTCATACATAACACCATACGCGTATGGCTCACGCTGTATAGCCAGGTGCGAGCTGGATCACTCCAGACGCGGCCAAACCCTCCAGCCATTCATCAATCCCGGCCTTCGGACAATCCGCCCCTATCGACGCCGCCAACATCCCACCCGGGCCCATCTCCACCCGGCAACCAAACGCCAACAACGTCTCCGCCAGCGAAAACGGCGACTCCCCCTGCGGCAAAATCCGCACCGTGGACGCACCCCCGCGCACCACGACCTTATTCACGTGGAACATGCCGCCAACACGCACACACTCCACGATGTCCCCCACCGCCAACGACACATCCACAAACGGCACCGATGCAATGACGAAGTGGCCGCCGCCAAGCTGGTGAGCCTCAAGTTGCTCGTTCTCCACGCCTGGCACGGCCACCCGTGTGTAAATCGTCGTCGTTGGTTGCATGGACAGCAGTGTAGCCCGAACGCTACTTCGCTGCCGACACCGCCAACTCCTCGCCGCCTTCCGCGACATCAACCTGCACCACGTCACCGTCGCGGATCGCACCGGCCAGCAGCTCCTTCGCCAACCGGTCACCGATCGCCTGCTGGATCACGCGACGCAACGGGCGCGCACCATATGCAGGGTCGTAACCGCGGTCTGCGAGCCAGGCCTTCGCGGCGTCGGAGACGCGGAGCTGGAGGCGTCGAGAAGCAAGGCGATCGGCGAGCGTGCCCAGCTGAATATCGACGATGCCCACCAGCTGCTCCTTCGTCAGCGGCTCGAACACCACCACATCATCGAGGCGGTTGATGAACTCCGGCTTGAAGTGCGACTTCACCGCGTTCATAATCTGCTCGCGGTCGCCGCCCGCACCCAAGTTCGACGTCAGGATGATCACCGTGTTGCGGAAATCCACCGTGCGACCCTGGCCGTCGGTGAGGCGACCCTCGTCGAGGACCTGCAGTAACACGTCGAATACATCCTGGTGCGCTTTCTCAACCTCGTCGAACAGCACCAGCGAGTACGGGCGACGACGCACAGCCTCAGTCAGCTGACCGCCAGCGTCATAGCCGACGTACCCCGGAGGGGCACCGACCAAACGCGCGACCGAATGCTTCTCACCGTACTCCGACATATCGATGCGCACCATCGCCGCCTCATCATCGAAAAGGAACTCCGACAGCGCCTTCGCAAGCTCCGTCTTACCCACGCCAGTCGGGCCCAAGAACAGGAAGGAACCAATCGGACGATTCGGATCCGCAACGCCCGCACGCGAACGCCGCACCGCATCGGACACAGCCACGACAGCTTCCTTCTGACCCACAACGCGGCCAGCCAGGATTGCCTCCATGTCCAGCAGCTTCTCGGTCTCCCCCTGCATCATCTTGCCCGCAGGGATACCCGTCCACGCCGACACAACCTCAGCAATCACCTCAGGAGAAACCTCCTCCGTGAGCATCGTCCTTGACGACGCCCCCGCCGCCTCCTCAGCGTCCTTGACCTGCTGCTCCAGCTCCGGAATGCGGCCGTAGCGCAGCTCCGAGACCTTCGCGTAATCGCCCTCGCGCTCCGCGATCTCGGACTCGTTGCGCAGGTGCTCCAGCTCCTCCTTCGCAGCCTGCACCTTATCGATCTCCGCCTTCTCATTCGACCAACGTGCCTTCAGCTCACCAAGCTTCTCTCGTTGATCCGCCAACTCCTGGCGCAAATCCGTCAGACGCTCCTTCGACGCCTCGTCGGACTCCTTCTGCAGCGCGATCTCCTCGATCTCAAGCCTGCGAACGATACGCTCCAGCTCATCAATCTCCTGCGGCGAAGAATCAATCTCCATCCGCAGCCGCGAGCCCGCCTCATCGACCAGGTCAATCGCCTTATCCGGCAAGAACCGGTTCGTGATGTAGCGGTTGGACAGCTCCGCAGCCGCCACCAACGCCGAATCCTGGATCCGAACGCCGTGATGCACCTCGTAGCGCTCCTTCAGGCCGCGCAGGATACCGATCGTGTCCTCCACGGTCGGCTCGCCCACGTACACCTGCTGGAAACGACGCTCCAGCGCCGCATCCTTCTCGATGAACTGGCGGTACTCATCCAATGTCGTCGCACCAACCAGCCGCAGCTCGCCGCGCGCCAACATCGGCTTAATCATGTTGCCTGCATCCATCGCGCCCTCGCCCGTGGCGCCAGCGCCGACGATGGTGTGGAGCTCGTCAATAAACGTGATGATCTGCCCGTCGGACTCCTTAATCTCGTCCAACACCGCCTTCAGGCGCTCCTCGAATTCGCCACGGTACTTCGCGCCCGCAACCATCGACCCGAGGTCCAGGGAGATCAGCGTCTTGCCCTTCAGCGACTCTGGGACGTCGCCCGCCACGATGCGCCTTGCAAGGCCCTCGACGATCGCCGTCTTACCGACGCCCGGCTCACCAATCAACACCGGATTATTCTTCGTACGACGGGAAAGCACCTGCACCACGCGTCGAATCTCCGAATCGCGACCAATGACCGGGTCAATCTTGCCCTCGCGCGCACGCGCCGTCAGGTCCGTCGAATACTTCTCCAGCGCCTGGAACTGATCCTCCGGCGACTCAGTGGTGACCTTCTTATTGCCGCGAACCGACTGGAACGCCGCCTTAATCGCCTCAAACGTGGCGCCGCGCTTCTTCAGCAGCTCCGCCGCGTCATCATTCCCGCGCGCGATACCCGCCAGCAGCACCTCAGTAGAGACGAACTCGTCGCCGAGTTCGCCCGCCAACTCCTGCGCCGCGTTCAGCGCGTTCAGGCCGTCGCGGTTAAAGTTCGGATTCGCCATATTCTGGCCCTCCGCCTTCGGGTAGGAATCGACCAGCTCAGCCGCCTCCTTCGCGACCGTCTGCGGATCCACACCCGTCGCCTGCAACACCGGCGCCGCAATCCCATCCTCCTGCTTCAGGATCGCCTCAAGTAAATGCGCCGGGCGAATATCCGGGTTGCCCTTCGCCGACGCCTGCTGCAGCGCCTGCTGCAACGCCTCCTGCGTTTTCGTAGTTGGGTTAAACGAAGACATGTCCGTTTCCTTTCTCTTTGCGTTTTATTTTGTTGTTCACTCTCCCTAACGCACGAGAAGTTGAGTCTGTTCCACTCAAGGTTGAATTTGTTGTATTTTCGGGGGTGGCGCTGACTTTGAAGCTCCGCAAATCGCTTGGAAACGCACTGGAAGCGCACGTCAAAACGCAAATGGTAGTAACAGGATTGTAGTAATCCCCGAAATCGGGGCTGCGGATGTTTTGTTGGAGTGCATCACGAGGGACTTTGTCTCGTAGTTATGCACTCAGTGCCTGTCTATGCTCAGCGATGGTCGTATAACCATCACCAAGTGTCGACTTCAACCTTGTATGGATATAGAAGTCAATGTAGGACTCAATATACTCGCGCATCTGCGCAACTGTCATCTGCGACGTATGCGCCCTGCCTTTGAGTAGTTCTTGTTTCATCGTGCCGAAGAACCCTTCTGTGCGCGCGTTATCACCACTGGTGCCCTTCCTGGATAGTGACGGGATGTAGCGCCACCTGGCCCGACACCACTTGCCTTCCTGACACTTCGGACAGTCCAGGCGGTTATGCGTGTGATCGGTAATCAACTTCACCCACTTAGTGCTGCGGTAGAGTCCACCCCGGTCAGAATGGATAATTGGCTGCACCCCGTCAGGTTTTACCGCATCAATACGCGCGATCATGTCTGCGACCAGATCATGATTCGGTGATGTCGACATGGTCACCGCAATGGGCATTCCGTCATAGAAGTCAATAGCGGCAGACAGATAGAGTTTGCCGTCTGGGCAGTGGATTTCTGTGACATCGGTACCGATTTTTTCCCACGGTGTATCAGCATGAAAATCATGGATTAATCCCTTGGCATCAGCGTGGGTGCGAAAGTGCTCAGATAGCTCGATGACTTCAGGCGTTGGCTGCTGTGCGGTGTCGTGACATGCACACGCAGTGGTGCGGGGTTTGACCAACAGGAGGTTTGCTGGACTGTGGGCGGTCTCACCGGTGTAGGACGAGTACTTCGTTGACTGCTTCGCCGGTGGCCTGCATGCAAGTTCACCCATTAACTCACGCACGATCTTTTCCGATACCCGATGTCCTCGAGCTTTCAGCCAGGCATGGATACGCCGATACCCATAGCTTTGATTCGACTCGGCAACTGCTTGCAGGATCATCGGTTTGTACTGCTCACGACGCGCACTACGCCGGGCCAGCACACGCTGATGCTTGCCCTGGTGGTGATAAAACGTTGACTCGGCAATACCAACAAGCTGACACGCTTTCTTGATAGAGACACCGCGGGCGTCCGTGATGGCAACAACGACGGCGGCCTTCGCCGCTGTCGTGAGTACACCGTCACGGACGGTGACTTTTCCCTGCGTCTCACCACCCATGAGTACTTCAATAATCGCGTCTTTGACTGCTTGGCGGTCACGTTCATCAGCCAGCATCTTTTTCAACACTTCCGGATCATCCGGCAAAGCATCCAAGTCAGGTATTGGGCCAGGCCCGGGCAACCACTCATCAACCGGGCGTGGCGGTGTCGCAGTGTTGCGGTTGATGGTGGTTCGTTGGTGTTTGCGGGCTCGTTTGGTTTTGCGGTTATAACTCACGCGTTTCATTGTGGCTTGATATGCCGCATCGAACGTCATCGACGCTGCGTCGTTGCGTTCTTCTTCGTCAGGCCATAATTCACGCGTCCACCTGCCTACCGAGTGAAATGACACCTGGAACTCCGCCGCGATCCGGCGCAGTGACTTCGTGGAGGTCAGTCTGCGCGCGACGGCTTTGGCGATCGCCTCCGCGGTTGGGGGACCATCAGATCGGATGTAGCCGTTGCGTCTGTCAGTAATCCAGTTTTTCACCGAGCCTGCTGCGGGGCGTCGGCCGGTAACGTGTGCTACCCAGTCGCAGACCTCGGGGGTGGTCATGCCTTCGAAGTACTTGTCGACCGCGGACTCGCGGACGGTGTCGGGGAACTTTGCGGGCATCGGAATACCTTCCAGCCCTCAACACTCCAACGAAATGTCCGCGCTCCCATCGGCCCAAAAAAGCGGATTACTACATTCCTGTTACTACCATCTAGGAAAATTCCGGCCCTATTCCTGGGCAGTCACGGACCCTGAGCCGTGTTTCTTGGCGGGCACCCACTTCAGCGCGAACGCCACGACCACCACCGCAACGGCGATCAGGAACGACACCCAGCCGAACGCGGTGGTGAACCCGGCGATGATGGCGATTGGGGCGAGGATGGTCATACCGATCTCGAAGGGGGCGAAGCCGACGTAGGCCACACCGTATTCGTTGAGAGTGCCGGACTTCAGTTTGGGGTCGACCATTTTGAGCAGGGCGATACCGGTCGCGACGGCGGCGGTTGCCCAGCCCCAGCCGAAGATGCCGCGCTCGAGCCAGTTTTCGCCGAAGAAGAGCGGGCCGGCCCAGGCCATCCATACGACGCAGAAGACGGTGCCGAGCACGAACATGATGAGCAGGGCCTGCCAGTACCCGGCGAGTGCTGCGGGGACGATGGAGGCGATGCCGAAGGCGATCATGAAGTCGGTGGCGGCGCCGGAGACGGTGGAGATGGTTTCGCGATCGAGGTAGTTGGGTCGCTTGAAGGCGACGAGCAGACCGCGGCCGATGAGGCCGATGACGAAGGCCATGGCGAACAGTGGGATGGAGACGTTGCTCCACATGCTCTTGATCCAGGTGTTGACGGTGTAGGCGATCAGCACGGTGATGAGGATGAATCCGGCGTGGAGTGCCAGCGGTTCGATGGAGGATGGGTTTGTGGTTGCGCGTCCGATGGAGGGGCGCTCGGACTCAGCGGCGATGTAGCCGGTGCGCAGGTCTTCGGGGAGGGTGCCACGGAGTTCGGTTGCCTTGCCTTTCCGGATACCCCAGTTTGCAACGATGACGCCACCAACGATAGCGACGAGGGTTCCCACGGTGGCGGAGGTGAATCCGATGGAGGACGCTTCGGCGATGCCAATGTCCTCAAGCGCGGAGCCGACGGCGGCGGCGGTGCCGAAGCCGCCGACGAAGCCAACCGGCAGCATCATGCCGAACCATGGTTCGGTGCCGAAGAATGGCGCGAAGAAGTACAGCCCCAGGAGAATGAAGATGCCCCACTGGCCCATGAACATGGCCGTCGAGTAGCCCCACATGTTGCGGGCGCCTGAAGCGACGGAGCCGCCGAGGTTCATGGAGTAGGCCATGGAGGCGAACACGACGGCGATGAGCAGCGTTGTATAGGTGCCGACCTGGTCGGACCAATGAATCACGCCGAGGACCTCTTGCCCGAGGATGAGCCCGAGCAGCCCGGCGGTGATCGGTGCCGGCAGGAGCAGCGCCTGTAACACTTTCAGTCGGTTTCGGAGCACGTTTCCGATGATGAGCAGGATGGAGATCCATCCGATATCCGTCAGAAGTGTGTACGGCGTGTAGTCCACTGCGGCACCTTTCTCTCTCTTTGTTTCCCCGCTCACACTAGTCCACCTCACCGAGGCTGAGAAACAGTACCCTGGCCCTATGACAAAGTTTGCCCCCGTTGCTGATGGCCCAAATTCGGCCGCATTGCAGGTGCTCGCGCAGCCAAATTCGGAGGTGCGCGCCACGCTGTTTGAGCGGATTGTGGAGCAGTATCCGCAGGCAGCGATGGTCTTTCCGGAAGGTGCCACGGAGGTGCCCCAGGTGCTTCTCGACGCCACTTCGTTCACCCTCGCCTCCTCTCAGGAGTCCGAGGCAGCGGGGGCAGCAATCCCTGAGGCAACCCTTACCCCGCTTCGCGAGTGGGCGTTGGATCTGCGGCGCACTGGGTTTCCGGCGTCGGAGTTTCCGGCGGTGGCGGAGATCGTTGGTGGGGTTGTGGGCGTCGATACGCAGGTGTTGGTGCGTGCGGCGCGGGAGATGGAGCGGGTGTCGCGGGAGGCTGACGAGGCCGGGGTGGCTGCGGCGTCGGTGGCGCAGGTGACGCAGGTTTCGCAGGATGGTTCGGCGTGGATCGTGCGGGCGGAGGCGTCCGCGGCGGTCGGATATGCAGCGGGGCAGGCGCTGCCGGTGATGCGCGCGGGCAACCAGGGCGTGTGGTGGGCGTTGGCCCCGGCGGTGCCGCCGAACCGGTTCGGGCAGCTGGAGTTCCACCTCGACGGGCCGGATGTACAGGTCGGCGACTACCTGACGCTAGGGGCCGCGCGAGGACCGGCGGTGCGGGCGAACCGACCAAAGATGCTGCTCGTGGCCGTGGGGACGGGTTGGGCGGCGGCGAAGTCGGTGGTGTTCGGGCTCATCGAGGAACGCATCCGCCCCGAGGTGCACCTGGTGCTGTGCGGGGACGACGCAGACGATTTTTACGACGCCCGCACCATCAACTCGCTTGCCGATTCTCAAGTTTGGCTGCAGGTGACGCGCGTCGCACCGACCGCGGGCGAGTTCGGGGAGAGCGCCGCGAAGGCGATTTGGGTCCCGGGGCCGGCGTTCGTGTCGGCGCCGGGCACGTGGTGGGACCACCAGATCGTGCTGTGCGGCACGGGTGCTGAGGTCGCGGAGTACCGCGAGTCCCTGGAAGCCGCCGGAACTCGCGGGGTGCTTACATGCGAGACTGACGCAACGGTCCAGTTTCCGAAAGCCTAATCAGGGGGACGTCCTCCTGTACGGCGGCGACGTGCGAGATGTCGATGTCGGCGTCGAGAAGCTCGGGGCCGTAGCCGGCCTCCACGATCCTGCGTCCGTCCGGTGCCACGAGCGTGGAGAAGCCGATGCCGGTCGGGCCGGACTTCTCGCCGGCCTCGGTCTCGTGGTTCGGACGGGACTGCCCGGCCGCCGCGATGAACGCGCCGGAGTCGAGGGCGCGGGCGCGCGTCAATAAGCGCCACTCCTCGAGCTTGCCTGGGCCGTCCGCCCAGCTCGTGGGCACCACGATGACGTGCGCACCCATCGCCGCCAGCTCCTTGAACTGCTCCGGGAAGCGGATGTCGAAGCAGGTGGCCACGCCGATGGTGGCGTCGCCGTGCCGGAACGTGAGCAGGGTGTCGCCGGCTTTGACGGTGCGGGATTCGTGGTAGCTGTGGGCGTCGTAAAGGTGCACCTTGTCATAGGTGAGGATGCGTGGGGTGTCGCTGTGGCCGTCGAGGATGAGGGTGGTGTTGTAGACGCGGTTGATGCTGCCGACGGTGTCCGCCGGGCGGAACGAACCCGCGACGATGGTCACGCCCAGCTCCTTGGCCAGCGAAAACAGCCCCTGTGTGAACGGTCCGTCGGTGTCCTCGGCCTGGTAGTCGAGGCGACCCGCCCCGAACGCGTGCGAGGCCGCCTCCGGCAGCACGATGAGCGTCGCGCCCCGGCGCGCGGCCTCCCTGACCTGGGGTTCTATGCGCGAAAGGTTGCGCATTTTATCAGGTCCGCTGGTGAATTGTGCCAATGCGATACGCATGTGGATAACTTTAGCGAATCTGAAATTTTATCCACAGGGTTTCAGGGTTTTTCCTTGCCCTGCTTCGGCGGGTTTTCGAGGATGGGGGCATGCATCTCTCAACGACTATCCCGTCCCTCGCCCGCACCCACCGCGTCGCCCGCACGTCGCTCCCCCGCGCTGAGCTGCGCGACAGCGCCAGCGCGGCCGCGTCGCGCTCGCTGGAGGATCGCGCCCAATCACTTTTCGACGCCTCCACCACCGCCCTCAACACGCACTTAGAATCCATCGCCTCATTTGCGGACGACTGCATCCACTGCGACACCCGCCTCGCGGAGGCGTTGCGCCATGTCTGACGCCTACCGCCCTGCTCTAGACGCCGGGCAGCTGATGGTCGCCGCGGGTGTGCTGGACAGTGCCGTGACCGAGTTCCGCGCGCGATCGCAGGCGTGCCACGTTGCCAGGTCAGACCTGGTGGGGGTCGGTTTTGGCGGGTCCGCACCGACTGCTGCCCTGCAGCGCCTCCAGCGTGTCGACGCCACCTTCGCCCACCCTGCCGACGACCTCACCCAGGCCGCCAAGGTGCTGCGCCGCTACGCCACTTGGCAGGCGCGCCTCGACGCGATGGCCCGATCCCTGCGCGGCAGCCCCGTCTACGCGCTGGCGGTGCAGGTGCTGAACGGGGTCTCGCGGACCTTCGACACGCTGTGCGCCGCCGAGCTCGAGGCCCTGTGCAAGGCGCACGAGCGGGAGCTGGAGGCGGCGCGCGGGCACGTGCCGCTCATCGCGCGCCACGGCGTAGAGCTTGGCCAGATACACCGGACAAACCTGGCCGCGCTCGACCCGGCGCGCCGCGAGCTCGTTGAGTCCGCGGGCGCGACCGTACTCGAAGCCGGGCCCGTGTCGGCGACACTGGCGGTCGGTGACGTGGTGGACCCGGCGCGTGTGATCACCATGGTCGCGGGCGTATCCACCGGCCGACCTGAGGGCCTGGGCGGTGAACTTGCCCGGGCGCAGTTCCTCGCCGAGCGCACCGGCGCCACAGTGATCCTCTGGCAGGGCTACGACCCGCCACCCAACGTGGTCAACGGGCTGGACCCCGGCCCGGCGCGCCGCGGCGCCGACGACCTCTCCGCCTTCCAACTCGCGCTCACCGACCGCTTCCCCAACGCCCACCGGGTGGTCCTCGCCCACAGTTATGGCACGCGTGTGGCCACCGAGGCCGCCGTCCACCACGGCCTGCTTACCGACCAGCTCTGGCTCGTCGGCAGCGCCGGCGTCGCCGGTAGCCACGTGAGCGACCTACGACTGGCAGGGCCGGACTCGCGGGTGGTCGCCGTGGATTCTCCCGACGATCCGATCCTGTGGACCAGGTCCGGTCCGCAGGCGGTGCTGGGGGCGTCGCCAACTGATCCCGCCTACGGCGCGCGCGTCCTACCTGGGGTGACGGGCGGTCATAGCGCCTACTTCACAGACGAGGCCTTTGTGTCAGATCTCACACAATCTTTCGAGTTCCAGGAGGAACAAAGGTAACATGATAAGCGGTTAATTTATTCTTCAAATAAAAGGAGATTTTAGGAATGGCTCAGAACTTCGCCTCGGCATTCGTTGCCAAGCTGAAGGAGCTCGGCGTCAAGCGCATCTACGGCCTCGTCGGTGACTCCCTCAACCCGCTTTCCGACGCCGTCCGCACCCAAGGCATCGAATGGGTCCACGTGCGCAACGAGGAAGCCGCCGCATTCGCCGCCGGCTCCGACGCACTCGCAACCGACGAACTCGCAGTGTGCGGCGCATCCTGCGGCCCAGGCAACACCCACTTCGTCCAAGGACTCTTCGAGGCGCACCGCAACGGCGCAAAGGTCCTCGCGATCGCCTCGCACATCCCGTCCTTCCACATCGGTTCGTCCTTCTTCCAGGAAACCCACCCAGAAATGCTCTTCCAGGAGTGCTCTTCCTACTGCGAGATGGCAAACTCCGCCGACCAGGGCATGCGCGTCGTCCACAACGCCATCCAGAACACCATGTCGGGCAACGGCGTATCGGTCGTCGTCGTCCCAGGTGACGTCTTCGCACAGGAAGTCACCGCCGACGCCCCAACCCTGTCCGGCAACTACGCTACCGGCGGCAACAAGCGCGTCTACCCAGACCCAGCCGAAGCCGCCCGCCTGGTCGAAGCCATCAACGAGGCAGACACCGTCACACTCTTCTGCGGCTACGGCGCCAAGGACGCCCGCGACGAAGTCTTCGCACTTGCCGAAAAGATCAAGGCACCAGTCGGCCACTCCTTCCGCGGCAAGATGTACATCGAGTACGACAACCCATACGACGTCGGCATGTCCGGCCTCCTCGGCTATGGCGCCTGCCACGAAGCCTCCGACAAGGCAGACCTCTTCATCATGGTCGGCACCGACTTCCCATACACCGACTGGCTGCCCAGCAAGAACGTCGCCCAGATCGACATCGACGGCGCCCACATCGGCCGCCGCACCAAGGTGCACTACCCTGTCATCGGCGACGTCAAGAGCGTCATCGAGAACATCCTCCCGCACATCGAGGAGAAGAAGGACCGCTCCTTCCTGGACGCAATGCTGAAGCGTCACGCTGAGCTGCTGGAGTCGGTCGTCGGCAAGTACACGACGGAAGCCCGCGAAGCCCGCACCCCAATCCACCCAGAGCTCGCCGCCTCCGTCCTCGACGAACTCGCCGACGAAGACGCCTACTTCACCGTCGACACCGGCATGTGCAACGTGTGGTCCTCCCGCTACCTCACCCCCAACGGCAAGCGCGACGAATCCGCATCCTTCCTGCACGGCACCATGGCCAACGCCCTCCCGCAGGCCATCGGCGTCCAAGCCGCATTCCCCGACCGCCAGGTCATCTCCTGGTCCGGCGACGGCGGCCTCGGCATGCTGCTCGGCGAACTGCTCACCGTCAAGCTGCACAACCTGCCAGTGAAGACCATCGTGTTCAATAACTCCTCACTCGGCATGGTCAAACTCGAAATGCTCGTCCAAGGCTTCCCCGAGCACGAAACCGACCACGACGGCGTCAACTACGCCAACATCGCCGAAGGCGTCGGCATCAAGTCCTTCCGCATCGAAGACCCCGCCGACCTGCGCCCGAAGCTCAAGGAGGCCCTCGCCTACGACGGCCCCGTCCTCGTCGACATCGTCACCGACCCGGACGCCCTGTCCATGCCACCAAACATCACCTGGGACATGATGAAGGGCTTCACCGCCGCCGCAACCAAAACCGTCCTCGACGGTGGCGTCGGCCGCATGATCGACCTGGCACGCTCCAACCTCCGCCACATCGGCGGCGCAGCGTCGATCACGTTCAAGTAATGATGCGCTAGGTTTTGCGGCTTTGTGGCCTCGGGCTTTTGTCCGGGGCCACTTTGCGTTTTGGGGGTTTGTGGCCTCGCCCGCGTCGACCAGCACTTGCGTTTCCCCAGGTCGCGTCGCCTGTCCACGAAGAACGTTCCCCCAACCCTTGTATCTTCGCACCAGATTCCGGGTTTTCAGCGAGCGGATTTACAAAAACCCAGGTCGGACAAACCCGATGTAGGAATTTGGTGCACACCCTCCCCTGCCTGGCGCCCTCAAACCATTCAAAGCGTGGGCTTTAAAGCGTGCGATGCAGGTCGCGCTTTCTCACCAAACCGGGCCGATTTTCGACGACCAGCATCGCACTCCTTAAACACCTCGACACGAGCACTGCAAGCAAAATCCCGCAGCCCGACCGAACTCCAACGCCACTCGGCCACGAGGTGCACAAGCACTTACACCGCATAGTCGTAGATCTCGCCGAATGCAGAAGCCCGATGAGATTTATCAAAGCGGGACCAACCCAATCGTGGGATTCGGCTCCAAATACAAAACCATGCTCGGCCTTCTCGGTAACGTGGTAAAACTCGAGCGGGCAATCATCTGCGAACACCAGGCCAATGGGATCGCGAAAGCCAGCTCCCCGACGGCGAACAGGTGACTCAGGCGCGCGAGTGGGGTAAGTGAGAGGTCTGCACCAGCGACCTATATGTTGTCAGGATTCCCATGTCTGCTTCTGCGGATTCCATACCCCGGCCACGATTGACGCACTAAGAAGCGGGTTTAAGCACCCTCCGACGACGCCAAGTGCGGTTGCAAGATCGTGATACTCCATAGGGAAATCAGCTGCTTGCCGCGCCTGCTTCGGACAGGCCTGGGACCACTGCGGACCAGGACTAATCATCTCCTTTGGAAGATCAAGACCGCGGTGGGTGGCTTCCTTTGTCATGAGTGTTTGCAAGAGCTTCGCATCGATGGATTGGCTGGTCACAATCCGGACCAAGTCGATGAGATCGTGGTACCGCGTTGATGGTTCTGCCCCGTGCAATTCGTAACAGGCGCATAGTTTGTCGGCAGCAACGTTTTCAACTGGAACCATTCGGATAACTGCACCGGATGGAAGCCCCTCGTACTCAATGACTGGATTGATCGTCACAGAGTCAATCGGGGCGTCGAGATGCTGCTGCGTAGATATATCCACGCTGAAGGATACGACCTGCTGCGCCCCGATCCTGAGAATGACTTTGAATGATCCTCTGGTCCGGTCCATCGGGTCCTGATTATCCCTTGCCGGCTCTTGTAACTCGAAAGTGAAATCGGGATCTGTCGGGCCAGGCTCATCAACTAGCACCTGCAGCTCTCGGAGCGCTTCTGCAGGAGGGACTTGCTCCCGGCGCGCTAAGTCGATGTCGCGACTGCGTCGACCAGACCCGATCCGTAAGAGAAGGCTCGTCCCTCCTTTGAGGACCCACACACAGTCATCATGAGCAAATAATCGGGTCAGGAACATATCGAAAGCGAACTGGTGTTGGATATTCTCCACTGTCACTGACTGTCGGCGGGCTTCGTTACGAAGCTTCGCCAAGAGTTGCGTCCGCTTGCGAACAATACGGCTGACTGGTGATACCGCACTCATGATTCACCACCATCAGCAGAGTCTGACGCAGGGTGATGTTTCTTAAACAAAGCATTCACTGGAGCCTGGATCGCTTCCAACGTGGCGAGATCTAGTTTCCAGTCTTTCGAACGGAGGGTTTGCTGC
This sequence comes from Corynebacterium sp. MC3, assembly GCF_900099485.1. NCBI lineage: Bacteria > Bacillati > Actinomycetota > Actinomycetes > Mycobacteriales > Corynebacteriaceae > Corynebacterium > Corynebacterium sp. MC3. Next base: position 217,576 of record NZ_LT622813.1, read on the forward strand.
GACGCGCCCTGCATCAACGTCGCTTCCTGCCCAGGGGTCGTATGCTTTCTCGATAACAACTCATCCGACAGTTGGCGCATCAGTGCTGACGCTACTGCTTCTCCAACGTCCTCCATCATGTTGGCCCAACCATCAGGGGTCGATTTCCTACTGTAGGCCCTAGCTTCTGTTGCGCTGTCATGCTCAGGGAAGCGTCGCAAAGATTCCGCCACCATCTCATCGCCCGAGCTACTGCCGTAGGAACCAGCATAGGGATCAACTACCCGCGCAACCTCCGAGGGGCTAAGACGCCGTTCGTGAATTCCGTCCGCAATTACGTGGTAAAGCTGGTCCCCATCAAGGCGATCTTTCGCCAGGTCGCGGATCGTACGCGCCACGGTCGTCACTGGAAGGCCACGAACTATCATCCAGTCCTCATCCTGAAGATCAGCAGTGCGATGAGACATGTCAGTCGCGGATGATTGCTTCCGTTTCGAGGACGTAAAAGTATGCGTTGCCGGGGTGATATCACCCAATTCAAGCACGCTGACAGCCGAGACATGGGAGACAACGATCGGGTTTTCTGCATGGAGACGTTCCTCAGCGAGAATCCCCGGCCTGGTCGACAACCATGCCGCCCGGATCTCCGTCAGTGAATCTTCCGCCACACTAGAAAGGATGTACACACCTCGACGGATACGACGTATGTAATCCCCCTGCGCCAATCGTGTCATCGTCGTGGTATCAATCCCCTCCCTTGCCGCTTGGGCAGAGGTAACCAAACCATGTTGCAGATAGGAATACGCTGCCAAGATAGGCTGAGCTTCAGAAAGCTTCATGTAGCAAACATATCAAATACAACACTAGGAAGCTATGTTTACTACAGCATTGATGTAGTAAACATAACATTTACGGACATTCAGCGATATGAAGACCAGACCCTCTCCATCCCAGGCTTGCGCTACACATTCATCAGATCAAGCACTTCAACAACCCCTCAGTGTCCTCACTTCTTGAGCACGACGCCCCCACGAGGCGACCCGCCTATCCACGACTCAACTGGGACTGCCAATCAATCAGCATCCTTGAAATAGTTCCCGCGCCCGGGAACCATTTGGCGTTTCAGGCCTGTTCCCGTCGACCAGCACTTGCGTTTCCCCAGGTCGCGTCATCTGTCTACGAAGAAAGTTCCCACGACCACTGCTTCTTCGCACCAGATTCCGGGTTTCCGGCGAGCGCGTTTGCAAAACCCAGGTCGCACAAACCCGATGTAGGAATTTGGTGCGCACCCTCCCCTGCCTGGCGTCCTCAAACCACTCAAAGCGTGGGCTTCAAAGCGTGCGATGCAGGTCGCGCTTTCTCACCCAACCGGGCCGATTTTCGACGACCAGCGTCGCACTCCCTAAACACCTCGACACGAACGCAGCGAGGGCAAAACACAGCACGCACCAGCCCCCAAGAACCCCCTAACAAACGAAAACAGCCCCCGCCAAGCATCAAAGCAAGGCGGAAGCTGTCCAACCTTACCGCGCCCGGCGCCGCGACCTGGCGGAGGACGGCTCCCACGTCACCAGCGCGGTCGAGCGGGGAACGTGGACGAGTTCCCCGCCGCGCGGGCGTGACTCCAGGCGTTGGCGCAGTTGCGCGTTTTCTTCGCGTTTGGCCGCCAGTTCTTCTTGGAGCTCGTCGATGTGTTCGGTGAGCTCGATGATGGTTTTGATGCCGGCCAGGTTGACGCCGTCTTCCTGGGAGAGCTGTTGGATCCGGCGCAGCATGGAGATGTCGCGTCGGGAGTAGCGGCGCCCGCCGCCGCTGGTCCGCATCGGCGTGACCAGGCCGATGCGGTCGTAGGTGCGCAGGGTTTGGGCGTGCATGCCGGTGAGTTCGGCGGCGACGGAGATGACGTAGTACTCCTCAGCCATGGTTATGCACCTCCTGCCCACCCGGCGCGCGGGTCGAAGCCGGAGTCGCGTTCGGCTTGTTGGTAGGCGCGCAGTGTGCTGGTGGCGGCTGCGTCCAGGTCCTTGGGCACTGCGACTTCGACAGTGACCAGCAGGTCGCCGGCATTGCCGGATTTGCGTGGCACACCGCGTCCCTTGACGCGCAGGGTGCGCCCGTTGGGGGTGCCGGCGGGGACCTTCACGCGGACGTGTTTGTCCAGGGTGGGCACGGTGATGGTGCCGCCGAGGGCGAGTTCGCTGAAGGAGACGGGGACGGTGACTTCGAGGTCGTCGCCGGTGCGGGTGAATACTTTGTCTGGGCGGACGTGGACGGTGACGAAGAGGTCGCCGGCTGGTTTGCCGTTAGGTCCCGCTTCGCCTTGTCCAGCGAGGCGGACTTTTTGGCCGTCGACGACGCCGGCGGGGATGCGCACCGTGATGGTGCGGGAGCGCCGGACGGTGCCGGTGCCGTGGCACGCGGTGCACGGGTCCTTGATCACGTCGCCGGTGCCACCGCAGTTGGTGCAGGGGCGGGCCATGCCGAATGCGCCGGAGTTCTCGCGGACGTAGCCGGAGCCGTGGCACTGTTCGCACTGGGTGACGTGGCCGGATTTGGATCCGGAGCCGTGGCATGTGGTGCATGGGGCGTCGCCGGTGAGTTCGACGGGGAAGGTGGTGCCTTTGGCGGCTTCGCGGAAGTCGAGGGTTATTTCCGTCTCGACGTCCGCCCCCCGCGACGGCCGAGCGTTCCTGCCAGCAGCGCCGCCGCGGTTAAAGAGGCCACCGAAGAGATCACCAAGGCCGCCTTCTCCAGCTTGTCCAGCACCCCCGGCTCCTCCGAAGATGTCGGAGAGGTCGGAGAAGTTGAAGTCGCTCTGCCCCGTTTGGCGAAACCCTCCCGGAAAGCCGGGACCTCCTGCCCCTCCGAATCGGCCGCCGAAGCCGCCGGAGCTCATCATCGCTTTGAACTGGTCGTATTCTTTGCGTTTTTCTTCGTCGCCGACGACGTCGTACGCTTCTGCCACCTTCTTAAACTTCTCCTCGGCGGCTTTGTTGCCGGGGTTGGAGTCGGGGTGGTTTTCGCGTGCGAGCTTACGGTATGCCTTCTTAATGTCAGCTGTGGACGCGTCTTTGGAGACGCCGAGGTCGCCGTAGTAGTCCTTGTTGGCCCACTCTTGTTGCATAGCCATCTCGCACCCTCCTTTCTCGGATGAATTTTGTTATTTCAAGTACAAAACCGGGGCGTGAAGGCCGCTTTTCGCGCACCTCACGCCCCGGCCCTGGGTTTTGTTGTTACTCGTTGTCTTCAGCAGGCTCTTTCGCAGGGTCGGCGATGATGACCATTGCGTTTCGCACGAGTCGGTCGCCTACGCGGTAGCCCTTGCGCAGTACGGTGCCGATGACTTTGTCGTCGCCGGAGGACAGGTCTTGGACTGCCTCGTGGGTTTCGGGGTCAAAGGCGTCGCCTTCTGCGCCGAAGGCTTGGACGCGTTGCGCGGTGGCCACGCCGCGGAGTTTGTCGGCGAAGGCTTTCAGTGGGCCTTCGTTCAAGTCTCCGTGTTGTTCGGCGAGGTCGAGGTCGTCGAGTAGCGGGAGCAGTTCGGTAGCGAAGGCTGCTTTCGCGTGCTCGGCGATGGCCGCGCGTTCCCGCTCTGTGCGGCGCCGGTAGTTTGCGTACTCGGCGCTCACACGTTGCAGGTCTTCGGTCCGTTCAGCAAGCTGCTTTTCGACGTCATCCTGCTCGCCCTCATCCGTTTCCGGTGCAGCGTCGGCGTCGACCTCAGCCTCGGCTTCGGCAGCCTCTGCGGCTACGGCCTCAGCTTCTTCGATCAGGTCTTCAACCTGCTCCGGTTCCGGAGTGTTCGGGTTCGTCATGGTGACCTCCTTCTGCAGTGTTGCTGGTGTCTACTTGGTTTCGTCGGTGTCTTCGTCGACAACCTCGGCGTCGACGACGTTGTCGTCGGCTGCCTCGGCCTGGGTCGCGCCCTCGTTGGCCTGTGCCTCGTAGAGCACCTTGCCCAGCTCCTGCGACTCAGTGTTCAGCTTCTCGACGGCCGACTTCACCGCTTCAAGGTCATCTCCCTTGAGTGCTTCGTCGACGGCGTCGGCTGCCTCGGTGACGCGGGTCTTGAGGTCCTCCGGCAGCTTGTCGGCGTTGTCCTCCATGAACTTGCGCGTCTGGTAGGCGGCGGACTCTGCACCGTTGCGGGTTTCCTGCTCCTCGCGACGCTTCTTGTCCTCGTCGGCGTGTGCCTCGGCGTCCTTGATCATGCGGTCGATCTCCTCCTGGGACAGGCCGGAGCCGTCCTGGATCTTGATCGTGTTTTCCTTGCCGGTCGCCTTGTCCTTTGCGGAGACGGACACGATGCCGTTGGCGTCGATGTCGAAGGTGACCTCAATCTGCGGAACACCGCGCGGTGCCGGTGCGATGCCAGCCAGCTCGAAGGAGCCGAGCAGCTTGTTCGCGGAAGCCATCTCGCGCTCGCCCTGGAAGACCTGGATCTGCACGCTTGGCTGGTTGTCTTCAGCCGTGGTGAAGGTCTCGGAACGCTTCGTCGGGATGGTGGTGTTGCGCTCGATGAGCTTGGTCATCACGCCGCCCTTGGTCTCGATGCCGAGGGAGAGCGGGGTGACGTCGAGAAGCAGGACGTCCTTGACGTCGCCACGCAGGACACCTGCCTGCAGCGCCGCACCGAGTGCCACGACCTCGTCCGGGTTCACGGACTTGTTCGGCTCCTTGCCGCCGGTGAGCTCCTTGACCATGTCGGTCACGGCCGGCATACGAGTGGAACCACCGACCAGCACAACGTGGTCAATCTCGCCGACGGAGAGTCCAGCGTCCTTGATGACCTGGTTGAACGGCGCCTTGGTGCGGTCCAGCAGGTCAGAGGTGATCTTCTGGAACTCGGTGCGCGTCAGCGTCTCGTCGAGGAACAGTGGGTTCTTCTCGGCATCAACCGTGATGTATGGCAGGTTGATGGATGCCTGCTGGGAGGAAGACAGCTCGATCTTTGCCTTCTCAGCGGCCTCACGCAGGCGCTGCATCGCCATCTTGTCCTTGGACAGGTCGACGCCCTGTGCAGACTTGAACTTATCGACGAGCCACTCAACCACGCGGTTGTCCCAGTCGTCGCCACCGAGCTCGTTGTCACCCGCGGTTGCCAGGACCTCTACGACGCCGTCGCCGATCTCCAGCAGGGAGACGTCGAAGGTACCGCCACCAAGGTCGAAGACCAGGATGGTCTGCTCCTTGTCAGCCTTCTCCAGGCCGTATGCCAGTGCAGCTGCCGTCGGCTCGTTGACGATACGCAGGACGTTCAGACCTGCGATCTGGCCGGCTTCCTTCGTAGCCTGACGCTGTGCGTCCTCGAAGTAGGCAGGGACGGTAATGACGGCGTCGGTAACCTCCTCGCCGAGGTATGCCTCTGCGTCCCTCTTCAGCTTCTGCAGCGTACGTGCGGAAATCTCCTGCGGGGTGTACTTCTTGTCATCAATCTCGACCGTCCAGTCTTCGCCCATGTGACGCTTAACGGAGCGGATCGTGCGGTCAACGTTGGTGACCGCCTGGTTCTTCGCGGACTGGCCAACCAGCACCTCGCCGTTCTTCGCAAACGCGACGACAGACGGGGTGGTGCGCGAACCCTCAGCGTTCGCGATAACTACCGGCTCTCCGCCTTCAAGGACAGAGACAACCGAGTTTGTCGTACCAAGGTCAATACCTACTGCGCGTCCCATTTCTACATTTCCTCCTGTGTTTGTCGAAGTCATTTCTGAAGTTAATCCGAAGTTGAATCGCCTCGACTCAACTTGACGGGAACCACTGTAGCAGAAGCTCCGCCAACCTTGAGCCTGTCACGCTCAATCCTTACAACATGCAATCCAGAAAGTTATTCCCACTCGACTCAACTTTTCCTAATCTTGCAGTCCAGGGGGTGTAAATAAGTTATGTCGGAGAGGTCTGGCACAATGTCTTGGTATGAACAACGAAGTTGAACCACAGGAGGAAACACAGCCCACCGCGGCCGACGCCGCGCAGGAGCTTTCCTCAGAAAATGTTGACCGCAGCACGGTCATCGCCTCCGACGGGCGCACCGCGGCAGCTTGGGCGGCGAGATTCATCATCATCGTCGCCGCCACCGCCATCCTGCTGTACCTGCTGAAGTACGTCTGGATGGGACTGCTGCCGATCTTCCTAGCGCTCATCGTGTGCACGGTGCTGTGGCCGCCAGTGGACTGGCTGCGCAAGAAGAAAGCGCCGCCTGCGCTCGCTGCGGCCGGCGTGCTCGTGGGGGCGTTCGCCATCATCGGCGGCATTTTCGCCGCGATGGCCCCGACCGTTCGCACCCAGGGCACCCAGCTCGTCGACCAGGCGCAGCAGGGTATTGACCAGATCACGCACTGGCTGCGCGACAACGTCGATAACGAGCTCATCGATCCAACCAAGGTTCAAGAGGTCATCGACCAGGTCACGAACGTCCTGCGAGGCCAGGCCTCCAACATCGCGTCTGGTGTGTTCTCAGGCCTCGGGGCGATCGCGTCCGTCGGCACCACCTTGGCGCTGACCCTGATCCTCACCTTCTTCTTCCTGAAGGACGGCTCAAAGTTCCTGCCGTGGCTCAAGGGTTACGTCGGCGTGCGCGCCGGTTGGCACCTCACCGAGGTCTGCATGCGTTCCTGGAACACGCTGTCCGGCTTCATCCGCACGCAGGCGGTCGTCTCGGCTGTCGACGCCATCTTCATCGGCCTCGGCCTGCTCCTACTCGGCGTGCCACTGTGGCCGGTCCTGGCAGTGATCACGTTCTTCGCGGGCTTCGTCCCCATCATCGGTGCGGTCACGGCGGGCGCGTTGGCGGTGATCATCGCGCTGGTCTCCAACGGCCTGACCAACGCCATCCTGGTGCTCGTGCTCATCATCGTGGTGCAGCAGCTGGAGAGCAACATCCTCCAGCCGATCCTGCAGTCCCAGGCAATGGGCCTGCACGCAGCGATCGTGCTGCTCTCCGTGGCGCTCGGCGGCACGCTGTTCGGCATCGTCGGCGCGTTCCTCGCGGTGCCGGTCGCCGCGGTCCTCGCTGTCTGGTTCCGCTACTGGGCAGAGATGGTCTCGCTCCGAACTGGCGAAGTCACCCCCGACGAGGTCCAAATGGCCACCCAACAGAGCCAGACGTTGGACTCCAAGGAGGCCTTCAACGCCGTGCGCGAACACATGGCACAAATGGGCAGGCGCTCCAAGAACTAAGCACGTAGCGCTATATTGTTAAGATAACTAGCCTCAAAAACCGAAAGGACATATTTCTATGAGTCTGCGCGTCGCTGTCGTAGGTGCCGGGCCAGCCGGTATCTACGCATCCGATCTGCTCATCCGCAATCAGGAGCACGAGATCCACGTCGACCTGTTTGAGCAGATGCCTGCGCCGTTCGGCCTCATCCGCTACGGTGTCGCCCCGGACCACCCGCGCATCAAGGGCATCGTCAAGTCGCTGCACAACGTGATGGACAAGCCGAACCTGCGCTTCCTGGGCAACATCACCGTCGGCCGCGACATCACCATTGATGAGCTGCGCGAGTACTACGACGCCATCATCATCTCCGCCGGCGCTGTCCGCGACCGTGAGTTCCTCGTCCCAGGTGGCGACAAGTCGATCGGCGCCGGCGAGTTTGTCGGCTTCTACGATGGCAACCCGCGCTTCGAGCGCTCCTGGAACCTGGAGGCGCGCGAGGTCGCGGTGGTGGGCGTCGGCAATGTGGCGCTGGATATCTCCCGAATCCTGGCGAAGACCGGCGACGAACTGCTGGTCACTGAGATCCCGGACAACGTCTACGAGTCCCTGAAGAACAACAAGGCCGAGGTCATCCACATGTTCGGCCGCCGCGGGCCGGCGCAGGCGAAGTTCACGCCGAAGGAGCTACGCGAGCTCGACGAGTCCGACACCATCCAGGTGCTCGTCGACCCTGAAGACATTGATTACGACGGTCCCTCCGAGGAACTGCGCCGCGCCGACAAGTCCATCGACCTGAACTGCCAGGTCCTGGAGCAGTACGCGATGCGCGAGCCGGATGATGCCCCGCACAAGATCCACATTCACTTCTTCGAGTCCCCAGTCGAGGTGCTCACCGAGGGCGACGACATCGTCGGCATCCGCACCGAGCGCACCGAGTTCGACGGCGAGGGCGGGCTGCGAGGCACCGGCAAGTTCACCGACTGGCCAGTCCAGCAGGTCTACCACGCAATCGGCTACCGCTCCGAGCCTGTCGAGGGCGTCCCGTTCGACCTTGAGCGCCACGTCATCCCGAACGACGGCGGCCACGTCCTCGGCGAGGACGGCTTCGAGGACTCCCTCTACGTCACCGGCTGGATCAAGCGCGGCCCGGTCGGCCTGATCGGCAACACGAAGTCGGACGCGAAGGAAACGACCGACATGCTCATCGCCGACGCAGACGCCGGCAAACTCACCGCCCCGGTCCACGAGGACCCGGACGCGATCCTCGGCCTGCTCGACGAGCGCAGCATCGACTACACCACCTGGGACGGCTGGTACCGCCTGGATGAAGCAGAGCGCAAGCTCGGCGAGGAATGCGCCACCCACAGCCGCGAGCGCAAGAAGATCGTCGAGTGGGACGAAATGGTCTCCTACGCACACCACAAGCAGTAAGCTGCTGGCTATGCGCCAGTTTTTGAAGAAGATCGCCGCCGCCTGCGTGGGCGTCGCCACCGCCGCCGCCCTGCTTGCCCCCGTCGCCGACGCGCGACCGGTGGTGAACCAAGGTGACCGAGTCCGCCTCGATATGGGGCTCGCTTACGGCATTTGCACCGTTGGCTACGTGGACCATGCGCGCAACCAGATCGCCATCGCGCGGCACTGCGTGAAATTCCCGTTCCAGCAGGTCCTTGACGGCAGCGGCCGACGCATCGGTACGGTGATCTCCTTCCCCGGCTGGCTCGTTTCCGCCGACGGCCCCAACGACTTCGCCTACGTCACCCTCTCCGGCGCTACCGCCGGCGCCAACCGGTTCTCCGGCAACGCGAAAGTCCACCCCAACGCGGTGCGCCCGGGCGAACGCGTCTGCTCCTACGGCGCCACTACGCGCCGCGAGTTCTGCGGGCACGTCACTGGGGTGCGCGGCAACATGATCGCCACCTCCATCGCCGGGCCTCGCCACGGTGACTCCGGCGGCCCCATCTGGATCCCGGGCCGCGGCTTCGTCGCCGTCACCTCCGGCGGGGTATGGAAAGACAAGAAGTACTGGATGACCGGCTCCTACCCGGAGCTGTATTTCGGACCCGAACTGCTGTCTCCTGTTTCTATGGACCTTGACCAGCCAACGACGTCGTCAAACTCCACTCTTGGCTGGTACGCGCGGCAGCTGCGATAAGTTCGCCTAAAGTTTACTTTGGTGTTACCGACCGTGCACGTGCGCACATTATGGTGATACGTTGGCCCACACCTTGGGCCCTTTTTGGCGAGAGTTTTTTCGACGACAGGAAGCGCTTCATCATATGAGCATGGACACCGCGACAACGACGTTCACGCACCACCCCGACGGAGCAGACGCAGGTAAGAAAGACCCACTGGGTTTCCTGCCGTTCGGTGGCCCCTTCAAGACTTTCGTGGACTGGATGTCCGTCGTCGTCGCGGTGTGGCTGCTACTCAACGCGGTGAGCATGATCGGCGCCGGCTTCCAGATGGCCGCCGGTGACCGCGCCGAGGAACTCTTCTCGTTTGCGCAGAACCCGTTCGTGGGCTTGGGCATCGGTATCCTCGCCACGGCGATCATGCAGTCCTCCTCCACCACCACATCGATTACCGTCGGCATGGTTGCGGGTGGCCTGCCCATCGAAATCGCCATCCCGATGCTCTTCGGCGCCAACCTGGGCACCACCGTCACCGCAACCCTCGTCGCGCTCGGTCTTTCGGGCAACAAGGAGCAGTTCCGCCGCGCCTTCGCAATGGCCACGGTGCACGACTTCTTCAACCTGATCGCCCTGGCCATCTTCATGCCGCTCGAGCTCGCCACCGGCTTCCTGCAGAAAACCTCGGGCGCGATCGCGCACTACACCAGCGGTGGATCCGGCGGCATCCTCAACACAATCTTCAGCGGCATCGGCGACTTTGTCGACGCCATCACCGAACCACTCGTCTCCCTCGCCGAAACCGCCGTCAGCCCGCTGAGCCACGTGTGGGGCGGCATCATCCTCTCGATTGGCGGCATCGCCCTGATCATGGTGGTCATCGGGTTCATCGGCAACATGCTCGGCACGCTGCTGGTCGGCCGGGCGCAGGAGTTCCTGCACGCGGCACTCGGCAAGGGCACCCTCTCCGGTGTGCTTTCCGGCGCCGTCATCACCACGGCGGTACAGTCCTCCTCCACCACCACGTCGCTGACGGTGCCGCTGGCGGCGTCGGGCAAGTTCCACATGCGGGACCTGTTCCCGTTCGTGGTCGGCGCCAACATCGGTACCACGGTGACCGGGTTGATCGCGGCGTTTTCCGCGCCGCCCGAGGTTGCCGAGGTCGCCATGCAGACCGCCCTGGTACACACCCTCTTCAACACCTTCGCAGCCATCATCATTATGTCGGTGCCGTTCCTGCGCGCACTTCCCCCGAAGGGTGCCGAGTGGCTCGCCGGCCTCGCCGATAAGAACAAGGTGTACATCTTTATCTGGGTCGGCAGCGTGTTCTTCGCGCTGCCGCTGCTGGCGATCTTCATTACCAACTGGGTGTCCTAGGGGCTGACAAAACCCAAACTGTAGTAACAGGAATGTAGTAATCCCCAATTGGGAGCGCGGACATTTCGTTGGAGTGTTGAGGGCTGGAAGGTATTCCGATGCCCGCAAAGTTCCCCGACACCGTCCGCGAGTCCGCGGTCGACAAGTACTTCGAAGGCATGACCACCCCCGAGGTCTGCGACTGGGTAGCACACGTTACCGGCCGACGCCCCGCAGCAGGCTCGGTGAAAAACTGGATTACTGACAGACGCAACGGCTACATCCGATCTGATGGTCCCCCAACCGCGGAGGCGATCGCCAAAGCCGTCGCGCGCAGACTGACCTCCACGAAGTCACTGCGCCGGATCGCGGCGGAGTTCCAGGTGTCATTTCACTCGGTAGGCAGGTGGACGCGTGAATTATGGCCTGACGAAGAAGAACGCAACGACGCAGCGTCGATGACGTTCGATGCGGCATATCAAGCCACAATGAAACGCGTGAGTTATAACCGCAAAACCAAACGAGCCCGCAAACACCAACGAACCACCATCAACCGCAACACTGCGACACCGCCACGCCCGGTTGATGAGTGGTTGCCCGGGCCTGGCCCAATACCTGACTTGGATGCTTTGCCGGATGATCCGGAAGTGTTGAAAAAGATGCTGGCTGATGAACGTGACCGCCAAGCAGTCAAAGACGCGATTATTGAAGTACTCATGGGTGGTGAGACGCAGGGAAAAGTCACCGTCCGTGACGGTGTACTCACGACAGCGGCGAAGGCCGCCGTCGTTGTTGCCATCACGGACGCCCGCGGTGTCTCTATCAAGAAAGCGTGTCAGCTTGTTGGTATTGCCGAGTCAACGTTTTATCACCACCAGGGCAAGCATCAGCGTGTGCTGGCCCGGCGTAGTGCGCGTCGTGAGCAGTACAAACCGATGATCCTGCAAGCAGTTGCCGAGTCGAATCAAAGCTATGGGTATCGGCGTATCCATGCCTGGCTGAAAGCTCGAGGACATCGGGTATCGGAAAAGATCGTGCGTGAGTTAATGGGTGAACTTGCATGCAGGCCACCGGCGAAGCAGTCAACGAAGTACTCGTCCTACACCGGTGAGACCGCCCACAGTCCAGCAAACCTCCTGTTGGTCAAACCCCGCACCACTGCGTGTGCATGTCACGACACCGCACAGCAGCCAACGCCTGAAGTCATCGAGCTATCTGAGCACTTTCGCACCCACGCTGATGCCAAGGGATTAATCCATGATTTTCATGCTGATACACCGTGGGAAAAAATCGGTACCGATGTCACAGAAATCCACTGCCCAGACGGCAAACTCTATCTGTCTGCCGCTATTGACTTCTATGACGGAATGCCCATTGCGGTGACCATGTCGACATCACCGAATCATGATCTGGTCGCAGACATGATCGCGCGTATTGATGCGGTAAAACCTGACGGGGTGCAGCCAATTATCCATTCTGACCGGGGTGGACTCTACCGCAGCACTAAGTGGGTGAAGTTGATTACCGATCACACGCATAACCGCCTGGACTGTCCGAAGTGTCAGGAAGGCAAGTGGTGTCGGGCCAGGTGGCGCTACATCCCGTCACTATCCAGGAAGGGCACCAGTGGTGATAACGCGCGCACAGAAGGGTTCTTCGGCACGATGAAACAAGAACTACTCAAAGGCAGGGCGCATACGTCGCAGATGACAGTTGCGCAGATGCGCGAGTATATTGAGTCCTACATTGACTTCTATATCCATACAAGGTTGAAGTCGACACTTGGTGATGGTTATACGACCATCGCTGAGCATAGACAGGCACTGAGTGCATAACTACGAGACAAAGTCCCTCGTGATGCACTCCAACAAAACATCCGCAGCCCCATTGCCCCAAAAAAGCGGATTACTACATTCCTGTTACTACACTTTGCAGTTCTAGGACAGTCCGCACCAGCCAAGTATGCTTAGGAGCTATGACCATGCCTCAACCGAATCCGAATTTCCAATTCAACTACCGCATCGGCGATACCGACCGCAATGACGCGGTGACGGCATTGTCGGTAGCGTTCGGTGAGGGCCGCCTGAGCATGGATGAGTTCGATAGGCGGTGTGCGGCTGTCGCGAAAGCGGAGTACTCGCCGGATTTGATGGCGTTGTTCCAGGATTTGCCGCAGAAGCCGGGCCAGTGTCAGGTGCCGGCGCAGCAGGTCCAGAACTCCCCGGTGTACACGGGTGAGGACATTGAGCTGGCCCGCAGGAGGGGTCGCAATGTGCGCGGCGGGCTGATGGGCTTGTCGACGATCGCCAGCCTCGCATTCATCGTCGTCTTTTCCGAGATGGGCGAGAACTTCCTGGCCGTACTGTCGCTGCTCATCATCCCAACCGTGTTTATCCTGCTGTACGTGATGAAGGTCGGGCCGGACAGCTGGTACTCCCCGTCGGTGCGGCAGATTCAGCGTGCGCAGCGCCAGGCGGTCAAGATGCAGCAGTTGGAGTTGCAGTCGCGGCAGGCGGCGGAGATCGCGATGCGGAAGCAGCTGCAGCGCCAGCAGATGGACCAGCTGAAGAACGATGCGTTGAATATCGCGCAGCAGACGATGCACCGGTTCAACAAACGCGGGTAGGTTCGGGCGCTAGTATTGGCACATGGCCAACAAGAAGCAATCAGAAGCATCAGAAGACAAGAGCCCGCAACACACGCCTTTCAAGCGGCACCGGCACTTTGATCAGGCCGAGAAGCTGAAGAACGTGTTTTATGACATTCGCGGCCCGGTGAGCGCGACTGCGGAGGAGATGGAACGCGACGGCCACACCATCTTGAAGCTGAACACGGGCAATCCGGCCGTGTTCGGGTTTGAGGCGCCGGATGTGATCATGCGCGACATGATTGCCAATTTGCCGACGTCGCAGGGCTACACCACGTCGAAAGGCATCATTTCGGCGCGGCGTGCGATTGTGACGCGCTACGAGATGATTCCGGACTTCCCGGCGTTCGACATCGACGATGTGTACCTGGGCAACGGTGTCTCGGAGCTGATCAGCATGGTCACGCAGGCCTCCCTGAACGAGGGTGATGAGATTCTCATTCCGACGCCGGACTACCCGCTGTGGACGGCGGCGTCGACACTTGCGGGTGGCAAGGTGGTGCACTACAAGTGCGACGAGGAGGACGACTGGAACCCCTCGCTGGAGGATATCCGCTCCAAGGTCACCAGCAAGACGAAAGCGATCGTGTTGATCAACCCAAACAACCCGACGGGTGCGGTGTACTCGCGGGAGACGCTCGAGGGCATCGCGAACATCGCACGCGAGCACGAGCTGATGATCTTCGCCGACGAGATCTACGACCGCATCCTTTACGACGGCGCCCAGCACATCTCCATGGCGGAGGTTGCCCCGGACGTGATCACCCTGACGTTCAACGGCTTGTCGAAGGCGTACCGGGTGTGCGGGTACCGCGCTGGCTGGATGGTGATTACGGGGCCGCGTCGCCGGGCGAAGGGCCTCATCGAGGGGCTGGACCTGCTGTCCGGCACGCGCCTGTGCGCGAACGTGCCTGGCCAGCACGCGATCCAGGTGGCCCTGGGTGGACGCCAGTCGATTTATGAGCTCACTGCGGATGGCGGCCGCCTGCACAAGCAGCGTAACGTCGCCGTGCGCAAGCTCCGCGAGATCCCGGGCATCTCCGTTGTGGAGCCGAAGGGCGCCCTGTACGCCTTCCCGAAGATCGACACGGAGATGTACCAGATCCACGACGACGAGCGCTTCATGCTGGATCTGCTCAAGAGCGAGAAGATCCTCATGGTGCAGGGCACCGGCTTCAACTACCCCACCCCGGATCACTTCCGCGTGGTCACGCTGCCGTGGGCGTCACAGCTGGAGAACGCCATCGAGCGCCTCGGCAACTTCCTTTCGGATTACCACCAGCACTAGCGGATGACTCGCCACCCCGCCTTGTGCCAGGTGGGGATATCGAGGGCGTTGCGGGCGTCGATAATTACTCGCTTGTCGACGCCCACCAGCGGCTCCAGGAACGCATCCCACTCGGTCGCCAGAATGCAGAGGTCCGCGCCTGCGGTGGCCTGCGCGAGCGTGCCGGGAAAGTCAAGGTCGGGGTAGGCGGCGCGGGCGTTGTCGAGGGCCTTCGGGTCGTGGACGCGCACGTGCGCGCCGGCATCATGGAGGCGCTGCGCGACGTCGAGGGCGGGCGAGTCCCGGATGTCATCCGAGTTCGGTTTGAACGCCGCACCCAGCACAGCGATGGTGCGCCCCTCCAGCGTGCCGAGCTCCCGCCGCGCCAGGTCCACGACGCGGGCGCGACGGCCCTGGTTGATGGCGTCGACCTCCCGGAGGAAGCGCAGCGAGTCTCCCGCGCCGAGTTCTTCGGCGCGCGCGATGAACGCACGGACGTCCTTCGGCAGGCAGCCTCCGCCGAAGCCGAGCCCGGCGTTCAGGAACTGGCGGCCGATGCGCGCGTCCAACCCGATCGCGTCCGCAAGCTGGGTGACGTCCGCGCCTGCGGCGTCGCACACCTCCGCGACCGCGTTGATGAAGGAAATCTTCGTGGCCAAAAACGCGTTCGCCGCTACCTTGACCAGCTCAGCGGTCGGAAGGTCCGTCACCAACATTGGTGAGCCCTGCTCAATAGGAGTGGCGTACACCTCCCGCAGCACCTGCTCCGCGCACCCATTCGGGCGCTGCCCCACCACGATCCGGTCCGGCGCCAACGTGTCGCTCACCGCGTGGCCCTCGCGCAAAAACTCCGGGTTCCACGCCACCTCCACCGCATCCGGGAGGCGCTCCTGCAGGCGGCGCGCCGTGCCCACCGGCACCGTCGACTTGCCCACCACCAGGTGCTCCCCCTCAAGGATTGCGGAGAGGTGGGAGGTGGCGTCGTCAAGAAATGAAGTGTCCGCGGCGAGCCCACCGGAAACCTGCGGCGTGCCGACGGCCAAAAAATGCACCCTCGCGAACCCCGCTACCTCGCGCAGATCGGTGGTGAAGCGCAGCCGACCCGACGCCGTGTGGCGCTTGAGTAGTTCATCGAGGCTGGGCTCGAAAAACGGCGCACTCCCCGACTGCAGGGCCGCAACCTTGCGCGCATCCGTGTCCACCGCCAGTACCTCGTGGCCCAGCTCAGCCATGCACGCAGCGTGTGTCGCCCCCAAATACCCCGCGCCGACCACCGACAATCGCATACGCGAGGCCTCCTACCGGAAGTTCAAGTACGCCTTCGACGGCGTCGGACCCCGCTGCCCCTGATACTTCGAGCCCAACGCGCCACTGCCGTACGGCACCTCCGCAGGCGAGGTCATCGCGAACAACGCCAACTGGCCGACCTTCATCTCGGGCCACAGCACGATCGGCAAATTCGCCACATTCGACAGCTCAAGCGTGATGTAACCCGAGAACCCCGGATCGATGAACCCGGCCGTCGAGTGCGTCAACAGGCCAAGCCTACCCAGGGAGCTCTTGCCCTCCAGACGCCCAGCCAAATCCGACGGCAACGTAAACTTCTCCAACGTCGACGCCAACACAAACTCACCCGGGTGCAGCACAAACCCCTCACCCTCGGGGACCTCCACCAGCGTGGTCAGATTCGGCATCTCCTCACGCGGATCAATGTGGGTATAGCGCGAGTTATTAAACACGCGGAAGAACCGATCCAAACGCACATCTACCGAAGACGGCTGCACCAACGCAGCGTCATACGGTGCAATACCGAGGCGTCCCGAATCAACAGCGTCACGAATGTCATGGTCTGAAAGAAGCACGGCGCCCAGTCTAGCCTGCTTTGACGCGGGGGCTACACTAGGCGACATGCATCGAATTATCTCAACCTTTCTATTGACCGCGGCGCTCGCCAGTACGCCAGTGGCCTCCGCCGCCACGACCGACACCAGCGACATCTTTAACGACGCCTCTTGCGTCCCCGCCGCCGACAAAACCACACCCGTGTTGTACGTGCACGGCACCGCCGGCAACACCGAAAACTGGGCCCAAAACGCCGTCGCCCTCAAAGCCGCAGGCTACTGCGTGTGGGGCTTCAACTACGGCCGTGGCAGCGGACTACCATCTCTCTTCCCTGGCTCCTACGGCAACGCCGACATCAACAGCTCCGCGCGCGAACTCGCGCGCAACGTCGAACGCGTCAAGGAAGCAACCGGCTCCGACCAGGTCGACCTGGTCGCACACTCCCAAGGCGGACTGCTGGTAAAGAAGTACATCGCCGAACTCGGCGGCGGCGACAACGTCCGCCGCGCAGTCACCGTCGGCGCTACCTTCCACGGCACCGATCTCAACGGCGCCGGCCGATTCCTCTCCCCCATCGCCCGCGCACTCCCACGCCTCGCGGCGTTCCTCGTCGGACCAGGCGCACTCCAACAGCTCAACGACTCCCCCGAGATCCAGGCCCTCAACGCACTCCCCGACACCCAAGCCGGCATCGTGTACACCTCGCTCTACTCACCATCCGACGTCACCGCCACCCCAAACAGCACCTCAATCCTGCAAACTGTCGACGGAGCGGACGTCGTCAACATCAACATCGAAGCATCCTGCCCGAACTCCGGCCGAGTCCTGCACCCCAACATGCAGTCCGACCTCACCGTCGCAGCCCTCACCCGGTGGGGCCTCGAGCGCACCGCCGACGACCGCACCCCCAACCAGCGCGCCTGCTCACTCAGCGCACTCCCGGACGAGGCCAGCGCCGACCGCTAGCGTTTGGTAAAGCAGCAGCGCGGTGCTAAAATTACGCACTGCTGCATTACATGCGCTGCCGGCGTAGTTTAGTGGTAGAACATCAGCTTCCCAAGCTGAGAGTGCGGGTTCGATTCCCGTCGCCGGCTCCACTATGACGTCGAAAATGATAAGTAGGCGTTTGCGTTAGCGCGTACGCCCCAAGGGGGTTAAGAAAATCGCTTGCGTTAGCGAGTGTATAGCGCATTAGCTCTGACCTGCGGAAGCGCTTTCCTCTCTTTCGGCTGAGCGAGCGTTTGCGTTAGCAGGCGTTGATCTGGTCAAGGCGGACGCTATGGTCGGCGACCTCGGTAACGAGTTCAGCGTCGTGGGTGATGACAATGACGACGGCACCAGTGTCAGCGAGTTTACGCATTACTCGGGAAATCGCGACAAGGTGCTTGTAGCCAACACCGGACGTGGGTTCGTCGAAGATGTAAACTTTCTTGTTCGCAGCAAGCGCTGTAGCAATAACCAGGCGTTGGCGCTGCCCGCCAGAGAGTGCTTGGGGATGGTCAGCCTCGTGGTCGGCAAGGTCGAGTTCTTCAAGGATCGCGTGGGCATCGATGTGTTGCTTTTCGGCTTTGGTCGTGCCGAGCGTGACTTCGTCGATGACGGTATCTGAGAACAACTGTCGGGTAGGGTCTTGCATCACAAGGTAGGCGTCACGGCTGGGGAATTTTTGTCCATTGAGTGTGATGGATGCGTGTTTGGCTTTTTCTAGTCCGCAAACAATGCGTGCCAGGGTTGATTTCCCTGAACCGCACGGGCCGAGGAGCGCTGTGATTTTCCCTGCCGGAAAGAGCGCATGGTCGACGTTGAGAACCGTTTTCCCCTGCCGGTAGGCGAAGGTGAGGTTGTCGATCGTGAGCCCCTCCCCTGCCGGTTCCGGAAGTTGTGGCATAGACACAGTCACTAGGGATCGCAGTCCAAGCTGTTTGCGCTCCTCATCCGAGGTAGCGTAGAACTCTTCGCCGGTTGCGGTGAGGGCGATCTTGCCTTTGTCGAAGCAGTAGACACGGTCAGCGATCCCGGAAAGAAAACTTAGCCGGTGTTCAGCAATGATGATCGTGTGTCCATCAGCTTTGAGCCTGGCGATGAGTGTGGCGAGTTGGCCGATAAGATCAGCTGATAGGTTCGCGGTCGGCTCGTCAAAGACGATCAACGACGTGTTGTTGCACATGGCGACGGCGCAGGCCACGCGTTGCATCTGCCCGCCCGACAGCTGTGTGACGCGGGATTCCAACAGGTCGGCGATACCTAACTCGGCTGCAACCTCGTCAATGCGGGCACAGATCTCCTGCGGGGCGCGGCCGAGATTTTCTGGGCCGAAGGCGAGTTCTTGGCGCACGTGAGTGGTGTAGAACTGGGTGCGTGGGTTTTGAAACACTGTCGAACAGTGGTGGGCAAGCTCTGATAGATCTACTCGTGCCACGTCAATGTCGTCGACTGTGACGCTTCCGGTAAGGTCGCCGTCGTGAAAGTGCGGGATGAGCCCGTTAAACAGCCGTAGCGCGGTGGTTTTCCCCGATCCCGATGCGCCACACAGCAAGGTGACGGTTCCAGGTGTGATGGTGATGGTTGCGTCAGTGATTGAGGGGTGGTCTGCTCCTCGATAGGTGAAGGTGACGCCGGTGGCTTGGGTTATTGTCATAGGACGATTCTCCATATCGCGAAGCCGATAACGACGAGCAGAATGACTGCGTCGATCACACGGAATTTCACGACCGTGACTGAGGTGGGCTTTGCGGTTCCGCCCAGTCCTCGCACGAGGGCAGCAGATGCCAGTTCGTCCCCGCTGCGTACCACGGTCGATAGCAGCGGGATTGTGAAGTACTGGGCCGCGCGCAGGGAAAACGCAGACATGCCGCGTAGTTTCATCGCATCTGAGATCGCTTTAACCTCGTGGCCGATCACGGGCAGCACCCGTAAGGCAACCGAGATTGGGATCGTGAAACAGGTCGGGATCCGTGAGCTGACGAGTGCTTTTTGCAAGGTGGCGGGTCGGATTACACCGATCGCGTATGCGCCCATGCCTGCGCTGACACTGAATCGCCACATCCACTGCAAAAACAGCATGAGGAACGCGCTGACCGTTGACTTCCACACCAGTGGTATCACGAAGACGAGCCCGCCGAGGACCGCAAACGTGGCCAGGTAGACGGCCACCCAGCTCGGGCGCACGAGCGTGTTGGGGTTGATCGCAGCGCTCGCCAGCATCACGGCGGCGAATCCGCCCAGAGCACACACGAACCACGGCGAGTAGGCACTGTAGATCGTGGTGGAGACGATGACGAGCGCTACGATAATCGTGCGCGGGTCGGGAAGTTTAGACAAGACCGGCCCGTTCAAAGTGCTTACGCGCCACCCTGGTTCCCAACAGACCAGCAAGCCAGCCCACGATGAGCATCACAACGAAGAAGCCCAACAGAATCGGAATCGTGACAACCTGCGCCATCTTCGCGGCATACTCGGCGCCCATTTGTTCGGCGATCTGCGACATATATGCGTCTTGGTCCATAAATAGCGGCATCCACGGGGAAACATAGATCGGCAGAATAAACAGTGCGTATGCCAGCGGAACGCGAACCTTCACGCTCTTCGGCCCCTTGGTAATGACTAGGTCGGCGAGCAGGCCGAATACAGCGGCCACCGCGATTCCCCCTACCCAGTGGCCGGTCACGAAGAAGAGGATTTCGATGATAATCAGCATGATTGTCAATGCCCCCATCTTCGGAGTGCGTGCCGTGAACAGCGCAAAGACGATGCCGTTAACGAGAATAGAAAGCAAGAAGCCGGCATACATGGCGGCGGGGATGAACCCGAGCATTCCGAATGCAAACACGATGACGAACATCAAGGCGGTGAAGACGCCAATGTTGATGAAGTCGCGCGTGTTGAGGCGCGAGGATGTAGGCGTAGACATAGTTTTTCCTTTCATGTGCTTATACGTGCTGTGTTTAGACGAGTTGCCATCCAGCTGCGTTGATGCGTTCTTGCCAGAAATCGCGGTATTGACCCGGCTGGTTGACCAGCTCGTCGTGGCACCCGCGCTGGGCGATACGCCCATCGTGGGAGAGCACAATGATTTGGTCAGCTTGGCGAATGGTTTCAAGTTTGTGGGCGATGACAATTAGTGTGGAGTGCTTACGCAGCTCGTTCATCGCCGCAACAATGTTGGCTTCATTTTCCGCGTCCAACGCGCTGGTGGCCTCATCGAACAGCACGATCGGGGCTTTCTTCACCAAGGCGCGAGCGATGGACACTCGTTGGCGTTCCCCACCTGACAGTGCACGCCCGCCAGCACCCGCCAATGAATTCCAGCCGTCTGGGAGGCGGTTGACAATTTCCGTCACGCCCGACAGCTCAGCGGCCCACCTGATTTCTTCATCAGTAGCTTCGGGATTGCCAAGGCGAATGTTGGCTTCGAGAGTGTCGTTGAATAAGTAGACGTCTTGGAAGACCAGAGATATCTGGCGCATCAAATCTTCGGTGGTCTGCTCGCGCACGTCCACTCCGCCAACGCGCACGCTGCCGGACTGCACATCCCAGAAACGTGCAACCATCCGGGCGATCGTCGTCTTCCCGCACCCAGATGGACCAACCAGGGCACACATGCCGCCTTGCGGGACATGGAAGGACATATCGTGCAGCACCGGGGTGTCCGGATCGTAGCTGAAGGTGACGTCCTCGAAACGAACATCACCAGGTGCCCTCACTGGTGTAGAGGCATCGGGTTCGGACAGTTCGGGGGCATCCATGACCTTGTCGACGTGGTTCATCTGCTGGCGGCGTTCTTCCAGCCCGGTCATGCAGCCACCGATGTCTTGGAGCATGGTGGTGAACCGCAGGCACATGCCGATTGTGACCACGGCGTTCAGCGCATTCATTTGCCCGCCGAGGGCGAGTTGGGCGGTCAGCCAGATCATTATCACGACAAGGGCTTGGACGAACATTCCATTAATCAGGTTCGCTAATGTTTCGATCCACAATGCTTTGCGGCTTTTGCGGTCAGCCTGTTTGAATGCCCGATCAAGGGCCGGGTAGTCGTCGGCGACATGGCAGGAGCGCAGCGCGCCTTGGCAGGTGGCGAATTCGACCATGCGAGCCGCCAATTCTGACTCAGCTGGTTCGGAAACCTGCTTACCTTTATCAAGAAGCACGCGGGAGATATGGAGGAAGGCGAGCATGATCGGGAACGCGATCGTCAAGGTCAGTCCCAGCCGCCAATCCCAGAACCAGGTTCCCACAGTGATCACCAGCACGGCTGAGAGTTTTTGGACGAGGGAGAAAATGAAGTGCGCCGCCGACTCGCCCAAGTTCATCATTTCCTGGGTGACCATGCGCGACAGTCGGCCAGAGCTACCCGAATCGAACACTCCCAACGGTAGGCGGGCTACTTTGTTACCTATTGCGTGGTGGACGTCGTGAATGAACCCGAGCGCGCCAATATAGCCGGTGCGCATGCCATAAAACTCGGTGCCTACACCCGCTACCGAGATCACCGCCAAGGCGATGAGCCAGCCCCAAAACGATAACCCCCACACCGGCATTCCGGTCGCTAGGGCACTTGCTGCGGGAAGCAGAATCAGCAGGGCAAAGCCGTGACACAGTCCTGAGACCGCACCCCACGCTTGACCGACCGAGAGGTCACGCCACGAGGCGGGTTCCATCAAACGCTTAAAGCGTGGCAGCAATAGTTGATTCATCGTGTCATCTCCTCACATGCACCTTGGGCAAGAAGTGCCTGATAGTGCGCATTACCCAACAGCTCGTCGTGTTTACCGACCACAGCAATGCGCCCGCGTTCCATGACGACAATCTGATCCGCGCCCCTGATCGACGCCAACCGGTGGGCGATCACAATCACGGTTCTGCCTTTGGCAAGAGTCGAGAGAGCTTGTTGAATTTTCGATTCCGATTCCGGGTCCGCCATCGCCGTCGCCTCGTCCAGCACCAACACTGGGGCATCAACCATGAGCGCCCGGGCGATCGCGATACGGGCTGCCTGCCCGCCCGAAACGTGGGTGTCCTCCCCCAACACGGTGTCGTAACCATCTGGCAGGCTCATGATGAACTCGTCGATCTGCGCGGCTCTCGCCGCCTGTCGCACCTGATCCAAGGTTGCGTCTGGCGCGCCCAGGGCAATGTTGTTGTGGATGGTGTCGCGAATAAGCTGTGCATCTTGCAAGACGAACGCGACCGTCGAATACAACAAATCCTGGGAAATGCTCTTTAGATCAACCCCGCCGATAGTGATCGTGCCAGCGTCCGGGTCATCGAAGCGGGCAATTAAACTCGCCAACGTCGACTTCCCCGCACCCGACGGGCCAACCAGCGCGGTCACCGTGCCTGCCGGAATGCTCAGGCTCACCTCGTCTAATGCCTGGGTGTCGTCATAGGCATACGACACACCCCGAATCTCGATATCATGACCGTGTGGTGTCTGTGGCGCATCGGGCTGACTCAACGCTGGTAGCTCCATGACGTTCACCAGCCTCACTGCGGCAGACCCTGCGAGCTGGTACGACCAGGCGATGGTTGCGACTGCCATCAACGCTCCCGGCAGCACCAAGGCGATCAACGTCGTCGTTATCACCTCGTAGATGCTCACCCAACCGGCGTTCATCATCAACGCGCCACCGCCAAGGTTCACGATCAACAACACCGGGATCGACACCCACGAAAATGAGGCGACCGACATCGACACCAGCGGCATACACCACGCCCGGTAGAACTTAGAAAACTCGTTAGCCGCATCTAAATAGGCTTTATGTGCTTGGCCGACCTTGCCGAATGCTTTCACCACTGAGATACCGGCAACGAACTCGGCCATCGTTGCCGAAACCTGAGCGAGCTTGGTGTCCATTTGTGCGGTCTTCTCATTCATCCCACGCATCGACATGCCATACATGCCCACATAAATCGGAATCGTCGCAATCGACAGCAGAGCGAGCCGCCAATCCACCACAAACGCATACACCAACAAGGCGAGCGGGGATACGATCGCGTTCAGTTTCTCAATCGGCCCGTGCGCGATCACTGTATGCACCGTGGCCGTATCATCCTGAATGGTCTTGCGGATCTTCCCCTCACCCTCGCGGGTAAACCACGACAGCGGAGCAGTCGACATTCGGGCGGCAATTTGCCGACGCATCTGATTACGCAACGACAGGTCAATAAAATGCGTCACGCCCAATGCAACAAAATATAAGGTCAACCGGGCCATGTATGCGCTGACGAGGAGCATGACGATCCAGTTCACCCGCGCCGGGTCCACCTGGTCTTGCATAAGTTCTCTGCCAAGCTCCACCAGAGCCACATACGGGGCAATAGCCAACACGCCTGAGAGAAAAGCCAAAACCTGCGCGATAAACAGTTTGCCTTTCACCGGCTGCGATAGCTGACGGATCGCGTTCTGGCCAGCGACAGATTTTTCCTTCGCGGACCCATACTCACCGTCAACAACCTGATCCGTTACACTATCGTTCACGTAAACACCATCCTTATTAGGTAAGTCTAACCTTACTCGCTTTCTGGGAGGTGTACCTAACCGTGCACATCAACCGATACGAGCATCACCCTTTCAAGGCCATGCTTACCTGTTCACCGGTGCGGAATACCAACCGGATCGTATCCTCGTCTACGATGGCGTGGTCAATGAGTGCGCTCCACTCTACATCTGTAAGAACGAAGGCTCTTGGGCTGGAAGTTTGCTGCGCCCGCGAAATGGGTTCGCACCGATCAAGCACTTCAGGACTGTCCAACACGAACTTGAAGCAAGTCCATCTACTGCTCAAGAGTACGAAACACTCACAGAGTTAATTCTCGAAACGCTCAATCAAGCCGGTATTGAAACACTCCGTGCCCTCCAACCACTAGCTGAAAGCGATGACACCCCCTAACCAGATACCCGCTAACGCAAGCCCACCCGCAGATCCCCTTGGCTTCAAACGGACGCCACCCCCAGTGGGCGTTACAGCGATGACTGCCGGATCGCCGAACCTCCAGCGAAGTAGCGAGCAGTCTCAAAAACAGCTAAATCCCAGCTCAACAAGGGTTTAGTGGCTCATGCGGCTTTTATCATTTTCGACGTCTAAGCCTCCACTAACACCCCTTTTGCAGGGGTGTTTACGTTTGCCGTTTTTGAGGTGGGCGGAGACGCGAGTGACAAAAGACGCAACCCGGAAAAATTTGGTCGCCATAACCGCAGGCCATAAAAGGGCTAGACGTCAAGAGGTGCGTCTTTTGTCACTGAAGCGAAAGGGAAGAAGCCAAGAACAGAGACCCTACCCGCAGCGGACGATGGGCTGCGGGTCGTAGACCGTGGTGGTGGTTTCGCGGCTGAGTTCGTTGCCGTCGAGGTCGGTGATCACGCGGGTGTCGGAGGTGGTGAAGCCGGGGGCGCCGCCGGATGGGGCGCAGTCGGGGCCGGTGACGGTGCGGGGTTGCGGCTGGGTGTAGGCCCAGCGTCCACCGTTGATGGACTGCACGTTGACGGTCTTGACACCAAGGAGACTGACGGTGATGTTGCCGCCGCCGTAGTTGGTGACGATTTTGACGGGGTGGTTGCTGTCGTTGCGGAAGGCGAGGTCGATGGCGCCTTCGTAGACGGTGGCTTCGCGCCCGGCTGGGTAGCGGGAGATGTAGTAGGAGTGCGGGGTGGAGGCAACGTCGGTCATGCCGGCGAAGTAGGCGGCGTTGTAGAGGGTGGTGGCGAACTGGGAGATTCCGCCGCCGACGGCGGTGCCGCCGCGGCCGTTGATGATGATGCCGGATTCGACGTAACCCTGGGCGGTGCCGCGGGGGCCGGTGTAGCCGTTGAGGGAGAACGTTTCGCCAGGGTTGACGATCGCACCGTTGACGGTGTTGGCAACGATGCGGATGTTCTCGCCGGAGGCGCCGGAAAATCCGCCGGTGGTGAAGGAGCCGACGGTGTCGTTGAAGGTGGCTTGTTCGGCGTCGGCGGTGGTGAAGGTGGCGGGGACGTCTTTGTAGGTGGCGTCCCAGGTGCGGTCGGCGTTGTGGAGGAGGCGGTCGTCGAAGCCTTTGAAGGTGGTGTCCCAGTCGACGCTGATGCCGTCGACGGAGGGTTCGATGCCGCCGCTGGTGAGCACGCGGGCGTTCTTGGCCTCGACCTCGGACTCTTGCAGCTGCTCGCCGAGGATCGCGCCGGCTGCCTTATGGTCGACGACGGGCTTCAGGGCCTCGTCGAAGTGGAGGATTTCGCCGATGCGTTCCTTCGGGATCACGGCTGTGACGTTCTCGCGGCCGTTGACGGTGAGTGGGCCGGAGAGGGCGCGGTGGACCGGGCCGTCCATCGCTTCCTTCAGAGCGGAAGCGCCGATGCGCGGCGCTATTGGTTGCGGCTCAACGGTGACGCCATCGGGGTTGAGCCAGTGGGCGGTCAGCTGTGTGCGCAGCGCGTCGGCGGGCACGTCCTGGCCGTCTTCGGGGGTACGTTCGCGGGCGGTGCCACCCTCGAGGGTGATGGCGGCGTCGACGGGGTCGCGGTGCAGTTCTTTCTGTAGGCGGGTGATTTCGGGGGCGAGTTTCGCGTCGTCGACGCTGGGAACGACGGCCACTTCGTGCTCTCGGATCAGGCCGCTGAGGCGCTCAATCGGGCTTGCGGACTGCAGCCCGGCCGCCTCAATGGTCGCCACGTAGTCGATGCCGAGCCCGGCGCGCTGTGGCACCACTTCGGCGCGCTCTGGCCCGGAAGTGACGGTGATGGGGCGTGAGGGGGCGTCGCCAAGTTGGGCTTTGAGCTCGGCTTCTGCTTCCTGCGGGGTGAGTCCGCCGATGGCGACGCCGCCGACGGTGGTGCCGCGCGGCACGTGGCCGCGGTTGAGCGCCAGGTCGGCGAGGTAGATGGCCAGCAGCACCGCGAGCACGCCCACGGAGAAGCCGATGAAGATCTTTGTTGCCCTATTCACCCGCCCCAGGGTAATCGAGTGTGGGCTATAACCCAACGTCAATGAGTTGTTGTTGGACGCGGGTCGCGGCCTCGTTGATGCGGGACTCGGGGATTTCTCCCTTTTCGACGCCCGCTACGACACCATCGATGATCCGCCCGATGTCGTGGCCGGAGGACCAGAGGGCTTGGTCGGCACCTGCGCTGATGGCGAGGCGGACCGCCTCGGGCGTGGGGGCGTATTCGAGGATGCCGCGCATGCCGGAGAGGTCGTCGGTGACGGCGACGCCTTCGAAGGGGACGCCGCCGGGGTAGTCGCCTTCGCGCAGGATACGGTAGGCCTCCGGGTTGAGGCTGCTGGGCACGCCTTCGGCACCGAGGCCGGGCACGATCATGTGGCCGACCATGACGCTGGCGCGTGGGAAGCGCTGCAGGAGCTCGCCGTAGGGGACCAAGTCGAAGGTGTGCAGGTCCCCGATGGGTGGCGTGGTGGCGAGCTTCTTGTGGGTGTCGCCGGAGGCGCGGCCGTGTCCTGGGAAGTGTTTGAAGGTGGGGGTGACGCCGGCGTCGATAAGGCCTTGGGAGAAGAGCCCGGCAATGCGGGTGACTTCGGCGGGGTCGCGGTGGAAGGCGCGGTCCCCGATGATGGGCAAGTCGGCGGCGTCGATGTCGACGACGGGGGCGTAGTCCACATTGATGCCGTGGGCGCGAAGCGAGCGGCCGATGTCGTAGCCGGTGCCCTGGATCACCGCGGGTGTGCCGGCGGCGAGGCGACCGGGCGCAGGAAAGTCCCCGAGGATGTCGGTGTGGCGCTGGACGCGGCCGCCCTCAAAGTCGATGGCGACGGTGAACCCGCGCGGGTACTGCTCGCGCAGCGCATTGATGTCGCGGCCGGGGTCGTCGAGAAGTTTGGGGTCGGCCCAGCTGGGGATGATAAGCCCGCCAACACCCTGGTCCAGGGCCGCGCGGGCCTGGTCGTAGTTCTTTACCCCGACGACCATGAGGGAGGCCACGCGCAGGCGCAGATCCTCCGGGACGCGCTGCTGGGCAGGCGTTTTGGGGACAATCTCGGTGATCGGCACCGTGTCGGTGGGCAGGAGTGGGATGTGGTTGTGGAGCGGAGTGGGCGTCGTCACGGGTTGTGGGGCTGGCTCGGGTGCGCACCCGGCGAGCACGACGACGAGCCCCGCCGTCGCCGCGGCGGACCCCCATACACGTCTGGTACGCTTTTGCACATGTCAAACCGTACTACCTTGCCTTCCGTTGTGGCTAGCGCCGTCGTCGGTGTTGTGCTCGGCGTGGTGGGCGTGATTGGGGTAGCGGCGTTCTCCGGGCAGAATTCCGTGCCGGTGTCCAACGCCGTCCCGGCAGACGAGGCCGTGCTTGGCGGCCCGGAATATGGCGCGCGCTAAACTCCGCAGCTGCACTCCCCACCTGGTCGCGTGGGCCTTCATCGCGCTGATTGTGTGGGCGCAGGCGCCGGGGCAGATCGCCGCGGACACCAAGTTTGACCTCACTACGAACCCGGCCGGGTTCCTCGCGCAGGCGCTGCACGCCTACACGGACCGATTCACGCTCGGGCAGTTGCAGAACCAGGCGTACGGCTACCTCTTCCCCCAGGGCGCGTTCTTCCTGCTGCCGCTGCCCGCCTGGGTGCTGCAGCGCTGCTGGTGGACGCTCCTGGTCGGCCTGGCGTTCTCCGGGACGTACGCGCTAGCCAGGCGGCTGGGCATGCGCGGGGTGGCGGGCCCCGCGGTGGCCGGGGCGCTCTACGCGTTCAGCCCGCGCATCCTCACCACGCTGACCGCCATCTCCCTCTCTCTTCTACACACCCTAATGGGTATAAAAGACAAGGGTACCCAACCGCGCCCCACCACCGCGAACCGCATCACCCCTTCCAAGCCATGCTTACCCTTTTCCCCGCGGGGGATACCCACCCGGTCGCATCCCCTCCTCTCATGGCCTGGGCCATGACG
>NZ_LT622813.1:246519-338627 GCF_900099485.1 Corynebacterium sp. MC3
AAAACCCCCCCGAGAACGCGGGAACATGAAACAGCGCGAAGACCGCGGGATGAACAAGAGATTTATTGGCGTCCACGCCGAAAGTTGCCGCGTCCCCATTGTGCCTCTTATCCACACTAGGGTGTGAAAAAAAGCACCGCCTGGTGGCCCGCCGCCCAAGGCCCAAACCCGTGGCTGCGCTCCCCCCCCCCCGCCGACACCGCCACCATCACCGCCACCGCCAACACGAAAGTGCAGGTCACGGATACTTCCGGCGAGCGCACGCTCAGCCTCGTGGCCGACCAGCCCCGCACCATCAGCGTGCGCGGCGAAACCACCCTTACGCTCACCGAGCCCGTCGGCATCACCGAAATCGACGCCGGCGTCCACCGCATCGTCGACGTCCCCGGCACCGCCGACACCTACTTCTTCCAGCGCCTCCTGCCCGAAACCACGGTCCTGCAGCGCGCTTTCACCACCGCCGAAGACGCCGAATGGCACCTCTCCTCCCCCGCCCTTATCGACGGCTCCTCCGCCACCAACACCGTCTTCCTCCCCGCCGGGCGCCACGAACTTGTCACGGACGCCGAGACGATCACGCTGCGGCGCGGGCCTGTGCCCGCTGCTTCGTGGGCGCCAGTTGTTGGTGGCGCAGTTGCGCCCGCCGACCAGGACCGCCTGCTCATCACCACCCGCGCGTTCAACCCGGGCCTGCAGGCCAGCCTCGACGGCGAACCCCTCACCGCCCAACGCATCGACGCCGGCCAGCTCGCCTTCCGCATCCCCTCCGGACGCGGCGGCACCCTCGCGTTCTCCTTCGCCGGCGAGCACCCCTACCGCCTCAGCCTGTTCGGCGGGGCGGCGCTCAGCCTGGTCACCGTGCTGGTGTTGGGGTGGTTCGCGTGGCGGCGCCGTGGCGTTGGCACTCCGGCCCGCCCCGTCCCCGGCAGGATGGTGGCAGCGTTGCCGCTGGCAGCCGCGCTGTGCATCAACCCGGTACTCGGGATCGTCAGCGCCATCGGTGTCTGGGTGGTGCGCCGCTATACCCTGCTGGCCAGCCGATACATCGCCGCCGGAACCATCACCGCCATGGGATTGTGGCTGGCCCGCGCACCTTGGCCTTCCGCCGGGTACGCCGGCGACACCACCGTCATGCTCGCGGCTGGGTGCGTCGCGGTGGCCTGTCTGGCCTGGCCGGACTAGATTTTGGCTGCCCGGCCGCCTGCTGAAAAAGTTCCCGCGCCCGGGACCATTTCGCGTTTGGGGCCGGTTCCGGTCGACCGACGTGACGTTTCCCCAGGTCGCGTCGTCTGTCTACGAAGAAAGTTCCCACGACCGCTGCTTCTTCGCACCAGATTCCGGGTTTCCCGCGAGTGCGTTTGCAAACCCCCAGGTCGCGCAAACCTCATGCAGGAATTTGGTGCGCACCCGGCCGCCCCTCGCCTCGCACACTTTTAACACCTCGCCCGGAACGAATTCGAGTGACAGCGCGCCATCTCCTCAGCGCAGTGTCGGGGACATCCCGCTGCTTCTACTTCCCAAGGCGACAAAGTCACTCCATATACAAGCGCTCTGCGATGTGCGGCAGCAATCACTAGAATGATCGCAGCCGGTGCTCACAGCAGAGCTGACAAGAATTGCAGGAATCAAAGACCAGTGCTTTGAGTAGATAGCACGACCGAGATATTGCGAAAGGTGTCGTTATGTCTGAGAAACTAACGATCATTGGATCATATTTGGCTCTATTCGCGGCGGTACTGGGGCTTCTTTCCGGCCAGTTTCTGCTTGCGACGGTAGTCGCGGCGATTGGCGTGTGGGGGTTGCGGTCGCATAATCGGCGCTCAGCATTCGATGATGTTATTGCTTCTGATCTGCCAATCCCTTCGGCAGCAGAGTTAAAGAGCTATCGGGAGAAGAATCCAGATCTCTCTTTTTCTGAAGCAATCGTTGCTTGGCAGAAGGGTGACTCGGCCTAAATTCTTCGGGTTGCAGACGATAGCTTTACCGCGTTTTCAGTCCATCACGGCCGGAACGAAAACCGCCCGACTACTCAGGGACATTTGACAGCGCGGAGTACGCGGGGTGAATCTGAGATTTATTGGGCTCCACCCCGTAAATTGGCCCGTTCCCATTAGGGCACGGGCCAAAGAAACGTCGGAAAACTCTCACACAACAGGCGGGTGATCTACCAGTTCTGGAGCAAGCGAGCCCCAAGTGGCGACTGCAACGTCACCTTCATGGAGGCCGTGGAACCGATCAGGATGCACTTATCAGGCGATCCTGGAATATTCCCTTCGTACACTCTAACTTTTACTGATGTCGCGGTCTCCGATGTCTCCGCGCGGTATCCGTAGCAAGTTTCGGTTCCGGCGGGGAAGAACACTCGAATTTCTGTCGGACTAATTACTTGATAGCCTGCCCATTTGACTTGACGCTCATTTTTGAGATCGTTGCGCGCCTCTCGGTCGAAAGGTTTTTGTCGAGTTTTGTGGACGATCCCCATTGCACTGCTGAGTTCGTCGCCGACAGGTGTGGCTGAGACTATTCCTATGGTACTTCCCACTATCGCAAACACAGTTAAAATAACGCCGACCAAATGTACAGTTTGCGCATTCAAACCTGCGTTTATGCCGAATTTAGATAGTATGCCAGACATTCTCACTCCTTACTTCACTGGCCGACTCGCCGTTGAATCAAACATGTCCCAAATCTTGGAGGTTATGATCGGCGAACCGAGATACGACGCACCGTTTTCAGGACCAAACGAACTCACGGAGCGGATATGCCCCAGAGTTCCGTTGAAGTCTTCTAGCCATGCGCCACCGGATGCACCACCGCCAAAGTTGCACCCATATGACATGTAGAAATTGAAGGACGACCAATTTTCGTTTTTCACCGGTACCGTACACCGAAACATAGCGGAACCCAGGAAACGTTTGCGGGGATATCCAATTATGTCAGCTTTGAACGAACCTGCATTTCCGGAGCGCAGTCCATGGCCTCCAACCGCATCGACGAGACGTTTCCCTCTTTCTGAGTTGACAGTGACAAACCCGAAGTCAGAAGCAAACCCACGAGGTGTAGCTCCATAGTTGGCCCAGTCAGTAGTTGTGGTCATAAAATTGGCCTTGAATCTCCCATGGGGTGCAACACCGATCGTATATTCTGGAACGAATACCCAGTTTTTATGAAACTCACCTCCGCTCCCGCTATGAACGCAGTGACCGGCAGTAATTACGGTACTTTTGTTGTCTGAGTTTACGGCAGATGCGGAGCAGACGTGATCTTCATATTGGCCATTGACTTTCTTTGAGAAAAATACTTTTCCATTCGCAGCACCGGAATTGCCGATTCGAGAGTGCGCCTCACTGGCCGTTTGAGATGAGGAGAACGGTTCAATAGGTTCTGATGCTTCTTGTTCACGTTCTGGCACTTCAGGGGAAACGACAACCTCTTTGCTGTTTGACGTTGCTCGGTCCGCCGCAAATGGCAAGTCGAGGGTTGCATCAACAGGAGTGGCTCTCGACATGCGATCCAGTGTCCAATACTCATCCAGTGTCATCTCCGAGGAAACTGATCTAGTCGACTGATCATTCGGGTTAATTACTCCGACCGTGGTTTCAGCTTCTTCTCCGATGAATGATTCCTGAGCATGGACTGCCACTGGCGCCACAGCCATGGCCAGACAAGCCGATGATGCCAGGACTGTAGCCCGGTTGAAGATCTTTCTGATATGGGAGTTGAGATACATGACAGCTCCTTGAGGTAGGGATGAAGGCTGCGTTCGTATGAGATAAATGCATTGGTGTCGATATTATCACGCATGTTACTCTTTTTCAATACTGTGATATGCAACACAATCTGTCTCTGGGGCTGGCATCGAAGTTACATATGCACCCCACCTACGCTGACTCTTGTTGAATGCCTACCCAGAACAGTTCCATACCAAAACGGATCAACCCCCTACCACCCCCTACGCAGGGCAGATGACGGGCGCGCCGGAGACTGGGTCGTACAGGACCCGGGCTTCGATGCCGTAGACCTCTTCGAGGAGTTCGGGGGTGAGTACGTCGAGGGGTTCGCCGTGCGTGACCACGCGGCCGGCTTTCATGACGAGGAGTTCGTCGCAGTAGCGGGCGGCGAGGTTGAGGTCGTGGATTGCGACGACGGCTTGGCGTTCGGTGTCGGCGACGATGTTGCGGATGATGGTGAGCAGGCTGACTTGGTGGTGGAGGTCGAGGGCGGAGGTGGGTTCGTCGAGAAGGAGGAGTTGGGGTTCGCGTACCAGCATCTGGGCGACGCCGACGAGTTGGCGCTGGCCGCCTGACATGTGGCAGACCATCCGGTCGGAGATATGGAGGATGCCGAGGCGGTCCATCATCGCGGCGGTGGCCTCGAGTGGGTTGGTGACGGCGCCTCCGGCTTTTGCGGCGACGACGATGGATTCGAACGCGGTCAGCGACGCGCTGGTCAGCAGGTCTTGGGGGACGTAGCCGACGTCGTGGGGCTCGCAGGTGGTGGTGACGGTGCCGGACGTGGGGGTTTTGAGCCCGGCGATAGTTTTGACCAGGGTGGACTTACCGGCGGCGTTGGGGCCGAGGAGGCCGGTGACGGCGCCGGGGGTGCCCAGGCGAAAGGTCATGTCGTGGAGGATAGGGGTGCGTCCGTAGGCAACGTTGAGGTCTGTGGCGACGATCATGGTTAGTGGCCTGCCTTGCGGTAGCGGGAGAAGATCAGGAAGACGAAGAATGGGACGCCGACGATGGCCGTGATGATGCCGATCGGGATCACCAGGCCTGGTTTGACGGTGATGGAGACGGCGTGCGCGGCGGTGAGCAGCAGCGCGCCGGCCGCGGCGGAGGCGGGGAGGTAGAACTTCTGGTCCTCCCCGACCAACATGCGGGCGATGTGGGGGCCGACCAGTCCGATGAAGCCGATGACACCGGCGAAGGCCACCGAAGCTGCTGCCAGCAGGGATGCCACGATCAGGGTGGTGACGCGCAGGCGGGAGACGTTGATGCCGAGGGAGGCGGCGCGGGCGTCGCCAAGTCGGAGGGCGGTGAGCCGCCAGGCGTTGAACACCACGAACGGGATTGCGGCGGCAAGGAGGACGCCGATGATGCCGTCGGCGAGCCAGGTGGCGCGCTGCATGGAGCCGAGCGTCCAGAAGACGATCTGTTGCAGCGCCTCAAGCGTTGCGCCGTACTGCATGAGCGACAGCAGCGCCTGGAAGAAGAAGGACAGGGCGATGCCGAGCAGGATCATGGTTTCGGCGGCGGCGCCGCGCCACACGGCTGCTGCGGCGACGACGGCCACCGCCACCAGGGCGCCCGCGTCCTTCTACGCCTTCGTCCGGCGGGTCCGCGGCTTCTAATCCACATCTGGATGGGAATAAGAGACAGACCGCCACCAGGGCGGCCAGCGCAGCGGCGAGCGCCAGGTTGAACTGGGGGTGCGCGATCAGGTTGATGCCCAGCACGATCGACATCGCGGCGCCGAACGCGGCCGCCGCCGAGATGCCCAGCGTGAACGGCTCCGCGAGCGGGTTGTCCAGGATGGTTTGCATCATCCCGCCCGCAAGTCCCAGGGACGCGCCGATGAGCAGCGCCATCACCGAGGCCGGCAGGCGCAGGTCCCACAGCACCACGGAGGCTTGCTCGGGTGCGGTGTTGGGGTGGAGGAGGGCGTCGAGAAGCTGGGAGGCGCTGAGGTTGATCGGGCCGACCACCGTGGCAACGACGAAGCTGATGAACGCGACGAGCAGCAGCGCGCTAATCGCGATGAGTTTGCGTCGTCCTCGCTGGTGGTAGGCGCGGATCGCCTGATCTTGCTGGTTCATGGTTCCCCTACTGCTGTGCCTGGGCGAAGAACGCGCCGGAGTAGTCGAATGGCAGCCAGTCGGCGTGGAACTGTTCGAAGTCCTTTGCCGGGTCCATGTCAGCGAAGGCTTCTGGGTGCAGCCACTTCGCGAACGCCTCAAGTGCGAACACGTTGTACGGGTTGTCGTAGAACTGGTGGTAGACGGCGAAGTACTTGCCCTGCTTCGGTGCCTGCAGCAGGTCCAGGCCCGGAGTGCCCAGCGGGTTATTCAGGGTTTCGGCGGCGCGCTGCGGGCTGGACTGGTAGCCGAGCTCGACGTGGCTGAAGGTGTCCGGCTGGTCGGGCTTGCGTGCCCACTCGCCGCCGGTGACGATGAGGTTTTCGGGCTGCAGCTCGATCATCTTCTCAGCGCTGAACTGCTTAGAGTCGGCGGTGATGAGCTGTTCGCCCAGGTTGTTGCCGCCCGCGGCGGTGAGCAGCTGGCCGAGGTTCGCCTTGCCGGGGGTACTGCAGCAGTCAACGAAGCCCGCGGCGGACCAGATCAGGCCGTCTTTCTCTCCGTCCTTTGCGACGGCCTCTTCGACCCGACCCTTGATCTCTTCGACCTTCGATTCGTAGAACTCGCCGTATTCCTTGGCGCGTTCCGACTTGCCCAGCAGGTCGCCGAGCAGCTGCACGGAGCTGACGGTGTGCTCGAGTGGGGACTGGCGGAAGTCGGTGAAGACGTACTTCATGCCGGTCTGGTCCATCTTTTCCAGGAGGCCGGATTCCTCGGCGACTTTCTTCTGGTCGAGCGTCATCACGACGACGTCCGGCTCCTGCGCCATGAGGGTCTCCAGGGAGACGTCGCCCTTGCCGATGTTGCCGATCTCCTGCGCCTTCATGGCGCCCTCGCTGATTTCGAAGACCTTGTCCTTGAACGCCGGGGCGGCCTTGGTCAGGTCGTTGCCGTAGGCCACGACGTGGTCGAAGGGGTCCCCGCCGAGCAGCGCGGTGGCGAAGACGCCACGGCCCTCGCCGAGGACGATGCGCTCCGGCGCGTGGTCGAAGGTGACTTCGCGGCCGGTGACGTCGGTGACGGTCAGCGCCTTGTCCGCCGGGGTCGGCTCGGCGGATGGGGTGGTGTCGGTGCTGTTGCCCGAGCACGCGGCGAGTGAGGCGGCCGCGCACAGTGCGACGGCGCCGGTCATTGCTTTACGCAGGATGTTCACAGTGGTTTCCTTGCCGTATTACGATTGTTCCAATAGAGCGGAATAACAATATGCCAGGCAAGCCTTACCTAACAACTCCCGCGCGTAGTTGGTGCACCCCCTTCGCCCCCGGCACCTCCACCCACGAGTAGGACAGATAGCTCACCACCAGGCTCAACAGCACCGTCAGGGTGAGGGCGGGGACGAAGTGGGCGTCGAAAAGCCCTACCCCCAAGATTGGGAACACGAAGTAGAGCACCGCCATGTGCCACAGGAACAGCGAGTACGACCAGCGGCCCAGCAGTTGCGCCGGGCGGGTGCACAGGGCGGTGCCGTGCAGGCGCGGCGCGAGCGCGAACGGCACGATCCACAGCGCTGCGAACAGCGCGCCGAGCAGCACCCGGACGTTGAACTCGGCGGCGCTCGGGTGCTCCAAACCCGCAGGCCCAAGCACCCCGCCCGCCCACGCGACAGGCAACGACAACGCCGGAAACACCCAGCGCAGCCCCGGCACCCGCAGCCGCCACGTGTGCCCGGCGCGCTCCACCTCCGCACACAGCAAGCCCACCGCGAACCACGGCGCAAAGGAGATCGGCCAAATCTGCAGGTTCAGCTCCCCCGGCGTCTGCTCCGGGCTGGGGATCAGGTGCGGCCACACCAGGGCGGCCGCCACCGCCACCGCCAGCACCACGGCGCGGCCCCCTTCCGATCTTGGGGCTCCCACATCTCTATAAAAAACCCATCGAGATGTGAAAAAGAGACACAGGTAGAACGCCACCTCGACGCAGAGCGACCAGTGCTGGGTGAGGCCGTCGATAAGACCGCCAGAGACGTAGAGCTGCGTGAGCGTCAGGTTGGCCAGAAGCGGGCCGGCGCGCACCCCCGCCAGTGGCGGCAACGTCACCACGATGATCGCCACGGACACCACGTACGCAGGCACAATGCGAGCGACGCGACGCCAGTAGTACTCGCGCGCCGGGCGGGGCTCGCCGCGCGCCAGCAAAAACGCCGACAGCGCGAAGAAGACGGCCACGAAGTAGTCGAAGCGCGCGAGCACCGGCGAGTCGGTGGCCGTCTGGAACGCCACGTGCGTCACCACAATGCCGAGCGCCGCGATACCGCGCAGGCCCGCCAGTTCCGGGAGTACGTTAATGTTTCTGATGTGGACATTGTAAGCAAACGGCGCCTGGGCATCTGCGCCGCCATCATCGCGGTGTGCGTGGCGCTGAACTTCCTGTCCCCGCTCATCATCAACCACCAGCGGGTGCTCGCCCCCACCGAAAGCACCCTCCTTTTCGACGGCCCCTCCGCCCTCACCCGCACCCTCCTCATCACGGAGGGTCCCTCGGAGGAGCACCCGAAGAAGCAGGCGCTGACCATGTCCGCCACCGTCCGCAACGAGGGCACCGTCATCGCCGAGGACTCCTTCGAGGTCAATCCGGCCTCCGCCTACCCCACCAGCGGACGCCAGGGCTTAGGCTACGTCCTGCCGTACAACCCGGAGCGCCGCTCCTACCCGTTCTACGACCCGCTTGCGGACCTCGTCGTCCCCCTGGACTACCTCGGCGCCGGCTGGGTCGCCGGCCTGGAAACTTACAAGTACACCGCCACCATCGACGTGCCCGAATACCACGCCGAGCGCACCATCGACGTCGAGCGCCGCACCGGCCGCCTCCTCGACGAGTCGTGGACCATCACGCGCGGCCCCCTCAAGGGCCTCTACACACTCAGCGAAGAGAACAAGGCCACCGCGGCCTCCGCCGCACTTCACGACGTCCACATCCTCAAATCCCTCCAGGTCATGGCGTTCGTAACCCGCCTGGTCAGCGCGCTCGCGCTCTTCTACGCCTTCGTCCTGCTGGTGCGGCGCCGCCGTGATTAAGGGGCGTCTGCTCTCCTGGCTGCTGGTTGCCTACGCGGCGGCCCTGGTCCTCGGCGTGACCTGGCCGTTCCTCGCGCCGGGCGAGGCGCTCGCGTACCGGGACATGCTCGTCCTACCGGACATGGCGCTAACTCGCGCAGCCCTCGGCTTCGGGGACCTGCCGGCCCGCAACGTCCCCCAGGACGCACTGCTCGCCGTCCTCCCCTTCCCGGTGCTGGCGGTGCACGCGACCGTGATCGCCGCGAACCGGCCCCAGCCGCTACTGCCGATCCGCCAGCCAGCCCATGGCGGATCGGCAGTAGCGGCTGGGGCCGGTTCGCGGCGATCACGGTCGCGGTGTGGAACCCGTTCGTCGTCGAGCGCCTGTTGCAGGGGCAGTGGTCGGTGGCGGTGGCCGCCTGGCTGCTGCCGCTGGTGGCACTTGGCGCGCGCGGCAGCATCGCTGCCCAGTGGGTGTGTTCGCTGACCCCAACCGGCGCCATCGCGGCCGCCCTCCACTCCAGGCGCTGGCTGTTCAGCGCCCTGACCTGCGCGCCCTGGATTGTCGCCGGTGCAGTTGCCGCTTTTAGCGGCGGACAGGGCACATCCTCGGCGCAGGCCGCCGCCATGTTCGCCCCGCGTGCGGAGGGGAGCGTCGGCACCCTCGGTGCACTGCTCGGCCTGGGCGGGATCTGGAACGCCCACGCCGTACCCGCCTCCCGCGCCTCCGGCTTCGCCGTCTTCGGCGTGCTGCTGTTTGCCGTGCTGTGCCTGGCGTGGCGCCACGTCCCGCGCCGCCTCCTCGTACTGGCGGGCCTCGGGTTCGCGCTGGCGCTCGCGTCGTGGGCAGGCTGGCTCACCCCCGTCATCCAGCACGTTCCCGGCGGCGGCCTCCTTCGCGACGCCCACAAACTCCTCATCCTCGCTATCCCCGCCTACGTCACCGCCGCTGGCAACCTGCCGGGGCTTCGCGCCCAGCTCGCGGGCAGTTTCGCCCTCCTCCAGCTTCTCGACGCCCCCTTCGCCCTCTCCGCCCTCACCCCAGTTCCGGCCTCCTCCCTCCCGATCCCGCACGTCGACGACCAGGGCCGCGACGTCTTCTTCGTCGACCGCCCCACCCTCACCCGACGCGCCGACGGCGCCACCATCGTCGACCCCGCCCCCAAAATCATGAACGTCGTCGAGTCCGGCGCGCTGCGCGTTGGCGACGTGGAAGTCGACCCGCCGTCCCCACGCTGGTCCGCCCTTAACGCGGATGTGGGGCTTGCCGCCTCGATGGGCGTCGGCGTGGTGGTGTACCCAGATGGCCGCTCGGTAAACACGGGTGCTGCGCCCGTCGGGCTGCCGCCGCTTGGCCTCGGACTGTTCGGTTTGTGGTGCGTCTCGCCCCTGATTGCGGTATTGACCAGGCGTATTAGATAGTTGGGGCGCGCCCATTATTGGAGCATTTGCAGTATTCTTGCGCGTAGGTTAAAGTGAACTCCAGGTAAACAAGAGTTTAACAAGGAGCGTAACCATGCAGATTCAGTTCAACACCATCCAGAAGCGCGTACTTCGCAACATCCGCCACGACCTCCTCGAGACCTGGACCCCACAATTCAGCGAAGCCGAAATCAACAACACTTTCGACACCGTCCTCGCCGAGCACTGCAGCACCGCAACCGTCGAAGACTTCATCCCCGTCCTCGTCGAAGCCGAGATGCTCAACCGCCTGCGCACAGACAGCCTCCTCGCGGCCGCCTAAACTCCGGCTCACTGATACTCAACGCGCTCTGTCCTACCCCATCCCCCTCCCTTCCATCTGCAAAAAGTTCCCGCGCCCTGCGTCCGGGAACTTTTTCGCGTTTTCGGGGGCCTCGGTGGCCCTCCGGACGCGTTTCCCCAGGCCACTTCGTTTGCTCGCTCGTGCCCGCCGAAATAGTTCCCAAGCTCGGGAACCATTTTGCGTTTTGCAGCTGCTCCGGTCGACCGACGTAGTGTTTCCCCAGGTCGCGACGACTGACCACAAAGAAAGTTCCCAGGACCACGGGATAATGGAAAACAAGGCACATGCCTAGGAACAAAAACCGGGGCACTTCACCACCATCTTGTTGAGGCCAATGGATAGGGTAAAAGCGGATTCCGTACTTTCCACCCTGCAAAATGGAAATCTCCATCCTAATACATGATTCTGCTGTTGAATCTGCCAAATAGAAGGGCTGATCAGGTTCGTAATACCACGTTTCAGGCCCTCCAGCGATGCACTCACCAGTGGAGCGCCCTCATATGGGAAAACAGAAAGACAAAAGCATCAAACGTTGAGTACTAGTTCAACACTTGATGCTCTTTCTGTGAAACATTCAGTCAGTGAGCTGAATGGTCAGAGTAGGTTTTCCGAGTCTATTTCTTTCCATCGTTGAGCTGCCGTGCCACGTTGTTTAAATGCGCTTACGAGGTCGCGAGCTACTGCGGGATGTCCTACGATGTGGCTTACTTTTGATAGTAGTTCGTTACTATCAGTCGCTTCTGAGTTGAGGAAATCTAGGATTTCTTGTCGAGTCCTGTATTCTTGTTCGAAGGTGAGGTCATGGCATAGGCACGCTTTATCCCACGCTTTATGCTCTTCGGGGGCTGAGCTGAGTAGGATTGCGATCCGTCCTTGGTTAAGTTCTAATTGGGAAATGCGATGCTCGATATTGTCCATGGTTTTATAGGGCCAGCCAAGCAATAACGTCTGCGATCATCAGTGAGTAGGACGTACCGACGATTGGTTCTAGGGCTGTTGTGAGCTTTTCTTTCACGATGTGGTGCTCCAGATCCTCCGTAGATATTGGCAGTGGTGCTAATAATGATAATTTCTACCGAGCTATCGCGCAGGCCGAATTTCGGCGATCTAAGATTGCTTCGGTCACCAACCTTCAACTTCCTCACACCTAGTGAACGGGGTGAAGGAAGTCAATTGAAGTGCCCCAGATTTTCCCATCTGCTCAGACGGAACAAAACCTGGGGCACTTCAGTCTTTCCAAAGGGAACGAAGAATGTCGGCAACATCGACTACGTAGCGGGTTGGTTCATCAAGGCCGCAGAGTACATGGGCGACCACACCGTACGCACGGCATTCGTATCGACCAACTCGGTTGTCCAAGGCGAACAGGTAGCAAACATTTGGTACCCAATCACCCAATTGGGCTTCCACATTGACTTCGCGCACGACACCTTCCGTTGGGCGAACGAAGCAAGTGACCAAGCTCATGTCTTCTGCGTCATCGTGAGCTTTTCAAAGCAAAAGGTCACCCCGCGCTTATTCCACTACGAGACGCCAGACTCAAACCCGATGGATCTCCACCCGAGCCGCCTCAACACATACCTGGCCGACGCGCCGGATATTTTCGTCTGGAATCGCAATAGGCCCCTTTGGCCCGACACTATCCCCTTGCAGGTCGCGCATTTTCACCTGGCCCGACCGATTTTGGGCGACCAGCGTCACACTCCTTGAACACCTCGACCGGAACGAAACCAGAACAAAACCAGAGCCGAAACCGCCACCAACCCCAACACCCACCAACCTGCTATCGTGGTGCGCAGGCCACTCAGCGAGCACCAGCCCGACCGGTTTCCTCGGGCGCAATTGGAAACCACCCAAACCTGTAACCCGG
The DNA here is from genome assembly GCF_900099485.1 of Corynebacterium sp. MC3. Classification (NCBI taxonomy): domain Bacteria; kingdom Bacillati; phylum Actinomycetota; class Actinomycetes; order Mycobacteriales; family Corynebacteriaceae; genus Corynebacterium; species Corynebacterium sp. MC3. The sequence goes on from NZ_LT622813.1 coordinate 259,005, forward strand.
TGGCTTTCCGGGTCCCTGTGATTGATCCCTAAGCCTGCACAAGGTACACGGGCACAGTGCACATGAGAATTGGGAACTACCACGGTGCTGGGGGTGGCCGCCTATTTTTTTGAAGGAGGATGCGATGTTGTTGGCAGAGGCGCTGGCGAAGCGGGCGCAGGCACAGGATCGGCTGAATGAGTTGGAGCGTCGTTTGACGCGGAATGCGCGGATCCAGGAGGGGGATACCCCGGTGGAGGATTCGGAGGCGTTGCTGCAGGAGTCGGCGTCGGTGCTGCAGAGCATTGAGACGCTGGTCCGCCGGATTAACCATACGAATGCGTCGACGCCGTTTGAGGGGGACGCGACGTTGACGGATGCGATTGCGCGCCGGGATGCGTTTTTGCGGGCGCGGAGGTTTTATAGCGCGGTGGCGGATGCGGCGTCGGCACGCGCGGATCGGTATTCGGCCTCCGAGGTGCGGTATGTGTCCACGGTGGATGTGGGCCAGTTGCACGCGATGGCGGATAAGGCGGCGAAGGAGTACCGGGAGCTGGATACGAAGATTCAGCAGCTGAACTGGGCGACGGAGCTGCTCTAAGGGCGCGCGAGAGTGTCGATGAACTGGGTGAACTTGCGCCCAGTTTCCGCCCACGAGTAGGTCCCGGCGCGCTGTTGTGCCTGGGTGCCGAGGGTGTGGCGGAGGGGGGCGTCGTCAAGAAGGTGGGCGACTTCGGTGACGAACTCGGCGTGCGTTTCCACGAGCAGGCCGGTTTCCCCGTGCTGCACTGAGTCGGCGAGGCCGCCTGCGCCCACGTAGCCGATGGTGGGGACGGCGTGTTGGGCGGCTTCGATGACGGCGATGCCCCAGCCTTCTTTGGCGCTGGGCATGAGGTGGAGTTGCGCGCGGGCGAGCAGGGCGTGTTTGTGGTCGTCGGCGACGTGGCCGTGGAAGATGACGCGCTCGCCTGCGAGGTCGCCGGCGTAGTCGCGGAGTTGGTCTTCCCACCAGCCGGAGCCGATCACGTCGAGCACCACGTTGTCGAGGGCTGCGACGGCGTCGATGGCGTGCTCGATCTGCTTGTGCGGCACGAGCCGGGACAGGGTGACCACGTGGGTGCGGCCGTCGTCGGCGAGGGTGGGCAGTTCGGCGGGCACTGGGTCCACCCCGTTTTCGATGATTCGGATCGCGGCCGGGTCCACCCCGAGCGCCTCCAGGTCGCGTTTCGAGGCCTGCGAGACCGTCACATACGGCGCCCCGCGATACACCCGCGGCGCCACCTTGGATTCCAGCCACCACCCGAACCGCCCGATGATCGGCCCAGCCACCGGCCACTGTTCCTTGTGGCAGTGGTGGGTGAGCAGCACGGTCGTGGCCCGCGAGTAGAGGCGTGCGAAGAAGGGGATGCCGTTTTGGGTGTCCACGATGACGTCGGGCCGGTGCCGCCACGCGGCGAACGGCGCGAGCAAGTAGACGCTGTATTTGCCGCCGGCGCGCTCGAAGCGGATGCCGTTTCGTCGGGTAACGCGCGGGGCGTCGGTGTGTTTCGCGGTGCGGTAGATCACCTGGTGGCCGGCGGCCGCGAGCGCTTCGCCGACGCGTTCCAGGTACGCCTCGGAGCCGCCACCTTGTGGGTGGGTGGAGTCGCGCCAACACATCAGCAGTATCTTCATTGTCATGTACCGTACCCGCCGCCTGGCCACGTTGGCACGTTCGTTGCGCTTGTTGCACTCGTTTCGCTATGAGCAGTTCCGCCCCCGCATCTTTTACGAGGGGTTGGCCCGCGACACCTACCAGCTTCTCGACGCCCTCTCCGCCGACCTCACCTCCACCCCCCTGCGGGGCAAGTCGGTGTTAGACGTGGGTGGTGGGCCGGGCTATTTCGCCAAGGCCTTCGCGGACACGTTCTACGTGGGCGTGGAGCCGAGCGTCTCCGAGCTGTCCGCCGCCGGCATTTCCGGCTACGGCTCCGTCCGCGGCGACGGCACCGCCCTCCCCTTCGCCACGGACTCCTTCGACGTTGTGTACTCCTCCAACGTTGCCGAGCACATCCCGGATTGGCAGACGATGGCTGAGGAGATGTTGCGGGTGGTCAAGCCCGGCGGCCTGGTGGTGCTGAGTTACACGGTGTGGCTGGGCCCTTTCGGCGGGCACGAGACCGGCCTGTGGCAGCACTACGTGGGTGGCGAGTTCGCCAGGCGTTGCTACGTGGCCGCCCACGGCCACGAGCCGAAGAACAAGTGGGGCGAGTCCCTCTTCGCCGTCTCTGCCAAGGAAGGTGTGGCGTGGGCGGAATCGACCGGCAGGCTCCTCGCTGCGTTCCCGCGCTACCATCCGCGCTGGGCCTGGTGGCTCACGCGGGTGCCCCTGCTTCGCGAATTTGCGGTTTCCAACCTTGTAGTCGTGCTGCGCGGGTAGGATCGGCAACTATGAAACTCCCGATCCAATTCCAAGCCCCGTCCATTTTCGCAGCTGTGCTGGCGGTACTCTCCATCGTGGTGGCTGTCGTGGTTGGCGAAACCAACGCGAAGGCACCCGTCGTGGAACCGCGCGGCGAAAAGTCAGTCATCCAGGTGGTTACCGAGGACGGCAAGTCAGCGGGCGTATGCGCACTCGGTGGTCTGCGTCAGGAAAAGGTGCACTACACGGACAAGAACTCCGTCTACTACTGGAAGCTCGAGCCGGGGGAGGAACGCATCGACGCATCCTGCCCGAGCGTTGGGGCCCTGTCCTCCGGGAGAACACGGCTGGAAGGCCACGCGCAGGTCAGCAACTTTGAGAAGCCACAGGTTGTCACAATCACTGTTCAATAGCGTCGAGCGGTAAAGGCTCACAAGGAGCATCTTGAAACGGCAGTCCCGCCTCTCTTCCGCTTTAGCGTGATCTGCGATCACCTCACTGATGCCTTTTATTTGGTTTTCTTCCACCCCTCGACGGGGTGGTCACTTTTGTATACTCTTTCTCTGTTTGTGCTTGCCAAGTAAGTGGGTTGCTCTATCTTCTAAGATGCATAGCAAATCCACTGTGCTCCAGAGAGTAAGGAGAAGTAATGCCTACGTTCGCTCTTCGCACCGATTCCACTGAATCCCCCCGAAACCTGAATCTGCACGCAACCACCGCTCCAGCGGAATGCTGTGGCTACCCGTCGGAAAAGCGCTGTGGGCTTGCTGCCGAGACAACTACAACGCCTCCGGTGGCTACTGTGAGGGCTTCCTCGACCTACGCTGCGTCTACATGTAAAAGAGAACAGGATTGTGTGCCGCCGATATCGGCGGCACACAATCTATTTTTCTAGGAGCTGGAACATATGCTTGAAGTTAGCGATATCAGCAAAACCCTCTCGGGAAAACCTATTTTCGATGAAGTTAGCCTTTCCGTAAAGCAGGGCGAATTAACTGCTATCACCGGACCATCCGGGAGCGGCAAGACTACCCTACTTAGCTGCATCATCGGAACCATCCAACCAGACTCCGGTACGATTTCACTTTCTGGAAAGACCTACTCAAGGTTCCCCGAAAAAGACCGCCGTAACTTTCGGCTCAAAAATATCGGTGTAGTAGATCAAGGAAACCGCCTCATTGAGGATCTGACATGCCGCGATAACATCCGGCTGATTGCTGAGATGTCCCAAGGTGGAAGAAGGAAGAGTCTCGCTACGGCGAGGGAAATTCTCAAGCAATTAAATATGGAGGCTTATGAAGATCGTTATCCCAGTTTGCTCTCAGGGGGCGAACGTCAACGCATCAGCATTGGATGCGCGCTAGCTAACCGCCCCTCGCTAATTGCTGCAGATGAACCAACCTCCAGTCTCGACGATGAAGCTGCTGGGGTTGTGATGGATCTGTTCCTGAAGTTTGCCCAGCAATTCGAAGTTCCGGTGGTGATGGTTACTCACGATGCCCGAGTAACTAAATATGCATCCGCTATCTACCAGATCGGTGGTTCGCGTGTATCTCGGTAGCCTAGCCAAGCGGAACAGGAGCGAAGTATTCGTTGTGGGATTTTTCAACCTGGCGCTGCTGGTGATCCTGCTTCTTCCGCTCATGGGAATAATGATGCTCGTAAATGCGGATGAACGCACCAACTGGCAGTCTCCGGAGATTATCGCGGGACAGCAGAGCTCCGCAACATGGTGGATCGCTTCCGGCGACGGGGTTTTGGAACTGACATTTATCACGCCTGCTCACCTCAGCAAAGTTCCTCTTCAGGGTCAGGCTCCATCGTTCAATTGTGCCGCGGGAGCAGGTGATAACGCGCCGGACAGGTTCGTTCGATACATGGAGGATTTGGAATGCACTTCCACAATTAAAAAGACGGCGCTCGCAGACTCCCGGATGGTGAACATTGTTATGCCAACAGATAAGGCAGTGGACAGCTCCGTCACTGCAACCAAAGATTCAGCATCTGTAATTGATCAGACCATCATGTATATAGTTTTGGTCTACTTTATTGTTGTCGTGCTTCCTTGCCTGGTGTGTTTTTGGAATGTGTCCAAGATCTTCGACCCTGCATGGGAGGAAACTGCTCGGGTTCTTGCGCTACGAGGCGCCGGGAAGTGGGTCGCGGCTGCGTTGCTGTCGGCTGCACCGTTGGCCGGTCTTCTCGTGAGCGTTGTACTTTCAGTAGCCCCCTTATATCTCGTATCTCGCATTCTCGAAAAGGTGGTTTGGGAAGGCCGTGGGTTCCTCCCTGCGGATGCTTTCGCTGGCCTAATAGGAGCATTTGGCTGTGGGATTCTTATCACCATCATGATGGGTGTCGCGACGTATCTGAGGAGGATGAAACTCTTTGCAACGACTGCATAAATGGCAATTAGCTGCCTTTCCAGTTGGCATAGTAGCAGCGGCCCTGATGGCCATCGCATCCGAGATATTTTCCCTCCCAATCTTGGTTCCTTTAGCCTTCCTCCCTATCATTGCTGGGCTGGTGTATCTTGCGCCATTTCTAGCCCTCGGCGCCGGCTGGTGTTATGAAAAGGTCTTCGGCGGAGGGATCCAAGGGACTCTAATATCAGCTTCCCTTCGCTACCGTGCAACCTCCATTGGTTCGAGCGTAGTGCTCTTATTCTGCATCTGCGCAGTATCGACTGTGACAGTTGGTTTAGCGAATGCCGGACTTGGACAGGTGAGCTCGGGACTGAGTTACTGGAAGCCAGGGATTCACTGGGGAGCTCTTCGCGATGATGCTGAGGTTGAGGCCACCTACGAAGAATTCACATCTCCGGGGGTAATGGGAACATTTGGCCAAGGGCGACTATTGCGGGACAACCAACGTTCAATAAACGCGTTCGTTATGTCCTGTCATGAATATGCAGAGCTAGCCACTGACGACCCCGAATGTCCAGCGGATGACGCCGAATCACTCCTGACCCCAGTGGGAATGGACGCAGCAGCTCTATCTTCTCAGTTTGTCATCCCAACCACAGACACTGAACTAGACCTACCGCCACTACGGATCCAAGAAGTTCCCGGACTAACGGAAATTCTCATTTCGACCTCCAGTGAAGAAATCAACAACGTGGGCAGATATCTATACGCAGATTTGGATCAGCTCCCATCTAATGTTGTTTTGTCTGCAACCATGCAAACCAAGTCCGGATTGACATCGCAGGAAAGAATCGACAATGTCAACTCTGCCATGTCATCCGGGTACGGTGAAGCGGCATCTGCGTTGACGCTCAGTATTATGCTGTTCGGTTTAGCAGCAGTAAGTGGAATCACTATTGCAGCAATCAGAGACCGCACTAGGTTAGTCAAGGTTCTCACCTTACGGGGAGTACAAAATACGGTCGCCAAGAATCTTATCCGCGTCGAAACGATTAGTCTTACTCTCCCCTTCGTGCTGTTTGGATGTATCAGTGGCACTCTTCTAGCTGCTGCAGTCGCGCGAGTATCTAGCCTAAATCCTTGGGATGCTTTCACTCCTCATGCGCTGGGAATACTGACGGTTTACATTGTCGCAGTACCTATCATCACTGAAATCCAGCTTCGCAGGACGGATGGCCCAGATGATTAATCCTGCATGGTTGGTCCAGCTAGTGGAGCTTCTAATTGTCGACAAACGAAGCTCTGAACAGGCAATCGGCAGATTGCACAGCGACTGAATTACGCGGAAATCACTATCAAAAAGAAAGTATCGGCCCTACTGCGTACCCACCGAATGCAGAGCAGAGCGGAGCTGGCAACTCTGGCGAGTAAGTTCACATAAGTAAAGGCCCGCCACACGGCGGGCCTTTCATCTCAGCGGATTACTTACGCCAGAAGCTTACTTCGCGGCGTTGACGCGCTCCTCGAGCTTATCCAGCTGCTCGAAGATTTCCTTCGGAACGCGGTCGCCGAGTCCAGCGAAGTACTCGCGGGCATCCGCGACGTCGCCTTCCCACAGCTTCGGATCTGGGTAGAGGGCTTCCTTGACGTCCTCGATTGGCTCGTCGAGGCCCTCCAGGTCCAGGTCTTCCGCGCGGGCGGTGTAGCCGACCACGGTCTCGTCTGCGCCGACGCGGCCTTCGATGCGGTCCACGATCCACTTCAGTACGCGGGAGTTCTCGCCGAAGCCTGGCCACAGGTAGCGGCCATCCTCGCCGCGGCGGAACCAGTTCACCAGGAAGATCGCCGGCATGCGGTCCCCGCCTTCGCGGCCCATGTCGATCCAGTGCTGGAAGTAGTCACCGACGTTGTAACCGATGAACGGCAGCATGGCCATTGGGTCGTGGCGCAGGGAGCCGACCTTCGCCTCAGCGGAGGCAGCGGTCTGGCCGGAGGAGAGCATCGCACCGATCATGGTGCCGTGCTCCCAGTCGTGCGCCTGGGTGACCAGTGGCACGGTGTCCGGACGGCGTCCGCCGAAGAGGATGGCGTCGACCTTGACGCCCTTCCAGTCGTCGTACTCCGGTGCTGCCGTTGGGCACTGTGCGATCGGGGTGCAGTAGCGGGAATTCGGGTGGGCGGCCTTCTCGCCGGATTCTGGAGTCCAGTCGTTGCCGTGCCAGTCCACGAGGTGCGCTGGGGCGTCGCCGTCCATGCCTTCCCACCAGACGTCGCCGTCATCGGTGAGGCCGACATTGGTGAACAGGGTGTTGCCCGGCTCCATCGTCTTCATGGCGATCGGGTTGGACTTGTAGTTCGTGCCAGGTGCAACACCGAAGAATCCGTTTTCTGGGTTGACGGCGTAGAGGCCGTCCTCACGCAGATGCATCCAGGCGATATCGTCGCCGACAACCTCGGAGGTCCAGCCCTCGAGCGACGGGGTGAGCATTGCCAGGTTGGTCTTGCCACATGCGGACGGGAACGCGCCGGTGATGTGGTAGACCTTGCCCTCTGGGGAGGTGAGCTTCAGGATGAGCATGTGCTCAGCCATCCAGCCCTCTTCCTTCGCCATGACGGACGCGATACGCAGGGCGAAGCACTTCTTCGCCAGGATTGCGTTGCCGCCGTAGCCGGAGCCGTAGGACCAGATTTCCTTGGTCTCTGGGAACTGGGAGATGTACTTCGTCTCGTTGCATGGCCATGCGACGTCTTCCTGGCCTGGCTCGAGCGGTGCGCCGACGGAGTGGAGGCACGGTACGAACTTGTCACCCTCGATCTTGTCCAGCGCTTCCTGGCCCATGCGGGTCATCACACGCATGGACATGACCACGTATGCGGAGTCAGTGAGCTGGACGCCCAGCTTCGGGTCCGGGTCGCTGATTGGGCCCATGCAGAACGGCACAACGTACATGGTGCGCCCCTTCATGGAGCCGCTGAAGTGCTCGCGCATTTCAGCCTTGAGCTCGGCTGGGTCGCGCCAGTTGTTGGTTGGGCCTGCGCCGTCCTCGTCTTCGGTGGCGATGAAGGTGCGAGACTCAACACGTGCGACGTCGGAAGGGTTCGAACGTGCAAGGAAGGAGTTCGGGCGCTTCTCCTCGTTGAGCTTGATCAGCGTGCCCTTCTCCACCAGCTCGGCTGCGAGGCGGTCCCACTCTTCCTGGGATCCGTCCGCGAAAACCACCTTGTCCGGGTCAAAGAGGTCGACAGCGTCGTTGATCCAAGCAATGAGCTGCTCATTGTCGGTTGGTACGTTGCCTTCGATGCGCTTCACGGCAGTGGTCATAATCTCTCCTGGTCAAAATAGACAAACCTCTAGGTCCTAAGCCTATCGAAATCGCGGTTACGCTGGTCCGTCTCCAGCTTTTCGACGCCCACCCCGGTCATAACCAGTGACATACTTCATAGATGTGACCAAGAGTGAGCATGTAAATGTACCCCGAAAAGGGGTGTGCCCGAACGGTGGGGCGTCAATAAATATAGGCCGTACGCAGCGAAAACAACATTCCACGACTGCGCAAACCCGAAAACAAACGTGACCGGACCCACATTCACCCTATTTTGGGGGCAAATGGGGGAATTGCATTTCAATCCACCGTGTGGACAATGAACACGATGAACATGTCTGAGAATTCACGCCCTGGCATGGGCGAACTGCCCCACGGGCGGCCCCCACAAACTGAATTTGATACCGGCCTGGACTACCCGCGGCTCGGCTCGGTGACGTTCCGTCGTGGCACGCTGACGGACAACCAAGAGGCGCTCTTCGATGAGCACTGGCCGCGCCTGGGGCAGATGCTCAGCGACACCCCCATCGATGTCGACGAGTGGTTCGGTCGCACTGGCCACCCGACGATCCTCGAAATTGGCTCAGGCACCGGCACTTCCACCGCGGCGATGGCGCCCCTGGAGGCGGACACCAACGTGATTGCCGTCGAGCTGTACAAGCCGGGCCTGGCGAAGCTGCTCGGCTCCGTGGTGCGCGGCGAGATCGACAACATCCGCATGGTGCGCGGCGACGGCGTCGAGGTCCTGGCCCGCATGTTCGGCGAGGAAAGCCTCGACGGCGTGCGCATCTTCTTCCCCGACCCGTGGCCGAAGGCCCGCCACCACAAGCGCCGCATCATCCAGTCGGGCACGCTGAACCTGATCGCGACGCGCCTGAAGAAAGGCGGCGTGTTGCACGTAGCCACCGACCACGCCGACTACGCCGAGTGGATCGACGAACTCGTCAACGTGGAACCCATGCTGGAATACAAGGGTTGGCCGTGGCCAGAGGCGCCGTTGCTGACAGACCGACAGGTCATCACTAAATTCGAGGGGAAAGGGTTGGAAAAAGACCACACGATCCGCGAATACCTCTGGGAGAAGAAGTAAACCATGCAGGACCTGCAGGACAAGACGCACCCCTACACGCCAGGGGCCGAACCCGGCCCCGACACCTACTTGCTCGTCTGGGACGCGCCGAACCTTGACATGGGGCTCGGCGCGATCCTCGGCGGGCGGCCCTCCGGGTCGCAGCGGCCGCGTTTCGACGCCCTCGGCCACTGGCTGATCGGGCTCGCGGCGAAGGCCTCGCAGGACACCGGCTCCACCATCGAGCCGGAAGCCACCGTGTTTACCAACGTCGCCGCCCACAACGCAGAATCGGTCCGCCCGTGGGTGGACGCGCTGCGCAACGTGGGTTTCGCGGTCTTCGCAAAACCGAAGACTGCTGAGGATTCGGACGTTGACCAGGACATGCTCACCCACATTCGCCGCCGCCTCGACGAGGGCGTGCTGCGCGGCGTCGTCGTCGCGTCTGCCGACGGCCAAAGCTTCCAGGAGCCGCTCGAACAGCTCGCGGAGGACGGCCTGCCCGTGACCGTCATCGGGTTCCACGAGCACGCCGCGTGGGCCGTCGACTCCCCGCTGCTGCGCTTCGTGGACCTCGAGGACATCCCGAACGTATTCCTGGAGCCGCTGCCGCGCATCAACCTGGAATCCCTGCCGGACGGCGGCGCATGGCTGCAGCCGTTCCGCCCGCTGACCTCGTTGCTGCACAACACCAAGGAAAAGTAGGAGCTGGCCGTGTTTTACAGGTGGGGACATTTCGCGTACCGGCAGCGCAAAGTACTGCCGATTGTGGTCATCGCGGTAATCGTGGTGCTGCAGGTGCTCTTCGGCTCCAAGCTGGGCGAACGCCTCTCGCAGGAAGGCTGGGAGGACCCCCGCGCGGACTCCACCACGGCGGCCACCATCGAGAACGACACCTTCGGTCGCGACAACGCCGGTGACGTCATCCTGCTTGTCCGCGCCCCACAAGGCGTAGCCGACCCCGCCGTGTTCAACGAGGCCAACCGGCAAATCGAGGCCTTAAAAACCCAGTTTCCGGACCAGATCGACCACATCACCAGCTACTTCTCTGCGCCGAACCAGCAGCAGATCACCGAGGACGGCACCGCCGCCTTTGCCGCGATAGGCCTGGTCGGCGACGGCGAGCAGACGCTGAAAGACTTCCGCACCATCCAGCCGGCGCTCAACGACATCACACTGCCCGGGGACGCCACCGTGCAGATCGCCGGCGCCACCGCCGTCGCCGACGCGCTGGACACCGGCATGGCCAACGACATCGCCCGCGCCGAGAAAGTCGGCCTGGTGTTCGTGGCCATCATCCTGCTATTCGTGTTCGGCGGCGTGGTCGCCGCGGCAATGCCGCTGATTGTGGGCATCCTGTCCATCATCGGCTCCCTGTCGCTGCTGTCCATCCTGGCGCAGTTCCAGCAGGTCAACATCTTTTCCCAGTCGATTATTACGCTGCTCGGCCTGGGCCTGGCCATCGACTATGGCCTGTTCATGGTGTCGCGCTTCCGCGAAGAACTCGACCGCGGCGTGAGCACCGAGGAGGCCGTCGCCGCCACCACAACCACCGCCGGCAAGACCGTGTTCTTCTCCGCGCTGATGGTCGGGGTGGCGCTCTCCGGCCTGCTCATGTTCCCGCAGGCCTTCCTCAAATCCGTGGCCTACGGCGCAATTAGCGCCGTGATGCTCGCCGCGGTCATCTCCGTGACCATGCTGCCGGCCCTGTTCGGCATGCTCGGGCCGAACATCGATAAGTGGTCGGTGCGGCGCACGTCGCGGAGGGGACGTCGAATAGAAGACACCGTGTGGTACCGGCTTCCGGCGTGGGCGATGCGCAACTCCAAGAAAGTCGTCGTCGGCGCGACCGGCGCGCTGCTGCTGCTCACCGTGCCGATGGTCGGCATCACCTTCGGCGGCATCAACGAAAGCTACCTGCCACCCAACCAGGAAACGCGGCAGGCGCAGGACGCCTTCAACGAGGAGTTCCCGGCGTTTCGCACCGACCCAATCAAGCTCGTGGTCACCAACGCCACCAACGAGCAGCTCGTGGACGTGGTCCTGCAGTCCCGCGAAGTCACCGGCCTAGCCAAGCCGCTGTCCCCGTCCCAGGCGACGAAGGACGGCACCACGGTGCTCTCCGCACCACTTGCGGACCGCAACGGCGGCCAAGCAGTCGTGGACCAGCTGCGCGCCATCGAGGCGCCAGAGGGCGTCGGCGTCTACATCGCAGGCACCCCGGCCATGGAAGTCGAATCCATCGAAGCCCTACTGGAGCGGCTGCCCTGGATGGCGCTCTACATGGTGCTGGCCACGTTCCTGCTGATGGCGCTGTTGTTCGGCTCGCTGATCCTGCCGGCGAAGGCCGTCATCATGAACGTGCTCGGCATCGGCGCGACGCTTGGGTTCCTCACACTCGTCTTCGTTGACGGCGTCGGCGCCGACCTGCTCAACTTCACCCCAGGCCCACTGATGAGCCCGGTGCTGGTGCTCATCATCGCGATCCTCTACGGCCTGTCCACCGACTACGAAGTCTTCCTGGTCTCCCGCATGGTCGAGGCCCGCCACAACCGCGCCACCACCGACCAGTCCATCAAGTACGGCACGGCGCACACCGGCGGCATCATCACCGCGGCCGCCGCAATCATGATCGTGGTCGCCGCCGCCTTCGCCATGAGCGACATCGTCATGATGAAGTACATCGCATTCGGCATGATCGTCTCCCTGGCCCTCGACGCCACCATCATCCGCCTGCTCATCGTGCCCTCCGTCATGCACCTGTTGCGCGAGGACAACTGGTGGGCACCACGCTGGGTCAAGCGCGCCTACCGCAGCCTCGGCGAAGGCTCCAGCTCCGTCCCGCTTGTCGACGCCCCCTCCGACCCCACCCACACCCCCGTCGACGAAGCGATCGCCCTCGACCCCTCCCCCGCCCGCGCAGGCAGGACCGTCAACGAAAACGCTGACCTGGTCCCCTTCACGGAACTGATGCAGGAACTCGAGGCCCGCCGGGCCCTCGAGCAGCTCAAGAAGCGTGAACTTGAACGCTAAGTGGCTGCGCTGGACAGCACCCGTCGTCATCCTGATTGTCGGCCTGGTGCTGTTTCGCGACCGCCTCCCCTTCCTCGGCGAAGCCTGGACCACGCTGCGCCGCGCCGACCTACTGCCGCTCGTCGGCGCCGTCGCCACCGCGTTCGGCGCCATCGCCGCCATGGCCGCCGTGATGCTGGTGCTCCTCAACATCGAAGGGCGCATCGCCACCCTGCGCAACTGCATCAACATCACGCTCGCCTCCAACGCCTGGTCCACCACCGTCCCCGGCGGCCCGGCACTCTCCGCGTGGCTGACCTTCCGCGTCCACCAGTCCTGGGGCGCCTCCACCGGCCTGTGCGCCTGGTTCTTCGTCGTCTCCGGGGCGTTGTCAACTGTGTGGATGGCGCTCATCGGCATCAGCGCCGTCGTGTTCATGGGCGCCCGCCTCTCAGTATGGGCCCTGGCCGGATCACTTTTGGGCACTGCGGCCGTCGTCGGCGCCCTCTACTGGGCCACCCGCAACCCAGCCGTACTGAAACGCTGGCTGCGCTTCCTTCCCGAGCGCGTCGCCACCAAAGCCAGCGGCGTTGTGGACCAAGTCGCCGCCATCCAAATGTCACGCCGCCGCTTCACCGCAGCTGCCGCATTCTCCCTGCTCAACCAGGTCCTCGACCTGGCCGTGCTCTACTTCTGCGCCTGGTCCGTCCTCGGCACCGCCCCAGGTTTCAACCCCGGCCTCAACGAAACCTCCGCCATGGGCATCACCCTCGCGTTCATCATGACCAAACTCGCCGGCGCCGCCCAAGTCACGCCCGGCGGCGTGGGCACCGTGGAGGCCATCCTCGCCGGCTCCCTGGTCACCGTCGGCCTCACCCTTGTCGACGCCACCGCCGTCACCGTCCTCTACCGACTCATCTCCTTCGCCCTCATCACCGCCATCGGCTGGGTCGTCCACACGGCGGAGTACGCCGGGCGCGGCTACATGCTGGGCAAGGCGTGAGGTCGGCCCTGGCCTGGCCTGGTCTGTCCCGGTCGCCCGAAGCCGCTCGCTCCGCTTACACCGAAAAAGTTCCCCGGCTCGCCGTTGAACAATTTCAGCCCGCACGCAGAGGGGTAGTCACCCCGAGACGTGCAATTTGAGTTGCGGGAAGAACACCTTGGGGTCTTCTACCAAACGGTCGATAGAGCTTCGATGAGACTCCACGATGGATTTGGGGTCGTTCGCAAAGAGGCTTTCTGCCATCCGCTAAACGAACGGTAACCTCAATGTGATTTATCCATTACTTCAACAATACGGCAAAATTTATATTAAAATAACAGCGTAGAAATAGTGGTTTGCTCATTTGCCTCCCGCTACTTCTTTTCATTTCACCCCTCCCCCTCCCCAAAGGACACGCTATGACGACCTGGAAAAATAAAATCGGAAAAGTAATAGCTTTTTCTATCTTCGCTTCAGCAATCTCGGTTGCACCAATTGCTACAGCCGAAAATTCCACACCATCAGAGCTTGATGACAACTTTTCCGCCCAAGCCAATGAGTCTCTCCTTCTGTCAGAGCAAGACATTCAAGACATGCGTGATGAAATGACTTCACGCGGAATCAGCAGCGAAGACCAAGAAGTGATAGTCGAAAAAGTTCGTCAAGGAAAACTTCCTGATGCAGACAATCCTGACGTGAAACCTATTCAGGTATCTGAATCTCCAAAAGATAGCGAAGTGCAAGTGCTAAAATTCCCTGACGGATCTATCGCGTATGTTTCTATCGGGGACGGAGAGTCCGTTGCGGGACATGGTGACGCCCGCATTCAAACGCGTTCAATCGTCGGTAGTGAAGGATGCCACAAGTACTGGTACAATGACGGCTGGGAACGCTGGGATCACTGCCTTATTCAATATAGCGGCATCGCGTTTAAATACTCTTTCCGAGCCGATATATCACTCCCGCACAACCCTAATGGACGAGGAATTATTCGCCGAGTATGGGAACCTACAGTATGGAAAGCCTATGGGCACACCGTCCAGAAGACTAACGTGTCAATTACCCAAGGTTGGGAAGATAAGAAGACGGGAACCCCGGCAGAGGCTCAGATGCGTGCCACGCTTCAGGTAGCTAAAATCTTTTCCACGAAAACAATTGCTTTGACGCTTAAGATCACGGGCCGGAAGGTGTCTATAATCCCAACCATGTAGACCATTACTGCCTACCGAACAGGCGGGGACTGATGATTACGTTCTATGACTTTGCAACAACTACAGTCATGTTAGCTATCTTCCTTCTTTGGGTGGTAAGCATTATTGTACTGTTCAAAAAGAAAATGAGTGCCCTTTCTGCACTTATGTGGCTTGTCATCATAACCGTTCTTCCGGTACTCGGGCCTATCGCTTTTCTTCTGTATGTCATTCAACAGGAAAGACACGAAGGGGAACCCCCTGATAGGACATGACAGAGACACCGTGGAGGAAAGTTTTCCTTTAGATGGTCCTTAAAACGTACGCAGGTGTGGCGGTACGGGTGTAATTTTGTACCCGTACCGCCACATTTGCGTGTTTCAATGTTCCCTTTGACTAAAAACTGATCATCGCCGAGCCGGACCGCATGACCGGTCTCGGCGATATGAAACTGCACGGCGCAGCCTGGGAAGCCGGTAAACGAGACTGTAGGCTCTACCGAAACCAAACGGGTCGGATTTGGGCGAGCGTTACTGGTTAACTATCACATCGGTGCCAATCCCATAGCCTTAGCAGGATGCGCGACCATTGCATTACACGACGGGTATGGACTAAACTATACAATATAGACTGGAAGCTATCGAACCTCGGGATTAAGGAGAAACCCATGCCGTTATGGATGATTGGTGCTGTGGTCTTTGTCGGCTGCCTCCTCGGCCACACTATTGGTACAAAAATAAGAAATGAAGAAAATGATTCAAGTACCCAGGACTGAGTAGCGCACGTGCCTTTCCAGAGCTCATGAGTTATCTGCCCTTTGCTTCTTTCATAGCGTGATAGGCCCGTGCCGCCACCGAAACCCAAATGGGAATAACAGGATTGTAGTATTCCCCGTTTCGCATGTCTTTTCGAGGATTACTACAATCCTATTGCTACACTTTGCGGTTTTACCGGGGTTGGCCGGCCGCAGACGTAAATCTGTTCACAAATTTGCTAAGCAGCTTTTGCGAGACCTAGCACCTCAGATCACCTCACACCACCAGCTTCTCCGCGCCGCCGGGCACCGGGTTAGACTGTCAGGCATGATCAAAAAACCGTACGCAATTGCTGCTGACTACGTTGCCATCGCCGCGTTCGCGCTGCTCGCGCGCATCGCGCACCAGACCGAAGAGATGCCGCTGAACTTCTTCGGCTGGTTGGAAACCTTCCTGCCGTTCGCGGTCGGGCTGGGGTTGGCGTGGCTGGCCACCCGCAAAGACAAGGGGTGGCTGATTTGGCTCATCACGATCGTGGTGGGCCTGATCATTTGGGGCTTCTACCGCCACAAGCTGCCGCACTACTCGTTCGTCATCGTGGCGAGCAGCATGTCGGCGCTGCTCATGCTGGGATGGCGCGGTGCAGCGAAACTGATTCTGAAGCGGCGTTAGCTCGACAGCCAACCCATGTTGGCGAGGAAGTCGCCGCCCTGGAGGGCGTAGATCATCCACACGAGGTGGTTGATGATGTCTCCGGCGATGTCGAGTGCTGAGGAAAGCATGAAATTCTTCTCCTTATGAGTTTTAGAGGGGACTGATGGTGTGCTTCTTCGGCAGGTCTTGCTCTTGTTTGGTGGCAAGTTGGCGAAGGGCGCGTCGTAAAGAGAGGCGGGTTTGGGACGGCTCGATCATCGAGTCGATGAACCCGCGTTCGGCTGCGACGTATGGGGAGGTCATGGTTTCGTCGTAGAAGTCCATGAACATCTTCTTCATCGCTTCGCGCTGGACGGGGTCCTCGATGGCGGCGAGCTGCTTGCCTTGGATCATGACGACGGCGGCGGAGGAGCCCATGACGGCGATTTGCGCGGTCGGCCAGGCGAGGTTGATGTCGCCGGTGAGGTTCTTGGAACCCATGACGGCGTAGGCCCCGCCGTATGCTTTGCGGACGATGAGGGTGACCTTTGGCACGGTGGCTTCGACGACGGCGAATGCTAGTTTGGCGCCGCGGTGGATGAGGCCTTCGCGTTCCTGGTCGACGCCGGGCAGGTAGCCGGGCGTGTCCACGACGAAGACGAGGGGGATGTTGTATGCGTCGCAGGTGCGGATGAAGCGCGCGCCTTTGTCGGCGGCGTCGGCGTCGATGCACCCGGCCTGGTACATGGGGTTGTTGGCGACGAAGCCGACGGTGCGGCCGTCGATGCGCCCGAAGGCGCAGATGAGGTTCTCGGCGTATCCTGCCTGGATTTCGACGAGGTTCTCGTCGTCGCCGAGCTGCACGAGGAGGTCCATCATGTCGTAGCCGGCGTTGGTGTCGTCGGGCATGAAGGTGTCGAGGGCGGAGTCGTCGAGGTCGTCGTCCTCGGGGGCCCATTCGACGGGGGCTGGGTCGAAGGTGGACGTCGGCAGGTGGGCGAGGAGGTCGCGGACGTAGTCGAAGGCTTCTTCCTCGGAGCCGACGACGGCCTGGATATTGCCGGACTGCTCCTGCACGCGGGCGCCACCGAGTTCGGCGGAGGTGATGTCTTCGCCGGTGACTTCGCGGATGACGTTGGGGCCGGTGACGTACATTTCGGACTGGCCGTCGACGGCGACGACGAAGTCGGTGGTCACGGGCGCGTAGACGGCACCGCCGGCGGACTTGCCCAGCATGATGGAGATCTGCGGGCTGCGGCCGGATAGCGGGAGCTGGCGGCGGGCGATCTCGGAGTACATGGCCAGGGACGTCACGGCGTCTTGGATGCGGGCACCGCCGGAGTCCTGGATGCCGATGACGGGGCAGCCGATCTTGATCGCGAACTCCATGACCTCGACGACCTTGCGGCCGAAGGTGACGCCGACGGAACCGCCGTAGACGGTTTTGTCGTGGGCGTAGACGGCGACGGGGCGGCCGTCGACACGTCCGTAGCCGGTGACGACGCCGTCGGAGTAGACGGCTTTCTCGTCGCCGGGTGTGCGGGCCAGGGCACCGATCTCGACGAAGGAGCCTTCGTCGAGCAGCGCGGCGATGCGCTGGCGCGGGGTGGTGTTCCCGGCGTCGTCGCGGCGCTTCCGCGAGCGCTCTGAACCGGGGTCCTGCGCTTTTTCTAGACGTGCACGCAGGTCAGCGAGCTTTTCTGCGCTAGTTGCCATTATCAATCCATTCGTTCATGTACTTGCCCACGATGCCAACCGCGGGCTCGTCAACTACTGCCAAATGGTCGCCCGGCAGATGGACGATCGTCAAATCCTTCACGATAGCGCCCCAGCCACCGTCCTCGTCAATGTGGGCGTAGGCCGGCTCCAGGGTAATGGCGCCGTCGTGCATGCGCTCGGCGCGGAACAGCAGCACCGGCACCTGCACGTCTGCCCAGCGGGCGAAGTCGAGGCGGTTGAGGATCTGGTTATCGACGAAGGACGCGCGCTGGTGCTCCAGCACACCGGCGGCGAGACCGTGCTCGGAGGCGTCGGTGGTGGCCAGGAACTCGGCCAGCATGTTGAGCACCGCGTCCTCCCCTGCCGTCTCCAGCAGGTCGAAGGGCACCGGGAAGTCCAGCCCGTAGGTGTCCTTGGCAAACTTGGCGTAGCGCTCCCAACGCGCCTTGGTCTCCTCCGGGGTGTCGGGGGCTGGCTCGGACGGCTGGGTGGTGTCCAGCAGCGCGATGTACGCGATGCGGTCGTTGCCCAGCTGGTGCGCCACTTCGTAGGCGAGTGCGCCACCGAAGGACCAGCCCGCGAGCACGACCTTGCCCTCGGGCGCGATGCGGTTGATGTCTTCCACGTAGGCCGCGGCGCGCTCTTCGAGGGTGCCCTCGAGGCGCTCGACGCCGTACACCGCGACGTCGTCTGCTAATCGACGAGCCAACGGCTGGTACACCGCACTGGACCCACCGGCCGGGTGGAACACGAACACTGGCGGCTTGGTGGTGTGTTCTGGCTGCTGCAGCACCCGGATGTTGCCTTCGACCTCGGTTTCGAGGCCCTCGCGCACGATGTCGGCGAGCGGCTCGAGCGTTTCCGCGTCCTTGACCTGCTCCGCGGTCACGGTGATGCCGGAACGCTCGCTCAGGTGGTTGGCGATGGCTTCGGCCTGCGCGTCGTCGATGGCGGGCAGCTCGGAGGTCACGCCCGCGGCGGCGGTGCCGGTGAACTTGGCCCACGCGCCGAAGACCATGCGCTCGGAGGCGTCGCGGGGTGCGACGCCGACGCCCTGGGCGCCCTCCGACTTCTCGGTGGGTTCGGCAGCGGCTTCGGCTGGCTCAGCGGCAGCATCAGCGGTCTCAGACTGCACCCCGGCGACCGCGTCCTCGACGATGCGGATGACGTCGGCGACGGAGGCGTCGCGAAGCGTTTGTACTGGCAGTGGCGGGATCTGGAAGTCGTTCTCCACGCGGTTCTTGATGCGCATGCCCATCAGGGAGTCGAGGCCGAGGTCGATGAGCGGTAGCTCGTCGGGGAGGTCCTCGGCGTCGTAGCCCATGGACTCGGACACGATGGAGCGCAGGCGCTGCGCGACGGACTCGCCGGAGTTCGGGTCCCAACGGATGGCGTCGACGTCGGCGAGCTCCTCCACGGCCGGCGCGGCGTCACCAGTAGCCTCAGCTATTGAGTCCTCTTCAACAGCACCGCCAAGGTCGAGCGCGGTAGCGAAGCCCTCCGCAAGCAGCGTGTCCTCGTGGAACACCTTCACGCTCACCCCGCCGAGCGAGGTCGCCGCGATGGTGGTTACGTCGCCCTCTGCAGGCAGTACGTCGTGGTCCTCGTAGGCCACCACCCGGGAGCCGGGCAGGACTTCGGCGGCGACGGCGTCGATAATCTGGTGCGGGCTAAACAGCGTGTCCGCGGCCGTCGAGTACGCGACCTGGCCCTCCGGCAGGCGCACCTTCGCGCCGAGCAGCGAGGTGTGCGCGGAGGCGGGGCGCGCGTCGGTCCAGAACTCGGAGCGCTTGAACTGGGTTAGTGGGGCGTCGATACGCGGGCCGCGGCCGTAGAACGCGGTGAAATCGACGGCGGTGCCGGTGACGTACAGCTTCGCGGCGAGGTCCAAAATGGACTCCACCTCGTCGACCTTGCGCTTGCAAGTGAACAGCAGCTGCGCGTCCGGCTTGCCCGAGGCGAACGCGGTGTTCATCAGGCCCATGATCGCCACCGGGTTCGGTGCGACCTCCACGAGCGTGGTGTAGCCCTCGGCGAACGCGGTCTCGGTGGCCTGCTGGATGTAGACCGGCTGGCGCGTCATGCGCAGGAAGTATTCGTCGGTGTGCACGATCTGGCCCGGCTGGTACACCACGCGCTCGTCGACGCTGCTCAGCAGCGGTACGCGCAGCGGGCGCGCCTCAATCCCGGCGATCTGCGCTGCCAGGTCGCCCAGGATCGGGTCGAGCGCACTCGTGTGCCCGGCGCCGCGCACGCGCATCAGTCGTGCGAACTTGCCTTCGCCTTCCAGCTTCTCGACGAGCCCCTTCACCGCACCAACGGGGCCGCCGACGGTGAGCATGCCAGGCCCGGCGAACACGGCCGCTTCGACGCCCGTGCCCTCCAATTGATCAGCACTCAATTCGACGACGGCCATGGCGCCCTCGGCGTCGGTGTCGGCGGTGAGCGCTTCGCCCTCACCCATCAGGCGGGCGCGGTGGCACGCGATGACCATCGCGTCCTTCGCGCTGATGCCGCCGGAGGCGTAGCCCGCGGCAATCTCACCCATGGACATGCCCATCACGGCGGCCGGGCGGATCCCGGCGGCGTCCAGCATGTCGGTCAGCGCGATCTGGTAGGCGGTCACCGCGACCTGGCCGGTCTCGGTATCGTAGGTCAGCCCGTCATCCTCGATGATTTCGATGATGGACCAGCCGGCCTCGAACTGGACGATGGAGTCCAGCTCACGCATCCGCTGCGCAAACAGCGGCGAGGATGCCATGAGCTGCTTCGCCATCTTGCGGTGCTGGGAGCCGAAGCCGGAGTACACAAACACCGGGCCGAGCGCGTTCGGCGAATCCGCCACGGCGATACCGGGGCCGACCTTGCCCTCGGCGACCTGGCGCAGCCGTTTGACGGCCTCCTCGGTCGTTGCGGCGGTAACCACCGCGGCGGAACGGCCATGGTTACGCAGCGCTAACGACCGCGCAAAAGGAATAAGGTCCGCGTCGGGGCGTCCCTCGAGCGCGTCGGCAAGCCCGGCTGCTGCGGTCTTGCGGCGCGAGGTCAGAAGGCCGCTGACGGGCAGGGTGGCCGTCGATACGCCGGTGAGCGCCTCGAGGCGCTGCGGTGCTGCCTCGTAGTCGGCCGGGTCGAACTCCTTGACCACGACGTGCGCGTTCGTGCCGCCGAAGCCGAAGCCGGAGACACCCGCCACGCGCCGACCAGAGTACTGCGGCCACTCGCGCGGGTCCTCGACGACTTCGAGGTTGTTGGCGTCGAAGTCGACGTAGCGGTTCGGGCCGGCGAAGTTCGCCATGGCCGGGATCGTGTCGTGCTGCAGGGCCTGGACGACCTTGATCAGCGCGGCCACGCCCGCGGCGGACTCCGAGTGGCCGATATTCGACTTCGCCGAGCCGAGCAGCAGCGGCTGGCCAGCCTCGCGTCCGGCACCGCAGACCTGGCCCAGCGCGGTGGCCTCAATCGGGTCGCCGAGGATGGTGCCGGTGCCGTGGGCCTCCACGAGGTCGACGGTGCGCGGGTCCACGCCCGCGTCGGCGTACGCCTGTTGCAGCACATCCACCTGGGCCTCCGGGTTCGGGGCGGTCAGGCCGTTGGAGTGGCCGTCCGAATTGGTGGCGCTGCCCTTGATCACGGCGAGGATGTCGTCGCCGTCGGCGATGGCGTCCTCCACGCGCTTGAGCACGATGAACCCGGCCGCTTCCGAGCGAACGATGCCGTCCGCGTCATCAGAGAATGCGTGGATCTTCCCGGAGGGCGAAATCACGCCCAGCTCCGAGAACATCAGGGAAGCAAACGGGTTGGCCAGGATGTTCACGCCGCCGGCGAGGGCGACGTCGGCTTCGCCCTCGCGAAGGGCGCGCACCGCGTGGTGCACCGACACCAGCGAGGAAGAGCAGGCCGTGTCCACGTTCATGGACGGCCCGCGGAAGTCGAAGGCGTAGGAGATCCGGTTCGGGATCACCGCGCTGGACGCGCCGGTCAGCGCGTACGGGTGCGCCTGCGCCGGGTCAGCGCCCATGAGCATGCCGTAGTCGTTATTCGAGGAACCGACGAACACGCCCACGCGCTGCCCACGCAGCGAGTCGGCGGGGATGTGGGCGTCCTCAAGCGCCTCCCAGGCGACCTCCAGCATGATGCGCTGCTGCGGATCGATATTCTTCGCCTCCAGCGGGGACAGGCCGAAGAACTCGTTGTCGAAGGCGGCGATGTCGTCGAGGTAGCCGCCGTCGGTGGCTTCCTCGCGCATCTTGGTGCGCAGGAACGGGTCCGAGTTGTACTCGGACCAGCGGCCCTCCGGCAGCGGGCCGGTCGTGACCTCGCCTGCGGCGATCAGCTCCCAGTACTCGTCCACGTTATTCGCGCCCGGGAACCGCCCGGCCGTGCCGACGATGGCGATGTCGTGACCCTTCGCCTCCACGTCGCGGCCGGTGGCGACGACGTTCGACGCCGCCGGGGCGTCAGCGGTCAGCGCGTGGGCCAAGGCAGCGATCGTCGGGTACTGGTAGGCCACGGTGGGGTCAATGCGTCGGCCCAGTAGCTTCTCCAGTTCCCCGGAGAGAACCACTGCGTCGCGGGACGAGAGCCCGTAGGACTCAAACGGGGTGGTCGCGTCAACGCTTTCCACACCTGTCGTCTCCGCAACCCACTGTTGCAGCCACTGGATCAATGCATTCTCACTCATAGCATCCAACCCTATCGGTCGTGCCTTTCTTTTCGTTATCAGCCTTGGTAGTTCTTCGCGTTGACCTGGCGCGCAATCTTGCCTGAGGAGGAACGCGCGATCTCGTTCGGCGCGTAGAAGCGGATGTCCGACGGCGCCAGCCCGTGCTTCGCGGTCACGGCGGAGCGGATCGCGGCGATGGCGTCGGCGTCGCCTTCCGGGGTCGCAGTCTCGGCGCGCTCGACAAGCAACACCAGCTTTTCGACGTCCTCCCCCGGCACCGCAAACGCCGCCACCGAATCCTTGCGCACATGTTCGCTGGCCTCCATGACGGTGGCCTCGATGTCCTGCGGGTAGTGGTTGCGTCCTGCGACGACGATGAGGTCCTTGACGCGGCCGGTGATGTAGAGGTGGCCGTCGAGAAGCGTGCCGAGGTCCCCTGTTGCCAGCCAGCCGTCCTTCGGCAGGCCTTCCTGGAGCGTGGCGCCGATGGTGTTGCCGAAGGTGTCGGCGGTGTCGCGCGCGCGGTCCTGGTAGCCGAGGGCGATGTTCGGGCCGTGTGCCCACAGCTCGCCGATGGTGCCAGGCGCGACCTCGTCGTGGGTCTGCGGGTCGACGACGGCGAAGTGCATCCATGACACCGGCTGGCCGTTGGAGGCCATCACAACGCCGCCATCTGTCTCTACCGCAAGCCCCTCGGTGAGCTTGTCACGGTCGAGGGTGACGAACTTGGGGCGGTCCGGGGTCTGCGGGGTGGAAACGAGCAGGGTCGCCTCCGCGAGCCCGTAGGAGGGGCGCATCGCTTTGCGGTCCAGGTTGAAGCCCTCGTAGGCCGCAATGAAGCTGTCGACGCTCGGCTTCGTCACCGGCTCAGAACCGATGACGAGGGCGTCGAGGACGGACAGGTCCAGGTCCTGCGGCGCGTGCCCGACGGCACGAGCGCACAGCTCGAGCGCGAAGTTGGGCGCCGCGGTGAAGACGTGGATGTCCTCCGGGTCGCTCTCGCAGCGACCGAGGCGTTCCACCCAGCGCATCGGCTGCTGGATGAAGTCACGCGGGGTGAATAGCTCGAACTCGCTGCCAAGGATGATCAGCATCATCGAGATGATGATGCCCATGTCGTGGTGCAGTGGCAGCCAGCACGGCACGCGCATCGGCTGTTCCAGCTTCGCCGCCGTATAGATCTGGATGACGTTAGACACGATGGACTCGTTGGTGAGCATCACGCCTGCCGGGTTGCGGGTGGAGCCGGAGGTGTACTGCAGGAAGGACACATGGTCCGACGTATCGACGTCCCCCTCCACCTGTCCGGCCACCCAGCTGGCAGCGAGTGTATCCGGCAGCGCGTCGACCGCGATGATGCGCGGGCGCTCCTTGCCCGGCAGCTCCGCGAAGAAGGCGCGCACTGCTGGTGCGCCCTGCTTGTTAGTGAGTACCACGTTGGCCTCGGCGTCGGCGAGGACGGCGCGCAGGTGGCCTTCGTGGCCTGGCTCGGTCGGGTCGTAGAGCGGCACCGGGATCTGGCCAGCGTACATGGCACCCATGAATCCGAAGATGTACTCAGGGCAGTTGCCCGCCAGGATGGCCACGCGGTCCCCCGGTGCGCCGATCTGCTGCAGGCGCGCCGCTACCGACTTGATCCGCGTGTTCACTTCCGCGCGCGTGAACGTACGCAGCGCCCCGTCCGGGTCCGCGGAGTAGTCCCACGAGCGGATATTGATGGTGTCTGTCGCACCGGCCTGTGCCGCCGCCCCGTAGAGCATCTCGGTCAGGGCCGGGATGGTGAAGTTCGGCGGGAGTTTGATCTGGCCGGTCTCGTCAATAAACCGCTGAATCAGTGCTTGGAGATCCATGGGCACTCCTTGTAGTCAGGTCCTAGAATCTAGTTAGTTTCTAGAAAGAATCAATTACGGACATTGCCCAATCTACAGCCCATTGCGGCGTAGTGGTACCCGGAATCACATCCGGGTTCGAGGCATACATCGCGTGATTGCCGTTAGCCAGCAACAACGCAGCCGCGCGATCCACAGCATTTCCGACATTCTGCGGCGCGTCACAGATCGAATCGTTCGGCGCACAAATCTCGTACGCGCGATCAGCCACCTGTCCGAAACCGCCCGGCCGCGCGCCGGTCATCGTTGCGCCTGGCGTCGCCGCGCTCACAACCATCTGCAGTGGGCGCAGCGCAATCTCAGCGCCAACACCACGCAGTTCAACACCAGGGTTCACGCCGACGCCGTTCTCACGACGCCCGTCCGCAATCATCAACGAGCCCAGCAGGCGCTCCGGCGGCAACGCGTGCGTACCCGCGCCAATCTGGCTCGTAATATCGCCCGCGATCACCGCGCCCTGAGAGAACCCTGCCACAATGAACTTCGTCTTCGAGCACTGCTCCGCCACAAACGCAATCTCGCCGTTCGCGCGCGCCGTACCCTCAGCGCGGGACTCGTCGTAGCTCATCTCGTTGCGGCCCTGCGGCGTCTGAATGTTCCGGAACTGCGCCGTGTACGGCACCGTGAACACGCGCACCTGGTCAATCGGGTAGCGCTCCTGCAGCGGCTTCGTAATCGACAGCATGAAGCTGTTCGGGTTCGCCTGCGGGGCGAAGGGGTCGTCGTCAATTGACGATTCCCACGTGCCCGGAATCGAAACGAACTCCACCGTCGGGCACCAATCCGGCTCCTGGCGAGCCTCCGTCGACGTGCCCGGCTCACCCGGCTCAACGACACTCGGCCCGTCCTGGTTCTTGAGCCACTGGAATACCCCCAGCCCAATCGCCGCGAGCACCACAATGACCGCAGCTACAACGCCTGCTCTGCGCATATTACTCCCTTACTTGCACAGCTTGGACTGCGCGGTTTCACCAATCAGCGCCGCCACGGCATTCGCATCCAAATCGGTGCGGCGCTGCTCTACCAGCTGCCCCGCAACCGCATCGCGCGTCACGGAGTCACCATTGCACACCGTCGCGCCCGTCGCCGTCAACTGATCCTCGACGCCCTTCACATTCACGCCGCTTTGCTGCAGCTGGTCAAGGAACGCCTGCTCTTTCGGGCTAAACGTCGGCGCCTGCTCCGGAATCGA
This sequence comes from Corynebacterium sp. MC3, assembly GCF_900099485.1. NCBI lineage: Bacteria > Bacillati > Actinomycetota > Actinomycetes > Mycobacteriales > Corynebacteriaceae > Corynebacterium > Corynebacterium sp. MC3. The sequence goes on from NZ_LT622813.1 coordinate 284,181, forward strand.
GGTCACCTCACGCGCCGGCTGATCCGCCGGGCCCGAGTGTTTCGACGCCGGCGCCGCGCTCCCCGACGTCGTCGGCTTCGCAGTGCCAGACGCCGACGACGTTGCCGTTGGCGGGGCCTGGGTCGCCGTCACGTCATCGCTTTCCACCGTCGTACCACCGCAGGCCGCCAGGCCCAACGCGAGGCAGAGGCTTGCGCTCGTCAGCAGTCGCTTCATCGCCGCTCCTTACTTCCGCTCGCGGACCACGCCGTTGACCTGCTCCAGCGTTCCGTGCTGGAAGTCAATCACCAGTCCACCGGCAGGGATTTCGCGCATGTCCGAGGTCGGCCAGCCCATCGCGCCCTGCTCGTAGCCGCGCTTGCCCCACTCCTCGAAGATGTCGCCATAGAGCACCACGTGTGCGCCGGTCTCTGGCGACCAGTAGATGTTGCCCTTCTCGAACTGCTGGAAGAACCCTCCGCGGATCGCGATCTCGTTGCTCTTCGGGTAGCCCAATGCGCTCGTCGCCGTGCCCAGCTCGCCGTACTTCTCGGCGATCGCGCCGTGGACAATGTTGTGGCTCTTGTCCGGGTTGCGGGTCAGGAACCCGCCCTGGAACTTCTGCACGTAGCCCTTGCCCACCTGGTTCGCCTCAGCAACCGGGTACTTCAGGTCGCCCGTCTCGTAGCCGTTCTCTCCCCAGGCCTTGAACATGTCGCCAGGGATGGCGTACGCGCCGGTCTGCGGCGTCCAGTAAATCGAGCCGTTCTCGAAGTGGACGAAGCGGCCGACGCCGTCCGGCGTCTTAGTCTCACCGGTGGTCGGGAAACCGAGCCAGCTCGACGCGCCACCCAGGCCGCTGTACTTCGCCAAAATCGCGCCGAACAGCGGGTACGCACCCGTCTTCGGGGACCAGAACGCGGTACCACCACGGAAGTCCTCGGCCTTGCCCTTGCCGTCAGCAACGTCGTACTCGTTGTTCACGCAGCTACCGATCACGCCAGACTTCGTCGCCTCAGCAATCGCGCCCACCGGGTTGCAGTCCGAACCGCGGTCCGCCTCCGCCAACGCCAACGCATTCGCGATGTACGGCCAGGCCTGCGTCATCTCAAACTGCCAGTACTCCCACGAGTGCACGCCCGACGGACGGAACTTCACAACCGGCTTCACCGGCGTCCGCGACGCGTAATCGACGAAGGTCTGCGTCGACAAGCGAGAAATCACCTCAAGCCCGACACCAGCCGGGTTCGCAGCGCCCTTCGCCACCGACTCCGGGTTACCAAAGTCATCGCGGCCCGAGCCCGAGGACACGTACACCGTCATGTCCTTCAACGACTCAATGCCAAGCTTCGGGTCGTGGTCAATCCAGTCCTGCGACCCAGCCGGGCCCCACATCGCCTCCGAGTCGTAGCCGCCCGCATCCATCTGCGCGGCCTTAATCGCCGTCGGCATACCCGTGGTTGTGGTGTCCAAGTAACCAGAGAAGGAACCCACGAACTTGAACAGGTGCGGGTTACGCTCCGCCAGGTTAATCGCGGCAGTACCACCCATCGAGATACCCACCACGGCACGGCTGTTGTTCGAGCGGAACTCGTTCGTCAGCACCGGGACGAGCTCCTTCGTCAAGAAGGTCTCCCACTTGTAATTCTTCCCGTTGTTCGGGCGCTGCCAATCCGAGTAGAACGAAGACTCGCCACCAACCGGCAGGATCACGTTCACGTTCTTGTCAGCGTAGAACTGCTCAATATTCGTCTCGATGGTCCAGCCATTCTCATCATCACGAGCACGCAGACCATCCAGCGCCCACACCTCAGGGAACTTCGCCTGCGGATTCGAGTGCCAGTCACGCGCCAGCAGGATCTGCACCTGCATCAGCTGCTCCGGCATCGCCGCCGAACGAATAAACACAGCCACGCGGCGGTTCGTCAACCACTCAATGCGGTCCACGCTCACACCTTCAGGCAGGCCCGGGATCTGCGGGTTCTTATCCACCTCAATCGGCGTCCGCTTCGGCGGGTCCGACGGCCGAATATTATCCGACAGCCCACCACGGTTACTCGACAGCGGCAACGACGACTGCGCCGCAGCCGACGTCGACAACACCGGAACTAACGACGCCACCATCGGCACCGCCGCCGCAACAATCGCAGCCTTCTTCATCCGATTCATAGGGGAACGGGTCTCACGCATGAATTTCCTGCCTCAACTCTTCTTCTGGGCTTTTGCCATTTTTTGGGTGTGCACAACCAGCGCCGCGTGCTCTACGACCAACTCCGAGGGTTCCCCTCCCCCGGAATCAACCAGCGACGGCGCCAACAAATCACTCTAAAGGTTAAGTATGCCTTGAGAGTTTAGCCACCAGACACGCCGTTGCGCCACCAAGATATTTGGCTTGTGGGTGGGGTGTGTGCACCAAATTCCCTCGGCGAGGGCCTGCGAACTGGGTGTTTGCAGAACAGCGCACGAGAATCCAGGAATTTGGTGTCAGGCCAGGTGGGGTGCGCACCACATTCCCGCATGCAAGTCCGGCGACCTGGACAAACGTAAAACCCACCCACTGAAATGCTGGAATTTGGTGCAGGGTCGAGCGGGGAAGTGACAAAGGACGCATCCCCAAAAGTGCTGGACATTCAAACCTGCAGGTAGATAAAGAGCTATATATATTAGGGTGCGTCTTTTGTCACTGACACCCCGAGCAAGCGCACCAAATTCCGTCCCGCGAGCCGCACCACCTGGGGAAACGCAAAACCCGCCCACCAAACCAAGGAATTTGGTGCGCGGGAGCCAAGAAGTGCAAGGGCTGGGAACTACCAGGCGTTCATCACGTTGAGGATGCGCGGCTTCGTGTACTCGAGCTGCTGGCCGAACTGTTCCCAGTTGTGCAGGCCAACAGGCGTGAACACGGCGGTGTGCTTGACGCCGGTGGCCGTGGCCTTGGCGCTCCACAGGCGTGTGGTGAAGTTCGCGACCATCTCCAGCGCGATGCCGGCGGCCTTGTGCTGTGGCAAGTAGCGGTCGTCGCGTGCGGATGGAGTGCCGCTTCCGGCGGAGACGTAGACGTCGCGGCCCCGCAGGTTACCCATGTTCAAGAATGGGTCGTTCTCGTAGCGGCGGGGATCAAAGATGGAGCCCCACATGGCGTTGAGGTTGTAGAGGCCGCCGTCGAGAAGTGCGAGGCGCAGCGCGGTTTGGGCGCCGGGGATGGTGGTGGTGAGGTAGCCGGAGTAGGACAGCACCTGGCGGAACTGCTGCGGGTGCAGCGCGGCGAGGTTGATCGCGGCGGTGCCACCCATGGACAGGCCGAGGATGGAGTTGTTCGTCGGGGATACGCCGAAGTGGCGCTGCAGGTATGCGGGCAGCTCCTTGGACAGGAAGGTGTCCCACTTGTAGGTGACGGGGCTGTTGAAGTTGTAGGTGGCTGGCGCGTTCCAGTCGGTGTAGAAGGAAGACTGGCCGCCGACCGGCATCACGAGGGTGATGTTGTGGTTGACGAAGGTGCGTGCTGCGTTGACGTCTTGGACCCAGGCGTTGGTGCGTTCGGTGGCGCGGAGGCCGTCGAGCATGTAGAGGCCGGCGTTGCCGCCGCGCTGAGCGGGCTGGATCTGGACGGTGATGTGGCGGCCCATTGCTGGCGACCAGACGGTGCAGCGTTGTACCCAGTAGCCGACGCGGTCCCACTCGCAGGTTCCGGTGGAGTCGGGGCGCAGCCAGTCACGGTTGGCGGCTTGTACTTGGGGGGCGGCGACGATCATCGACAGCGCGGTCAGGAGCGCTACCACTAGGCCCATGAGTCCGTGGCGGTTCTTCATACAGCGTTTCCCTTTCTCAGCAGTTTGCTACCAAACTACACGGGTACCGCTATGGATACCCAAATCCTCGCCTTGGCTGAGCCGTGCCTGTTCGTCGTCTGTGAGGTAGCTGAGGTAGGTGGAGGGGTCGTCGGAAAGCTGGAGGGTTCGGCCGTTACCCAGCGAGTATTTGATGTTCTTCCAGAAGCGTTCGCGGCTCATTGGCTCGCGGGAGGTGGCGAGCAGCTCGGCTATTTCGGGGCTACGGAGTGCGGCGCGGGCTTGGCGTGCTTCGTCCTGGTCGATCCACTCAGGTAGCTTTGAGAGGTCGACGGCCGTGTCCGCAACTTGCCATTCGGCGGCAAGCTGCTTGTCGTGCCCGACGCGCCCTTCGGGGTCGCGCGGCATACGGGCCGCGAGCGGCGTCGCGAGGCCGACGGTATCGAGGACGCGCACGTCGAGCGGCGCGTTCATGCTGGTCATCCCGAGGTTGATCAGGTAAAGCGACAACGGGTAGGCCTGCAGTTCGCTGTCAGCCTCGGGGACGCGGGGGCGCGGGTACCAGGAGTAGAGCTCCGGGTCGCGGCCGATAAGCCCCGGTGCGATTTGGGCGGCGTGGGCGTCGCGGGCCTCGATGACAGCGTCTGTGTAGTTCGTCATGAGTTTCGAGCCCAGGAAGTCTTCGGCGTAGCGCGGCGGGTTGTCTGGTTCGCGGTTGACGGCCATCGTCCAGAATTCGCGCTCGTCTACGATGCCCAATTCTTTCGCCGACCTGCTGTGGATGTCTTCGTCGAGCGGGTGGGCACGCACCACAATTATCGACGCCCACACCACCAACACCAGCGCAACCACCAAGTTGAGGCGCGTCAGTGGGGCGGCCATCACCGGCAGCAGCAGCGCGAAGAGCGGCAGCAGCCACATGCGTCCGTGCATGAAGTCGCCGCCGACGCGTAGCACGTACAGGATGTGGATCAGCGCGCACCCCACGACGAGCGCCACGATGGCGGCGCGACGTCCGGTGACGAGGAAGCGTCGTAAAGAAATAAGGAGTACCGCGATGACCAGCAGAAGCGGCAGGTACAGCGCGTAGGGCCCGATGAAGTCCCAGGCGTACTTGGCGCCTTCGGCCCACTCGCTGCCGGAGGCGGACTTGGCCACCGCGGTGTGCGGGGTGAGCAGCCCGTAGTAGCCCATGCGGAAGATCTGGTACGCGGCGGGCACGGGCAGCGCCGCCGCCAGGATGCCGGGCGTCTTGCGCGGCGAGTACACCAGCAGGACCAGGCCGCTCAGCCCGCCGTAGAGCGCCAGCTCGGGGCGGACCAGCCAGGACAGCCCGCACCAGAAGGCCAGCCAGTAACCAACCACGGGGGCGGCGCGGCGCGCGGTGCCGCCCGCCCACTGGACGAGTAGCGCCCACCACGCCGCCAGCCACAGCAGGGACAGGCCCCACTCCAGCCCGGAGGTGGCGAAGTCGCGCGCGGGCGGCAGGGCGAAGTACACCAAGATGCCCAGCGGCACCACCGGCGCGGTGTGCCAGAACTTGCCCGCAGCGTAGGTGGCCAGCACCGCCGCGACGACCGTGCACAGCAGCGCGAGCCACATCGCGATTGTTTCCAGGCGGGCGTCGCTGACCATCGCGAAGGCGGTGATGATGTACTGCCACAGCGTGGAGGTGTTCGCCTCCACGCGCTCGCCTGCGTTGAAGACCGGGCCGTTGCCGGCCAACAGGTTGCGCACGGTGCGCAGGACGATGAGGCCGTCGTCAGACATCCAGCGCCTGGTCCACCCGCCCCAAAATGCGAACACGCCCGCAATGGCGCACGACAGCAGCAGCGTCACCCGGGCGTTGATCTTCATTGCGCCAATGTTACTAAGCCAGCGCTGGCACCACGTAAACTGCCAGCACAATGCACAGGATCCAGGCCGCGGCCAGCATCTGCAGCACGCGGTCTTCCAGGGCAATCTCGTCAGGCGCGCCGCCGTGACCACCGTCAACCTTCGCGGCGTAGCGCAGGATCGCGATCACAAACGGCACCATCGAGATCTGGTACCAGACCGCGGCCGCGCCCTCGACCGAGTTCGAAAGTTGGAAGCCCCACAGGGCGTAGCTCATCACGACGGCGGTCGCGGACAGGGTCCACACGAAGCGCAGGTAGGTGGCCGTGTAACCCTCCAGGGCCTTGCGGATCTTCGCGCCAGTCTCCTGCGCCAGCAGCAGCTCCGCGTAGCGCTTGCCCGACGCCATGAACAGCGAGCCGAACGCCGCGACCAGCAGGAACCACTGCGACAGGTCAATGTTCGCCGCCACGCCACCGGCCATGGTGCGCAGCATGAACCCGGAGGACACCAGCGCGATGTCGATGACCGGGATGTGCTTCCAGCCGAAGCAGTAGCCCAGCTGCAGCGCAATATAGATGCCAATCACGAGGGCGAGGGCGAAGCCGTCCGTCGCTAAGAAGGAGAGGCCAAGCGCTGCGACGATGAGCACCACCGCCATCGCGTAGGCCAGGTTGATCGGCAGCATGCCCGAGGCGATCGGGCGGAAGCGCTTCGTCGGGTGCTCGCGGTCACTGTCCACGTCGCGGGCGTCGTTGACCAGGTAGATCGAGGAGGCGCCGAAGCAGAACACCACGAACGCCAACAGCACGTCCAGCGCGGTGCGCGAGGTCCATGCCTCCGTCCCGGCGGCCAGTGGAGCCGCCAGCACCAGGACGTTCTTCACCCACTGCTTCGGGCGAAGGCCCTTCACCATGGCGTCGGGAAGGTTCTTCGGCGGGACGCGTACCTGCTGGTAGTCCACGCCCTCGGTGTGGGGCTCCGGCTTCAAAAAGGGTTCGTGCGGTTGCGTGTTGCTCACTTCAGCTGCCTTTCCACCTCGATCGTCGCTTTGGCGCACCCGGCGCCGAGCAAAGCACCGACAATAGTATCCGTCGGGTAGTGGACGCCAAGGAGGTTGCGGGAGAGCATCATCACAGGCACGAGCAGCAGCGGCCACTTCTTGCCCGTGATGTCCATCAGGTGCACCGCGGCCGCGCCCGTGTTCGTCGCATGCGAGCTAGGGAACGACAGTTTCGACGGGGTGGCCACGCCAATGTTTACGCGGGGGTCGTGCGGCCTTGGGCGGCGCACAATCCGCTTCACGACGACACTCGCCGCGTGCGCCACGAAGGTGCCCACGCCCAGCGCCAGCCACTTCGAGCGCCTCTTCTTATCGACGCCCGCCCCGAGCCCCGCGACGGCCAACCAGCCAAGGTCGTGCTCGCCGAAGTGGCTCAAGCCCCTGGCCGCCTTGACGGCTGCCGGGGTGTACGCCGCGTTCTGGATCGCGACGAGGATATCAGCCTCACGCTTGCTCATCGAACACCTTCCCCCAGTTCTCTGCGCTGGTCAGCGCCGGTTTCGCGCTCTGGTACTGCTGGCGCAGTTCCTGCCAGCGCTCCTTGATTTCTTCCTGTAGCGCTTTGGTTTCGCGCAACAGGTCGTCGGCAAGCGCCTTGTTGCGCTTGCGGAATGCCACACCCGTGCCACCTGCCGTGGCCACCGTCGCCGAGTCGAGGCGGGCCAGCGTGAACCAGCGGGCCTCCTCCGCGGTGAGGTTCAGCTGCGGCGCCTCCCAGTGCTCCTGGTTCTCCTGGGCGAACTGGTGGCGCAGCGCCTTGATTGCCCACGGGATCTTCTTCAGCTTGGCCAGGCGCCCGCCGATGTTCTTGGTGGGTACGCCCGGCGCGCCCGTCGGCGCTGGCAGCTCCGTTGCGGAGGCGACGACCTTGGCGTCGTCGTAGTTGGCGCGGATCTTCTGGATGCGCGGCAGCGAGGTCTCGAGGATGTCGAACAGCTGGTCCGGGCCTGCGAGGAAGTCCTTCATGGCCTCCAGCTGGATGGCCATGGTGGAGTACTCCATGCACATGATGTGCTTGTAGGTGGACTTCAGCATGTTCTTCAGCATCGCGTCCGGGGCCTCCGGTCCGTACAGGGAGGCGACGATGAGGCGGTTACGCATGTGGAAGTACGCCTGCCAATCGATGGCATCGTCCTTATCTGCCCAGGCCATGTGCCAGATTGCCACGCCCGGCCACGTCACCGTGGGGAAGCCGGCCTGCTTGGCGCGCAGGGCGTATTCGTTGTCGTCCCACTTGATGAACAGCGGCATCGGAAGGCCGAGCTTCTCCGCGACGACGCGTGGGAAGAGGTTCATCCACCAGCCGTTGTAGTCCACATCGACGCGGCGGTGCAGGGCACGCGACGTGGTCTTGCGAGGGTCCAGCTCTTCTTCCTCGGTGCCGAGGTAGCCCAGCGGGTACTTGGCAAAGTCGTGGTCGTACACCGCGTGCTCCGCGGCGCGGAACATGAACACATCCTTATCGACGGCCTCTCCCGTCGTCCGCAGCTGCGACCGGTCCTGCAGGTTCAGCATCTGGCCGCCGACCAGGATCGGGGCCTTCGCGTAGCGGGCGGCCTGCACCGCGCGCAGGATCGAATCCGGCTCGATCGCGATGTCGTCGTCCATGTAGAGGATGTATGGGGCGTCCGTGGTGCGCAGCGCCTCGTACATGATGCGGCCGTAGCCGCCCGAGCCGCCCAGGTTGCCCTGGCGGAAGATCTGCAGCTTACCCTGCAGGTTCTTCTCCGCTTCCTTGAAGTCCGGTAGGTCAGACGGGTGCTGGTCGCCCTGGTCGGGCATCAGCACATCGGAGATGGATTCGAGCACGAACGGGTCCTCTGCCAGCGCGTGCAGGGCGTTGACGGCGTCGCGAGGCCTATTGAACGTCGGGATGCCCACCGCGACCTGCTTCGGCTCCGGGCCGGTGGTCGTGCCGTCCGGCATCGTCTGGGCCTCCGGCTCCTTGTCGGAGAACCAACCCGCGTTGCGGATCGTCGTGTCCGTTTCCGCCGTGACGTCGAACCACAGCCAGCCGCCGTCCTCGAAGTTACGCAGCGGCAGCACTACCTCCAGCACGCCGTCGCTGGCGTCCGCGTTTTGCACAGCGATGCGCTTACCGTCGTGCTTCGAGCGGTAAATGGAGACAGTCGCCTGCCCCTCAACCTCCATCGCCAGCACAACGTTTTCCAGCTGCGACCAGCGCCGCCAATAGGATGCCGGGAACGCATTGAAGTACGTCTCGAAGGAAACTTCCTCCCCGGCGGGGATGGATACGCTCGTCCGGTCCGCCCACGTCAAGCGCTGCTTGTTCTGCTCTGCCTCGATGAGGTACAGCATGCGGACGTCGTGCGGTTCGCCCTTCTTCGGCATCAGCACTCGCTGAAGGACTTCTACTGCAGTCGTGGTTTCCACAGGTCTCACTTTCGGTGCTTAGTTAGAGTTTCGCCCTAAGCGTAGTGCGTTCGCGGGCGCCGGTGCATGTTCGGCGCTCTCATATGTGGGTGCACATAAAAATCTGGCGGGCACCAACCCCCTTGTCGGTGCCCGCCAGTTCGCGTTCGCTCTGTGTTAGTTGTTAGTTCGATGCGCGGTCGATCGCCTCAAGGATCGTGCGCGTATCGTACGTGAGCAAGTATTTGAGGAACTTCATGACACTCTCCCTTCGGTTTTCATTTACTTTGTTGCCCGTTTGTTAACTTGCTGTTTACTTTAAAGAATTAGTGGGTGAAAGTCAAGCATTTATTTCCACCCACTATCTCGCTTTTATGTTTGGGCAGTTCAGGGTGACTTTTCGGCGCCCCCACTGTTACCCCTGTGACTGGTGTGAAACTGTGCTAGGTTGCAACCATGAACCGCAAAGCTCTCGGAGCCCTCGCCGCCTACTGCTGCGTCGTCATTGCGTTAACAATGTGTAAAGCGTTCTTCCGCATCGGCTACCTCTGGGATCCAGCCAACCAACGCCGCCGCGGCCTCTCGCTGCAACCCCTCGCCGAGCTTCACGACGCCCAATCCTGGTTCGCGCCCCTCTTCGGCTACGGCGGCAACATCGCCTTCTTCATCCCCGTCGGCGTGCTCGCATACGTCGCCTTCCGCGACGCCCGCTGGGCCGTGCTGTTCGGGTTCGGGCTGAGCCTGGCCGTCGAAACGGGACAATACATCTTCTCGCTCGGCTATTCAGATATCGACGACCTCCTCATGAACACCGTGGGCACCCTGGTGGGCGTCGGCATCGCGCGCGCATGCGGCCCGCGCCTGCACACCTTCTGGATCGTGCTCGGCTACGTCGTACCACTCTGCTTCCTCGGCCTCGTGTTCGTCGGCGAGCGCCTCGGCGACCCCTCCAAGGTCACCGAAGTCTACTGACATGCACTAGCCTTGCAACCTATGGATTTCTTGATTGGCGGGGCAGGAATTTTGCTCTCAGCGTTTGCTGTCATGTTCATCTCAGGCTCGACAGGCGCCATCATCGCGGCCGCCAGCGCGATCGTGGGCGTGGTGTTCCTTATTAAAGGTGCGCAGCGCTAGCGCCGCCGCACCAGCTGGACCGCGCTCAACAACACCACCAGGCCGATGGGAATGAGGAACATAAAGAGGTTGATGATCGGCAGGGACATCTCCGCCCGATACTCCTCCCACCGCGCCACCGCCATCGACCCCCACCCGACCACCAGGCACACCGCGGCTAACCACGCCGCCCAGCGCGAGCAGCGCCGTCGATGCCTCCACGATGCCGCACACCAAGGTCATAGTCATGAATTCCACGGAGCTACCGAGCAGGATCTGCGTACCGATCGCCAGCGCGAGGCACACAACCATCGCCGTCGCGTAGGTCCGGAGAATGCTTCGAGGTTCCATGTGCACATGGTACAGAGGTTTGCCGTCCTATCCTTTTGAAAAAGTTCCCAGTTCATCCGCAATTCGGGGAACGATCCCGCCCATCAGCCTAGATTTCGCTGCGTTTCCCCAGTTCGCCGCACCAGAAATCCAAAATCGTTCCCGGACTTGGGAACTTTTCAGTGGCCGCCATACGCGAACAGCACGTCAATCCCTCCGCTACGGACCCAACGCCCCAATCGGCGCAACAATCACACCGTCCGCACGCCTGTGGACCGGACCCCCTGAGGTCACGATGAGCAAAACTGTTTCCTGTTCAAGCTGATCCGCAAACCGTTTAAGCGTATCTGCGGCGTGGTCAAGAATCTCTGGCGTATAGCCAAGCTTCACTTCGACGAGTAAATCAACATCGTCAAAGCTGACTACGGCATCCACTTCGAGCTTTGTATTCAGCCTTGCGTGGTACACCGTCTTGCCAGTCAACGCGCGTAGTTCGTGCACAACGAGCGACTCAAACAGTTGCCCAAAATAGCGGGCATCCTGCATCAGATGATGTGGGCCTCGCTCAAGGACAGCCATGGCGAACGAAGGGTCAGCGAGGTGACGCTTGGGAGACTTTCGCAACGTTGCTTTTGTCCTCAGGTGAGTCGACCAGGCTGGTTGATCCACGGAGACGAAAATCCGAGAAAGTGCGTCAAGGTAGTCACGCGCTGTATCGCGACTCACTTCGACGTCGGTTGCAATCGTCTGTAGGTTAAGCTCTGTCGCGACGGCTCTTGCAATAGAGCGCAAAACTCTACGAACCCGTTCCGAGTCGCGAGTCACATCCCCAACCGTGTGAATGTCTACGCCCGCAACTGTTTGCATGTAGTCGCGGACGTTTTGAATGGCATCTTCCAAAGAAAGATCCACGTTGTAGGGCAGGCCACCACGACACATCCGATTCGCTAAATCCGCAAATGCGAGTGGCGGAGTTGCAAAAGCAGGAGACTTGCCAGCAACGACATCCCGCAAAGATACCGAGCCATCCGATTCGCCCGATTCAAATAGCGTCATGGTCGACATCGTCAATCGCGCAAATCTACCTGCCCCGGAGTGGCGAGTCGCGTTCACCCCAGGCGCTGTCGAGCCTGTGAAAATGAACTGCCCTTTCGCTTTGCGTCGATCAATTTCGTGTCGCGCAAAATCCCACAGGCGAGGATGCAGTTGCCACTCGTCGAAAAGGCGAGGTGCCTCCCCATCGAGCAGCAACCGTGGATCGGTAGCCATCGCCAATGGGACGCTGTGATCGGTTTCAACATTCAAAATGCTTCCCGCTTGTCGGCTTGCCGTCTCTGTTTTCCCGCAGCCTTTTGGTCCCTGGATGAGCACCCCACCTTGCCGCCGAAGCGCTGCCTCTAATTGAGCGTCCGCAATGCGGGCAATATACGAATCCACCATGAGGATAAATCATAGCCATGAACTGCCTATTCCGCACTTTGAAATGGTTTCACTCGTCATTTTGAAATACTTTTACTCGGCAGTTTGGAATGGTTTTACTCGCCACTTTGAAATCCACTCCTACCAAAACCGAAAATCTGCTACAGCCTTGCCCCTGGCCTGGAATACGAGACACGTTGTGCGGTCCCGCTGCCGGGATAGCCGCGCGTAAATCCGCTAACGCCACCGAAGCCATTCCTATCCGCTCGACTGAGAGAGGCTTCATGGCTACGTCTCCATCCTCGGCAGCTCAGGCTGCAGAGAATCGGCCGCTGTCCATTATGTTTGCGGCGGCGCTTGCTGCGTTTATCGCTACGTTTAATGAAACGTTCCTCAACGTCGGCTTCACCAACATCATGGCCGACTTCAACATTGGCGTCTCGACTGTCCAGTGGCTCGCCACGGCATACATGCTGGGCGCGGCCGTCATGACGCCCACCACGGGCTTCGTCTCCGACGGCGACGTGCTCGACGTCATCGGCGACTCCGTCCCGGCGCTCACCACACCGTATGCGCTGCTCGCGCACAACGACTCGACGGAGTTCGGTACCGACGTCACCGTAGTCCTCGACCGGCCAATCGTCTCCATCGCGACCAAGTCCGTCATCACGGTCAACGTCAACAACGACCTCGGGCACATCTCCTCCGTCCTCGCCGATAAACACCTAAAGAAGGCGCTGGTTGTGGCGGATGACGGCACCGTCGTGGGCATCATCAACCGCTCCGACAGCAACCGCTACCTCGTATCGACGTTCGTCGACCCGGTCCCGAGCGCCTAGACAAGGATTGCCCATTAGGCAAGGCATACCTTAGAGTGGTCACGTTAGGTCAGGGAGACCTAACGCGAAATTCTTTAACCACCTACGAAAGGTGCAACCTTGACACTCTTTACCCCTCGCGCCCTGAAGGGGATCGCAGCCACGTTCACTGCGGCGCTCATGCTTGCCAGCTGCTCCACCGGATCAAGCGATTCGACAACCGCTCCCGAAACCTCCAATGCCAACGGGTCAGAGGAGCGCATTGTGACAATGGGTCTCGGCGACGTCGATACGGTCCTTGCGCTCGGTGAACAACCGGTCGGTTACGCCACCTGGCAACAGGAAGGCTCGGGAGACCCTTCCGGACTTGGACCATGGGCCAAGGACAAACTCACAGTCGACCCAAACCCGATCCGGGATACGACCACCGAGTTCAGCACCGACACTGCCGAAAGAGTTGCCTCGCTCAACCCGACAAAGATCATTGCGGTGAACAGTGGTCTCGAAGCTGACAAGAAGGCGCTGCTCGAGCAAATTGCGCCAACTACCTTCCACTCGGATGCATACGAAGATTGGCAAGTGCCGTGGGATGAGCAGATTAAGGAAATCTCCAAGGCGTTGAATAAGGAAGCCGAAGGCGAAAAACTCATCGCCGATTCCGAGCAGGCTTTCCAAGATTTCCGCGAAGCTCACCCTGATTTGCAAGGCAAAACAGCGGTAATCGGCATGCCTTACGACGGAAAGTTTGGCGTATACACCTCGGGCGACGGCCGCGGCTCCTTCATTGAAAAGCTTGGTTTCAAGATCCCAGAGAAGTTCAACGGCGATGGCTCCAGCTTCTTCCTCGACTGGTCGCCTGAAAACTACGTCGACTTCAACGACGTGGACTACCTCTTCGTGCTGGACTATTACGGCGCAATCGATGCGCTGAAGAACGACGAGAATTTCATGGACCTTGATGTCAACAAGCGTGGCGGGGTCTACTGGCTAGACACCGATACCGCCAATGCAATGAGCATGCCGAACCCCCTCACCATCCCGTACGCAATCGAGCAAATCAAAAAGTCGCTCTAGAACACCAGGCGGAAGTGGTGCTTACCGGGGGACAACCAGTGGGCCCCCATTTACCGGGTCGGTTGCCACGACAGCAGGCAGATCAAAAACGCTGTTCAGCAAAGTCTCCGTGACCACCTCGGCAGGCGCACCGACCGCACGAACCTCGCCACGCTGCATCACGATAAGTTGATCCGAGTAGCGTGCTGCGAGGTTCAAATCATGCAACACCATGAGCACGGTTCGCCCCTCTTGATCAGCGAGTCGACGTACGAGCGACAAGACCTCGACGGAGTGAGACAGGTCGAGGTATGTCGTCGGCTCGTCCAAAAACACGAGCGGAGTGTCCTGCGCCAAGACCATCGCGATCCAGGCACGCTGGCGCTGTCCGCCAGAAAGCCGTTCGAGTGGACGATCTGCAAACTCTGCAATATTGGTCAGTTCCATCACCGCATCAACCGCACGCGCATCCTCAGCAGAAGCCTGTCGTAGCCAAGACTGATGCGGGTGGCGTCCGCGGCTGACCAAGTCACGAACCGTCAGTCCCTCGGGGGCGACAGGCGTCTGTGGCAATACTGCTAGCTGACGCGCAATCTCTCGGCGCTTCATTTTCGACGTGTCTACGCCGTTCAGCATTACCGTGCCGCCATCGCGCGCAATAAGCCCTGCTGTAGCTCGCAACAGCGTTGACTTGCCGCAACCGTTGGGGCCGATGATTGTGGTGACACCGCCTTGGAGCACGTCGAGATCAATGCCGTCAACGATGACGGAAGCCCCATAACTCACCTTGAGATTTCGAACCTGAAGCATCATACGGACACCTTTCGTGTTGCGCGTAGCAGTGTGTAGAGCAGTGCTGCGCCACCAATCGCAGTTGTAGCTATGCCCACCGGCAAGTTCCCCGGCACCAGGGTGCGCACTGCTAAGTCTGCGCCAGACACAATCGCCGCGCCAGCGAGCATCGCTGTTCCTAAAGGTGGCGTTGCTGCTTGTGTGATCTTGCGTCCAATCTGTGGCGCAACAAACGCCACAAAAGCTATCGGACCAGACGCCGCGACGGCCACCGATGCCAGCACTACAGCCATGAGCATGAGGATGAGTTGCATATGCCGGGGCTCCACCCCGAGGCCAGCAGCCGTATCCTCCCCGAGCGAGAGCGCCTGCAGATTGAAGGCTGCCCACCGCAAGAACGAAACGACGACTGCCAGCGCAATAAGTACGGCGAGTGCATCGCGCCAGCTAGCAGAACCCACCGAGCCGGTCACCCACGCCTGCGCCTTGCCCACGTCACGATAGTCGGCGCGAACGAGCAGGAACGAGGTATATGCCATCGCCAGTGCATTGATAATGATCCCGGCGAAGACAAGCTGGAAAGACCCGAGACCCGCGCCACGGCTCAGCCACCAGATTGCCGCAGACACTGCTAATCCACCGAGGAACGCACTGAGCGGGACCCCCAGCAGATGCAGCAGCATTCCGGAGCTTCCACCAGCAAGTAACGCAGTCAATGCGAAAGCGGAGGCACCCGAAGTGACGCCCAAGATGTCTGGGCTCGCCAATGGATTCCTCGTGATGGTCTGGAAGATCGCCCCCGCAAAACCAAGCGCAGCTCCTACTCCCAAAGCAGTTACCACCCGCGGCAGACGCCACTGAACAATCACCGTACGAGCCAATTCTGTGGATTGGCCCATGAGCGCAGAAGCGACATCCCGCACCGTAAGCCCGAAGTCCCCGACTATAACGCCGCCAAGGGCCGCGGCGAAAGCCAACACCGCAAGGACACCATTCGTCACGAAAACCCGCATCACAGTTTCGCCCCTTTGCGCAAGAGGTACAGGGCAAATGGGGCACCAACGAAGGCGAGCGTGATGCCCACCTGCAATTCGCCGGGCCTGGCGATGACGCGGCCGATAACGTCGGCAAGCAAAAGCAACGTGGCCCCAGCCAACGCGGAACACGGTAGTACCCAGCGGTAATCGGGCCCCGTGAAGGCGCGCACAAGGTGTGGAACAACCAGACCGACGAACCCGATTGGGCCCGCCCCAGCCACCGCGGCACCCGTGAGCAATGCAACCAGGACGATGCCCACGGCCCGCGAGAGGGGGACGCTCACGCCAAGTGCGCTTGCCACATCGTCTCCCAAGTTCAGGAGGTTCACCCTGTTTGCCATGGCGAAGGCCCCCACTAGTCCGAGGAGAATCACCGGGGCAAGCACCGCGACCACCTGCATGTCACGCCCAGCGATAGCGCCCGCCGTCCAAAACCGCATCTCGTTGAGGCTTTGTGTATTCGTCAGCACGATGCCGCTGGTGAGCGCACTACAAACCGCGCCCAGCGCAGAACCACCGAGCACAACCATGATCGGGCTCGATCCCAGGCTCCTCATACTGAGTGTGAACACGAGCGCCACCGCAAGTATTGCGCCGAGGAATCCCACCCCAACAGTGCCCAACACCGTCATTGAGCCATGAAAGGAAATGGCTGCAGCCACCGCAAGCGCCGCACCAGGGCCTACACCCAGCAAGTTTGTGTCTGCGAGCGGGTTTCGGGTGTGTCCCTGCAGCAACGCCCCCGCTGTGCCCAAGGCTGCCCCCACCAACAGGCCGAGCAGGGTGCGCGGAACCCGAAGCTGTGCAATGATCTTCGCCTCGTCGCTGGAGGCCTCAAGCCTTTCGGCTCCTCCCGAGAATGCCAACACAATTCCGTCGCGAACCGCGCCCAACGTTGCCCCGAAACCCATTTCACGCGCCCCGAACAGAAGAGACACTAATGCCGCGCACACGGTGGAAGCCGCAAGGAAAGCGACAAGCCCTACACGTTTATCCACTTTGTAACCCCGTTATCGCCAATACCCCATAAACGACACGTGGTGGCGAGGCACACCCGCCTCTTTCACCAGGAGCCGCCGCATCGCCGTCACAGCCGTGTTCTTCCCTGCGATCCAGTAATAGGTGTGCCCTGCAGTATCCGACGTGGGACCTATCAATTCTCCACTGCTGGAATACGTGGGTGTCTCCCAGACTTCATCGAGCTGGGCTTCATCCACAAGACCAGGTTCTCCATTTTCCAACGAAGCGGAGGCACAACGGGATCCAACTTCCTGTTTCAGCTGCGCAAGAAGCAAGCCTCCATAGTCGAAGTCCCCCTCTGCACGAAAATGCCACCGGACATCAACCTGTGAAGGGGAGTCGATGGGCAGGTGATTGCCGGCGGGCACCTCGATATCAACCGAACCAGCGAGCCCCTCGGGCCAATCCTCCAGGATACGAGCCATTGCAGGCAACGCGGTTTCATCGCCGTAAAGACGGGCAATCCCAGCAGATCCGGGGTTAAATTCAATACCAACACCGGAATCATCGTCGCGGGTTGGTCCAATAATCAGCAGCTGCTGTCCAGGGTGAGCGTCTTGTGCCCACGCCGAGGCGGGACCGGGACTATCGCTGTGCAAAACAAAATCCACATCCACTTCGTCAGGGCTGTCAGCACTTCGCCGGAACTCCCGAATGGAATAGGTACGCAGGTGTCCGCGCGTGTGCTCCGGCATCGCACGCCATGTGTCCCACCACCCCTCTTCGGGAAGCTCGAACAGACCGCTGGCAGGCGGGATCAGCAGCTTGATACGCAAATCTCTGATCGGAACGGCGGGCCCCATGGCGTCGATCCCGGTGAACGTCACCCGCTGGAAACTCGGCGCAATACGTTCACTCCGGACGACGGTTGCAAGAAAAGACCTAAAACTCACCCCGTAAATTATATAGGCTTGCCTAACCTATAGAAAGTGTGAAGCGCGCAGTCCCCTAGCGCCCGCGTAGCTGGAGTCGGCTAGCCACCTTCAAAGCAGGTGACAGCAGGGGCATCATCAACCGCTACCTCGTATCGACGTTCGTCGACCCGGCGAAGTAAAAGGCGGATACATTCTCTTTAGCGATGGGTAGGACGCACTGATCGGAACCGGTTTGGTGCTTGTCCGACGCAAGCGGCCCTGAGCTTCCCTGTCACCAGGAGTGAGCGCGCTCGTTGTTCATATCGTCGTCGGCACCCATCCATTAAGCTCTGACACAGTGATTTCGACCCGCCATTTCGTCTGAAGGGAATAACATGCGCAGGCCTTACTACAGGACATCACGCGGACGCGTCATTGCAGGGGTCTGTGCAGGGCTCGCAGAACGCTACGGTCGCAGCCCAGACACAATCCGTTGGTGGTATGCAGTAGCGCAACTATTTAGCTTGCCCGCCATTGCCACCTATATCCTCCAGTGGTTGTTGTATCCGCTCGACGATAACCCTGAGCCGCCGGAAACTGAGCAACCTGCAAGCTGACCAGCCAAGAGACGAGGTGGCGTGCCAGGTACCGCGCGCCACCGAATCTATCGGCAACGTCCTACACGTACAGGTGCAGTCCCGTACATTTATGGCATACCTATTAGTAGCTACATGCCGCTAGGTGTTTCCACATGTTTCATTTCCTTCCGTTACTAGCCATCCTTCTCGACTACTTCCTCGAAGTTCCGGATACAGCATCGGAGCCTGAATCACTGATAGGAAGCATCATCAGCACCTTCGGGCCATTTTCCGCGTTGGTGTTTGGAATAGTGGCACTGCTCTTGCGGCCGCTACCTCGGAAGTTTGCTGTTATCTCCAGCGCAGCCGGCCTGCTAGGTCTCATCGCAATCATTGTGCCCATGGTCCTGGCCCCCAGCCCAGAATCGTTTATACACGTTTGGATTCCGCTTCCGGCAGGGTTACTGCTCGCAGGAATCTACGTCCTCATCATTTCCCACATAGAGCAGGCCAATCCCGTGTTAGTACTTCGTCAAGACACGAGCAGGCTATCGATGCCCGGCGCGATCACGGCCGCTTTTCTCATTCTTACTGCGGGGCGGCTACTCACTGCCCATGCGTGGCCGTCCCCGGAGGCAATCTTGGTAGGCACCGTCTGTACCCTGGCCACGCTCGCGTTTTATGAGATGAATTGGAAGTACCTGGTTGGCGCTGTGGTCATTATCCAAGCTGCGCAAATGTTTTATTCCGTACTCCCGGTCGAGGCATACATGCTCTACGAGGTGCAGCTTGCCATCAAGGTTGCTTGCATTCTCGAGATTATCCGAGCAGGCACCCGCGAACATCTGCTGAAGCAAGCATCGCGCAGCGAATCCCCGCGCAGCTGCTGAGGAAAAACGTGTAAGCGTGGCTTGTGCGTTCCGGCGGATCTGCACCGATCAGATCGATAGCACTACCCGCTCATAGTCTTCTACCAGCACGTTCGGCACTTTGAAATGGTTTCACTCGTCATTTTGGAGGTCCATCCCCACCGACAGCACAAAGCCCTCAACCGAGCGCCCATGCCACTTCGCCCTGACAGATGCTCTAGACACTGCCATCATGCCCAGGCTGGCAATTGTTCACCCATTCGGTACAGATGGTGAGGCAATCATTGGGAGCAGGTGCGCTTTCCACCTATCCTTTGATGTTGCCTCAAATAGCAAAGGATAGATGTCTAAGTTTATAGGTTGGGTACGACATCACAACTTTGCATGCTAACTTATGACGTATGGTGTGGCCGAGTGTGACTTATGAGACTTTGCCGTGGCAGGCTGCAACCGAGAATATTTCGCGTCGGGCGCAGCTACGTACGCCGCGAGAGTACGAGAGCGCCATAGTCCCGCGCATCGCTGACGAGGAATTGCAGCTACGCCCTGAAACGCTTGCAGCCGCGGATCGAGCAACCATCGCGGTGACGCGTTTCGACGCCACACACGCCACAGACCTCATTCCTTTTATCCCACTTTTGTTGCGCAGTGAAGCCGTCGCATCGAGTAGAATTGAACAGCTTACCTCTTCGTCTCGCAAGATATTTGAAGCGGAACTTTCTGGTTCGGGGTCGGCCAATGCAAAGCTGATCGTGGCGAATGTTCGACAGATGCAACGGGCGATTGCAGTTGATACAGCAACAACTGAAACGTTGTTGGCAATGCACAGTGTGCTTCTGCAGGACGCTGCACCGAGGATCGCAGGTCGACTGCGCGAGCAGCCGGTGTGGATCGGTGGACCGGACAACCACCACCCGGGCGGTGCATTGTTCGTTCCACCGCACCACGATCATGTACCGGAGCTGTTGGCGGATCTGGACAGGTTCATGTCGCGCCGCGACATCCCAGCGTTAGCGCAGGCCGCGATCGCACACGCTCAATTGGAAACCATCCATCCCTTCGCGAACGGAAACGGGAGGACAGGGAGAGCCCTCGTTCATGTGCTGCTGAAAACCCACGGCATCAGTGTCAATGGGTCGGTGCCGATCTCTGCAGGTTTGCTGTCCCATATTGATGACTACTTTGCCGCGCTGGACGCATACCGGCAAGGTGACGCCGACCAAATCGTCAACCTTTTCGCAGCAAGTGCGCTCGAAGCCGTCGAGTACGGCACGTGGATCGCAGATGAACTGAATACGCTGCTGGATGAGTGGAAACAACAGTTGACGGCACGCTCCGATGCCCTTGTATGGAGAGTGCTCCCGTTGTTGTTGCAGCGGCCGGTAATCACCACGCGGATTGTGGTAGAGGAATTAGGAGCGACGCAGACCTCAGCAGGAAATGCGCTCGAAGCACTCGCGCAGGCCGGCATCGTTACCGGAGCACAGCTGGACAGACGCACCCGCGCCTGGCGAGCCCCCGACGTGTTGGATTTGCTCGATGAGTTCGCCGAGCGGAGGCGACGCACTTGAGGCGCAGAGCTCGGCGCCGCGATGCCTTCGGCAAGAATCACTTGGTTGACTTTGATGGCAACGGCGACGCTGGCATGCATCGCGCTTATCGTGGCGGGGATTGCCCCGAATATCTTGTGGGCCACGCTGGTGGGCGCAGCCGCTGGCTGCCTGGTACGCATCACCGATAGGAAGAAGCCGTAGCGTAGGGCCAAGAGCGACCCGCGCACCAAATCCCCGAATTTCGGTTGGGCGCCGAGACGTTTCCCCAGGTCGCGCGAAGTCGACGCGGGAATTTGGTGCGCGTACAAGAGAAAGAGTGCCAATAGACACAACCCGAATTACCCTAGACATTCAAACTAGCGGGTAAGAAATGTTCTAGATATAAACGGGTGCGTCCTTTGGCACTCACCCCTCAAGACCCCGCCGAAACCCCAAGCGAACCCCTAGTGCCCACGCTTCTGGTCCAGCGGCTCGCCGTCCTCGAAGTGGGGGCGCAGGTGGTTGTCGAATAGGGACAGGGCAGCACCGATTGCCATGTGCATGTCCAGGTACTGGTAGG
The DNA here is from genome assembly GCF_900099485.1 of Corynebacterium sp. MC3. Classification (NCBI taxonomy): domain Bacteria; kingdom Bacillati; phylum Actinomycetota; class Actinomycetes; order Mycobacteriales; family Corynebacteriaceae; genus Corynebacterium; species Corynebacterium sp. MC3. The sequence continues at coordinate 305,215 of NZ_LT622813.1, forward strand.
TGCCCAGGCGGCCGCCGAACAGGACGCCGTTCTTGCGGGATTCCTCGGCGGCGAGTTCGCGGTATTTCAGCAGCTTGGCGCGGTCTTCGGGGGTGTTGATTGGGTAGTACACCTCGTCGTCGTCGGTGGCGAAGCGGGAATACTCCTTCACGATCACCGTCTTGTCCGTTGGGTACTCGGTGCGCTCTGGATGGAAGTGGCGGAACTCGTGGATGCGGGTGTAGGGGACGTCGGCGTCGTTGTAGTTCATCACCGAGGTGCCCTGGAAGTCGCCTGTGTCCAGTACTTCCTGTTCGAAGTCGAGGGTGCGCCAACCGAGGTGGCCTTCGGCGTAGTCGAAGTAGCGATCGAGCGGCCCGGTGTAGACCACTGGGATCCCTTCGAATTCGTCGCGGATGTCGAACCAGTCGGTATCGAGGCGGACGTCGATAAGTTCGTGATCGGCCAAATTTTCGAGCCAGGCGGCGTAGCCGTCGACGGGCAGGCCTTCGTACTTGTCGTTGAAGTAGCGGTTGTTGAAGGTGTAACGAACTGGCAGGCGGGAGATGATTTCCGGCGGCAGTTCGGTCGGGTCGGTCTGCCACTGCTTGGCGGTGTAGTGCTTCACGAACGCCTCGTACAGCGGCTTGCCGATCAGCGCGATGCCACGCTCTTCGAGGTTCGTAGCCTCGGCGGGATCGCGGCCCTCGCGCTGCTCCTCGATCAGCTTGCGGGCCTCGTCCGGCGAGTAGTACTTGCCAAAGAACTGGTTGATCAGGCCCAGGCCCATTGGGAACTGGTAGGCGGTGCCGTCGTGCATCGCGAAGACGCGGTGCTGGTAGTCGGTAAAGGAGGTGAAGCGGTTGACGTACTCCCACACGCGCTCGTTGGAGGTGTGGAACAGGTGCGCACCGTACTTGTGCACCTCAATGCCGGTTTCCGGCTCCTTTTCGGAGTAGGCGTTGCCGCCGATGTGGTTGCGCTTCTCCACCACGAGCACCCGCTTACCCAGCTCGCTGGCGGCCTGCTCTGCCACGGTGAGGCCGAAGAATCCGGATCCAACAACAATGAGGTCGTAAGTCATACGGCCATTTTGTCACATTTCTTTTCGACGCCCCTCCGCACGACACGCCAAGCCTCAAGAATCACTTGAGACTTTAACTTGCACTACACTTCACTGGAGTAACCTTTATCCCTATAGCCACAGGAGTTAAAACGTGCAACAGCGGAAGCGCCTGAATGGGCAATCCTCCAGGATGCGCCCTCTGATGGCTGCGGTGATGTCCGTGGCCCTCGTTGTCGCCGGAGCGTTCGGCGGCAACCACATTGTCCAGGTCCAGTCGGCGGCCCCGGCGCAGATGGACGTCTATAACGCCAGCGAGTCCTTCGCCAAGGGTGCGAATATCACCGTGGATGACGCAGCGGTGCGCACCCAGGGTGAGGAGACCGAGGAGCGTCGTGTGGTCAAGGAGTTCACCCGCGACCGCGAGTTCACGCTGTTTGGCCTGACGTGGAAGGGCGACCGCGACATCGTCGCCTACGTGCGTGCCCAGCGTGCCGACGGCAGCTGGACGGAGTGGTTCGAGATGGATCCGCTCGATGCCGCACCGGGGACGGACACATTCGGCACCGAGCCAATCTTCGTGGAGCCGACGAAGCGCGTCCAAGTTTCCACAGGCAACGTCGACCTCTTGGAGAACGGCCGCCCAGCATCCCAGGCGCCGACCACCGCGAACGACATCCAGGCCGTATTTATCGACGGCGGCACCGGCACCGTCAACGACAACATCAAGCCAGTCGTCGACTCCTACACCTACGGGATGCCGAAGGTCATCACCCGCGCGCAGTGGGGTGCAGGCAAGAACAGCAACCCGACGTACACCGCGCCGGTCACGGCCGCGACGGTCCACCATACCGCTGGTTCCAACAACTACACCGAGGCGCAGGCGCCGGGCATCGTCCGCGGCATCTGGAACTACCACACCTACACCCTGGGCTGGGGCGATGTGGGCTACAACGCCATGGTCGATAAGTACGGCAACATCTACGAGGGCCGGTACGGCGGGCTCGACCGCGCGGTCCAGGGCGCGCACGTGGGTGGCTTCAACCAGAACACCTGGGGCGTGTCCGTGCTGGGCAACTACCAGACCGCGGTGCCGACGCGTGCGTCGCTGCAGGCGCTGGGCGACATCATCGGCTGGAAGGCTGCTGTCTCCGGGTTCGACCCGATGGGTTCGAGCTACCACTACGCTGACTTCGATTTCAAGGGCAGCAAGTACCGCGCCGGCCAGGGCGGGATGTTCCCGAACATCAACGCGCACCGGGACTTCCACTACAACGAGTGCCCAGGCCAGAACCTGTACAACCAGATGGGCACGGTGCGCACAATCGCGAACACGAAGTACCGCGCGCTGAAGAACTCTTCCGAGTTCACCCCACCGGGTGATTACGCGGGTCCAGCCACCGACACCACGGTCGGCGACCTGCTCGACGCACTGGGCTCCGGGAAGAAGGAGTCAGGCACCGTCACGAACCCTGACGGAACCACGACCCAGGTGACCAACTCGGGCTCCTCCGACAACATTTCCCTGTCGGGGATTGCCTCGGGTGACGCGGTGGCGATCGCAGCGGCCGTCGGCACCTTGGCTGGCCTGATCTTCCTGTACGCGAAGGCGAACGACCTGCTGCCGGGCGGAATCCAGAACCTGTCCGGTGTGGAGATCGCTCCGGGGCTGACGCTGCAGCAGATCGCCCCATACATCGAGCCGATGCTGAAGTTCGCTGGCCAGAACGACCTGGCTGCGGTGTGGAAGCAGTTCGAGCCGACGCTCGGCGCCGTCATCGGTGGCGTCGGCGGCGTGGGCGGCAACGACTTCGGCTTCTTCCAGAACGGCATCGCCGTGCGCAACGCGAAGGGCGAAGCGTTCACGATGTTCACGAAGATCGCGAACGCCTGGCTCCAACAAGGTCTCGACGCCGGCCCGCTCGGCCTGCCGGTCAACTCCGAGCACCCGATTGGCGACGGCCTCTTCCGCGTCGACTTCCAAGGCGGCGACATCACATACAACCAGCACACCAACACCATCAACATTGGCGTGCACTAGCAACAGCTAGCGGCTAGGCAAGGTTATAGGAACGGCGTACCGCATCTTCCCACGCGGCGACAAGCACTTCGCGAGTCGCCGCGTTTGCCGTATCTTCCCAGGTTGTGGGCGTGCCGAGGGAGAGTGGGGCGTCGAGAAGCCCGGCGCCCATCCCCGCTGCCGACGCCGCCCCCATGACCGTGGTTTCGATGTTGCCGGGGCGCACGACGCGGGTGCCCAGGATGTCGGCCTGCATCTGCATGAGCAGGTCGTTGGAGGTCATGCCGCCGTCGACGCGCAGCTCGCGCAGTTCGACGCCCATCGCTTCGACGACCTCGCGGGTCTGTAGGCATGTTGCTTCGAGGGCGGCGCGCGCGATGTGGCGGCGGTCCACGAAGCGGGTCAGACCGGTGATGACGCCGCGGGCGGGTCCTTTTATCACTCTTGGTGTGTGTAAGAGAACGGGGGTGCGGAAGGTTGTGCGCGGGCCAATTTTTCCAGCAGGCGGCGTACGCGGCGACGGGCGTGGACTTGTTGTTTGTGACCCCACCACACACAGGGCACATCCACCACCAACACCTCCGCCTTGCCGACGACGAACCCCTGTCTCTAATACACATCGAGAAGTGTATAGGAGACGGGGTCAGACCGGTGATGACGCCGCGGGCGTCCGGGCGCCAGCGCGGCGCGAACAGCCCGGAGAACGCAGGCACGATGACGACGCCGCCGCTGTCCGGGACCTCGCTGGCGAGTTTCTCGGATTCGGCGGCGGTGCGCAGGATCCCGAGCTGGTCGCGAAGCCACTGGATGAGCGATCCGCCCACCGCGACGGAGCCCTCCAGGGCGTAGACGGCAGGCTGCCCGGCGCGCTGGTAGGCAACGGTGCTGAGCATTCCGGTCTCGCTGAAGGTGGGCGTGGTGCCGGTGTTGAGCAGCATGAACAGGCCGGTGCCGTAGGTCATCTTCGCAGCACCCTCTTCGAGGCCGCCTTGGCCGAAGAGCGCCGACTGCTGGTCGCCGAGCACGCCGCAAATGGGCACGTTGGCCAGCGGACCCCGGTTGCGGACCTGGCCGAAGTCGCCGACGGACGGGCGGATCTCCGGCAGGATTTCGGGCGGCACGCCGATGGCTTCGCACAGGTCGGGGTCCCACTGGAGGGTTTCCAGGTCCATCAGGAGGGTGCGGCTGGCGTTCGTGACGTCGGTGACGTGCAGTGCGTTGTCAGGGTCGCGCTGGCCGCCGGTGAGGTTCCAGATCAGCCAGGTATCCATGGTGCCGGCGAGCAGCTCGCCACGGGCAGCACGCTCGCGGGCGCCGTCGACGTGGTCGAGGATCCAGGCCCACTTCGGCCCGGCCGGGTACGAGTTGCGCAGCAGCCCGGTGGTGGCCTGGAACTCGGTGGCGTCGCCGTCGTAGGAGGTGCGGGTGTCCTGCCACACGATGGCGTTGTAGATGGGCATGCCGGTTGCGCGTTCCCAGATGACGGCGGTTTCACGCTGGTTGGTCAGGCCCAAAGTGGCGATGGCGGCTTCGTCGATATCTGCGCTGGCCACGGCGTCGCTCATGGCGCGGCGCGTGTTGCGCCAGATCTCGAGTGGGTCGTGCTCGACCCAGCCTTCGCGCGGCAGGATCTGCCGGTGCTCGAACTGCGCCTGCGCGATCACCTTGCCGCCCGTAGTGGCGACTACGAACCGGGTTGATGTTGTGCCTTGATCAATAGCCGCCAGCAACGTCATGAGTTAAAACCAGTGCTCCAGTACTTGTGCCACGCCGTCTTCATCATTCGATGCGGTCACAATATCAGCGGCGTCCTTCACCGCGTCCGTCGCGTTGCCCATGGCAACGCCCATGCCGGCCCACGCCAGCATCTCAACATCGTTTTGCATGTCGCCGAACGCCACCACCTGAGACGGGTCGATCCCGTATTGGGCCGCCAGGTAGGAAACACCTGCCGCCTTGGTCACGCCGGGGCGCGAGAACTCGAGCAGCCCCTCCTCCATGGAGTAGGTCACGTGCGCGATGTCCTGGTCGATCTCGGGGGCGATCATGTCGAACATCTCTGCTGCCATCAGGTCCGGGCAGCGCACGAGCAGCTTCGCCGCAGGTTCTGCCAGCAGCTCCTCGACGTGGACGACGCCGAAGCGGGCGTCCCAGGCGTCCGGGTTGTACTCCGGCGTGATCAGGAAGCACTCTTCCTCCGGGTCGAGCGCGCTCTGGCTCAGCCGTTCCACCCCGTAGCCCACGGTCACGTCGGCTTCCCCCATCACCTTTTCGACGACCTCCACGGTCTCCTGCATACTCTCCGGGGACAGCGCGAAGGATTTCACCACTTCGTCGTGTTCTGGGTCGTAGATGACGGCGCCGTTGGCGGCCACACAGACCGGCTCGAACGGCAGCTGCTCGAGCACCGGCAGCAGCCAGCGGTGGGGGCGCCCGGTGGCCAGCCCGAACTTGGTTCCGCCGCGCACAGCCCGCGCGACGACCTCCAGCAGACGAGGTGTCACCCGTCCGTAGGAGTTGAGGAATGTGCCATCGATGTCACTGATGATCAGGCTGGGGGCGTTCATGTTATTTCCCTTTCTTTGCCTCGCGTTCTTTTCGGCGAATTTCGGCTGCTTCTTCAAGAGTCGGTGCGCTCCCTCCGAGCGAGGCCGGCATCCATGGCTCGCCGGGCTCGAAGGGTCCGAAGCGCGTTTCGTATTCGGCGCGGGTGGTCTCCAGCATGGCTTCCATCGCTGCCTTGAGCCTACCCGTGGCTTCTTCAACGGTGCCGTCGACAGCAACGGGTTCCCCGTAGCGGATGATGACCGGAATGCCCGAGCGTCCGAGCCGTTTCGGCTGGTCTTTGGTCCACAGGCGCTGGGAGCCCCAGATCACGCAGGGCACGAGCGGCACTCCGGCCTGGCGAGCGATGCGCACGGCGCCCGTCTTAAAGTCCGCAATCTCGAAGGAGCGCGAAATCGTGCCCTCCGGGAAGATGCCGACGATCGCCCCTTCGCGCAGGGCGGCAACGGCGGCGTCGATAGCCCCGGCGCCCGCCGAGCGGTCCACAGGGACGTGCCCCATGTTGCGCAGCAGCCACCGCAGCACCGGAATGCCGAAGACTTCCTTCTTCGCCATGAACCGCACCAGGCGCTCCCCGCGCAGGTACGGGCCAATGCCCGCCAGCATGAAGTCAAGGTAGCCGGTGTGGTTGATCGCCAGCATCGCCCCGCCGTCCAGCGGGACGTGCTCGAGGCCGTGGACCGTCGCCTTCGTCCCGGCGAACCGGAAGTAGCGCTTTGCCGCGCGCACAATCCGCTGGTAGAAGCGGTTCTGCATATCACCGCTGTGCGGCCGCGGGGCGGTATAGCCGTCTGCTACTTCAAACAGTCCATCAATCGTGCGCATTAGGGAACCAGTACGTCCTTCCCAACCCACGGGCGCAGCGCCTCAGGCACCTTCACGGAGCCGTCGGCCTGCTGGTTGTTCTCGAGGATGGCGACGAGCCAGCGCGTCGTCGCGAGCGTGCCGTTCAAGGTGGCGGCGGTCTGGGTCTTGCCGTTCTCGTCGCGGTAGCGGATGGACAGGCGGCGCGCCTGGAACGTGGTGCAGTTCGAGGTCGACGTCAGCTCGCGGTACGTATCTTGCGACGGCACCCACGCCTCGGTGTCGAACTTGCGTGCAGCGGACGAGCCGAGGTCACCAGCGGCGACGTCGATAATGCGGTACGGCACCTCGACTGCGGCGAGCATCTCGCGCTCGAGTCCGAGCAGCTTCTGGTGCATCTCTTCGGCGTCCTCAGGCTTGCAGTACGCGAACATCTCCAGCTTGTCGAACTGGTGGACGCGCAGGATACCGCGGGTGTCCTTGCCATAGGAGCCGGCCTCGCGGCGGAAGCAGCTGGACCAGCCGGCATAGAGCAGCGGGCCGTCCGAGAGGTCAATAATTTCGTCGGTGTGGTAGCCGGCCAGCGCCACCTCAGAGGTGCCAACCAGGTAAAGGTCGTCGCGCTCGAGGTAGTAGATCTCCTCGTCATGCTCGTCAAGGAAACCAGTACCCTGCATGACGTCCGGGCGGACCAGGACAGGCGGGATCATGACCTTGAAGCCGGCCTCGCGGGCTTTCTGCGCGGCGAGCATCATCATACCCAGCTGCATCCAGGCGCCGTCGCCGACCAGGTAGTAGAAGCGCGCACCGCCAACCTTGGTGCCACGCTTCATGTCAATAATCCCGAGGTTCTCACCCAGCTCGAGGTGGTCCTTCACCTCAAAGTCGAAGGTCGGGACCTCGCCGACGTGCTCGAGGACCACGAAGTCCTCCTCGCCGCCAGCCGGTGCGCCCTGGATCGGGTTCGGGATCTTGTACTGCAAGTCCTGCACGGCCTGCTCTGCCTCAGCCTGCTTGGCCTCGGCGGCCTTCACCTTAGCCTTGAGTTCGTTCGAGCCCTCGAGCAGCGCCGGGCGCTCCTCCGGGGAAGCCTGGCCGATCTTCTTGCCGAAGGCTTTCTGTTCCGCACGCAGCTCATCTGCTGCCTGGATAGCCTCGCGGCGCTGCTCGTCGGCGGCTAGCAGCTGATCGACGAGGGAGGGATCCTCGCCACGGGCGGTTTGGGACTCTCGGACGTCGTTTGCATTCTCGCGCAGAAATTTCAGATCAATCACGCCCACAACTCTACCCGGTTCCGCCCCTCGATACGCCACCTGCACCGCCGCCCCACTCTGGTAATAACCAGTGCGCTATGGTGGGGGTATGTCCACGCCCGAGCAGCCCCCCACCGAAATCCAGGAAGGCCCCCTCCCGAAACACGCGCAGCTACGCATCATCCTCGAAGAGTACTGCCGCAATCAGCTCTCCCCCGGCGACCCGCTGCCCGGCGAACGCGCCCTCGAGGAGACCTACCGGGTCTCCCGGATCACGGTGCGACGCGCGATCGGGGACCTCGTCGCCCAGGGCAAGCTCCGCCGGGTCCGGGGCAAAGGCACGTTCGTGGCGCCGAGCCCACTGGTGAGCAAGCTGCAGCTGGCCAGTTTCTCCGAGGAGATGCAGGCGCAAGGCGTGGTGGCGTCGTCAAGCATCTTGTTGGCGGAGCGCGCGCCAGCGCCTCAAGAAGTCGCTGAGTACTTCGGCACCCCGCCACACACAGAGCACATCCACCTGCGTCGCCTCCGGCTTGGCGACGCCCAACCCTACGCCGTCGACGACGGCTGGTACAACGGCGAGCTGGTCCCCGACCTGCTGGAACACGACCTGCAGGCGTCGGTGTACGAGGTACTCGATAAGCGTTACAACCTCGGCATCACCAAAGCTGAGCAGACCGTGACCGCCGTGAATGCCGGCGCGACCGTCGCCCCGTTACTCGAGGTGCCGGCGAACCGCGCGCTGCTGCGAATCGTGCGCTATGCGCAAAGCCATGGCACACGTGTGGAATACTGTGCCAGTGTGTACCGGACGGATCGTTATAGTCTGCACACACAGGTACTGCGCAACCTCGAGGGATAGGAAATGCACATGGCTAGCAGGACAACAGCGCTGCGCGGCTTTCTCGTCGCGCTGCTCGCGGGTGCGGTCGGCTTCGGCTCCTACACCTACAACGCGTCGCCCGCGCCTCAAGATGAGGCTCAGGTATCGACGTCCACTCCGAAACGACACAGCAAAAACAAGCCAGCGCCGTTCACCACGGCGGACCAAGGCGCCTGCCTGACGTGGGAAGCCGACGCCGAAGGCCACATCACCGCCTTCGAGCAAACCGACTGCGCACTCGAGCACCGCTTCGAGGTCTCGGCGCGCGAAGACCTGGCAACCTACCCCACCTCCGAGTTCGGGCCGTCTGCACCGATGCCGAACCAGACCCGCCAGGCACAGCTGCGCGAGGAGCTGTGCGGAGGCGCAACCCTGCGCTACCTCAACGGCGCCTTCGACCCGAACGGGCGCTACTCCATCGCGCCGATCCTGCCACCCGCGGCCGCGTGGGAAGAGGGTGACCGCACCATGCTGTGCGGCCTGCAGGAAACCGACCGCGACGGCACCCCAATCCTGACCACGGGCCGCGTGTCCGAGCAGGACCAGGCGCGCACCTTTAATCCCGGGGAGTGCGTAGCCATCGACGGCACCTCCAGCCTGAGCAGCGTGGATTGCAACGAGCCACACCAGATGGAGATCACCAGCACGGTGGACCTCGCACCGGTTTTCCCCGACCACACCCCGAGCATCGAGGAGCAGGACAACCACCTTCGCGACGTATGCACCGACGCCGCCCAGAAGTACATGGGCGCGGAGGAAAACCTCTACCAGATCGCGCTGCAGCCGTTCTGGACCACGCAGAAGCCGTCCGCATGGGAGGGTGGCTCGCACAGCGTGAACTGCGCGCTGGTCTTTTCGAATCCGGAGGGGCAGTTCGCTACCCTGACCGGGTCCGCGACCGCCGGGCGCGAAGTGCTCAAGATCGACGGCAACCCGCCACCGGAGCGTCCCGAGCGCCGCCCGCTTCGGGAGGAGCAGCCCCGACCATGATGGAGCCGGTCAGCCAGGACGCCTTCGAGGAGATGATCAACGACGCCCTGGACACCATCCCCGAGGAGTTCGCCCGCCACATGACGAACATGGTGGTGCTGGCCCGCGACTTCAACCCGGACGAACCCATGCTACTCGGACTGTTTGAGGGCATCCCCCTTACTGAGCAGCACTCAAACCACAGCGGGTTCCTGCCGGACGCGGTATTCGTGTACAAGGACGCACTCGAGGCGATGTGCAGCGACGAAGAAGAACTGCGCCACGAAGTAAAGGTGACCGTCCTCCACGAGGTCGGCCACTACTTCGGGCTCGAGGAGCACGAGCTGCACGAACTCGGCTGGGGTTAGCCGAAGCTATCCCTGCTTAGCGCAGCCCGTCCACCCATGCCTGGGCCTCCGCCAGGCGCGGGTTGCCGCTGGGCCACGTGGCCTGCTGCGCGCACGGCCACGACCCCAGATACGTAATCTGCGAGGACCGCAGGTACACAGCCCGCAGCGCCTCCGCCACGGCGGTGTCGTCGATATGCCCCACGATGTCCACGTGGAAGGAGTACGTGTTCGGCTCCTTGCGTGTTGGGCGTGACTCAATACGGGAAAGGTGCACGCCGCGGAACGCGAACTCCTGCAGCGCCGCCACCAGGGTGCCAGGCTCGTTCGGGGTCTGGAACACGATCGACGTCCTATCGTTGCCTGTACGCGGCGTTGGTTTCCCGGACGGACCAACCAGCACAAAGCGCGTCCGCGCCGTGGACAAGTCGGCCACGCCGCGCGCGTGCACCTCGAGCCCGAGCAGCTCCGCCGCGCGCTCCGGGGCGTAGTGGCCGACGCCCCATGTGATGTCGTGGCCCGCATGCCGGTGTCTCATGCCCGGCTGGAGGGTTCGAGGAGACAGGCCACGTCCGCCTCCCCCTCAGCGACGAGCTGCGCCGCGGCGCCGTTCGATGTCGCCGGGTGGAAGGTCACATTCGGGGCGTGCTCGGCCATCCAACGCTTTACCTGCTGGTAGGCCACGGGGTGGGTGGCGAAGCGGGTGGCGTCGACAAGTGAAGCACCGGGGCGCGTCATGATTGCGAAGGCGATCTCCAGCTCGGTCTCACCGTAAATCTGCACCCCGGGCGCCTCGGTCAGCGCGTCCGTCGTCGCGGTGACCGCGCCGTCAACCGAGTTCTCCACCGCAACCACCGCGTAGTCCGCGCGCCCGGCGCGCACCTCGTTGAGCGCCTCCGCCGGGGAATCCACAGGCACAAGCTGCGGGTCGGGCAGGTCAAAGTTCCAGACGGCCTGCTCCGTGAACGTTCCCGCCGGGCCGAGGTACGCAATCGTTGTCATGGGGCTACTGTAGCCTGCATGCACACTCGGTACCGCGTCGAAGTCCTCCTTGTGCTGGCCGTCACCTTCGGCGCCAGCGGGCTGCGCGCCGCGCTGCGTCTAGTCGACTCGCTGTTGCAGGCGCCCCTCAACGAGCAATCGACGACGCTCTACTCCCAGGCGAGCTCCATCGGCTGGCTCGACGTGGCGCTCCAGGCGGTCTCAGCCCTTTCGCTTATCGGGTGGGGTGGCCTGGCGTGGTACCTGCTGGGCACCGCGTGGGTTGCGCCGAAGTGGCGCGACTGGCTGCGCGGCGCCGGGTTCGCGGCACTTATCGGCATCCCGGGGCTGGCGCTCTACATCGGGGCGGTGCGCTTCGGCTGGTCCAAGGTAGTCATCCCCACCACCGAGGCTGTCCAGATCCCCACTTCCCTCTTGTGGGCGTTCGCCAACGGGTTCGCCGAAGAAGTCGTGGTGGTGATGTACCTCTGCACCCGGCTGCGGCAGATGCGCTGGTCGGTACCCGCCACGATCGCCGCCTCCGCGATCCTGCGCGGCTCCTACCACCTCTACCAGGGGGTTTCCGCGGGCTTCGGCAACCTCGCGATGGGCGCCGTCTTCGCCTACTACTACCACCGCACCGGCAAAGTCTGGCCACTCATCCTCGCACACTTCCTTATCGACGCCGTCGCTTTTCTCGCCTACCCACTCCTGCCGTCTACACTGTTGCCATGAGTACGCCGCATTCCAACGATCCCCGGGATAACCTCGAGGACTTCGTGCTTGGCAGGGACGGCCAACCGCTCGTGGACCGCTACGGACGCCCCATCCGGAAGCGTCGCCCGCAGCGGGAGCAGCAACGGCCCCCTGCCTGGCAGGAACGGCCAGCCATCCGGCCGGAGCGGCGCGAGCCGCAGGAAACACGACAGTACAACCCGCGCGACTACGAACCGCGCGAATACCGGCCGCGCCAGTACCCGGCGCAGCAACGTCCAGCGCAGCACAGGCCGCCGCAGCAGCGCCCGGAGCGCGAGCACGTCCCGATGCAGGTCACGCAGCGGCCACAGCGCTGTCTCTTATCCACCTCTTCCCGATGCAGGTCACGCAGCGGCCACAGCGACCCCCACGGCAGCGCACGCAGCGGCGGAGGGGGCGTCGAAAAGGTGGCTGCGGCCGTCTGCTCGCCGCCCTCCTCGTGGTGCTGCTCGCCCTCACCTTCCTTGTCGACGCCCGACTCTCCCGCGTCGACGCCCTGCCCGCCGAGCGCATCGCGAACACCTCGGGCACGAACTGGCTGCTCGTCGGGTCCGACTCGCGCACGGGCCTGAGCGAGGAGGACGCGGCGCGCCTCGGCACCGGCGGCGACCTGGGCACCACCCGCACCGACACGATCATGCTGCTGCACCTGCCGCTGTTCGGGAAGGCGACGCTGGTGTCCATCCCGCGCGACTCCTATGTGGCCGTGCCCGGCTACGGGCAGGAAAAGATCAACGCGGCGTTCGCCTACGGCGGCCCGCAGCTGCTCATCCAGACCGTTGAGCAGGCATCCGGCCTGCGGGTGGACCGCTACGCGGAAATCGGCATGGGTGGGTTGGCAAACATCGTCGACGCCGTCGGCGGCGTAGAAATCTGCGTGGCGGAGCCCATCCAGGACCCGCTGGCCAACCTGTTCGTCGAGCCCGGCTGCCAAACGATGGACGGCGCGACCGGCCTTGGGTACGTGCGCACCCGCGCCACCGCCCAGGGCGACCTGGACCGCGTCGGGCGCCAGCGCGAGTTCCTCGGCGCCCTGACCAGCCGCATCCTCTCTCCCGGCGTGCTGCTCAACCCCTTCCGGGCGCTGCCACTGCTGTGGACCGCCCCGGCCATGTTCACCGTGGGCAGCAAGGACCACGTATGGAACCTGGCCCGCATCGGGCTGGCGTTCAGCATGGGTCTGAACACGGAAACCATCCCGGTGGGCGGGTTTATGGACGCGGACGTCGGCAACGTGATCCTGTGGGACGAGGTCGCTGCCGAGCAGCTCTTCTCGTCACTCAGGTAGGCCCCCGAATAGCCCCCGTGTAGCCCGGTCGCCCTCTGTTTAGATGGTGACCTGGCGGGACTTGATGTTGTCCAGCTGCTTGCGCTCGTCGGCGCTGAGCTGGGCCTCGTTCGCGTACTCGGCCTCGATGGCCTTGTTCAGCGCCACCAACGCATCCGCGTAGGACGCAGGCTCCACCGCCGGGTCCAGGTCCCACACCGGGACCACAACACCATGGGTGCGGAACGCGCCAGCGAACTTCGTGCCTTCACCCAGGTTGAGCTCACCGCGCGCCGCGATGCGCGCCAGCGCCGAGAGCATCTGGCTCTCGTTATCCTCGGTGCGCACCCAGCGGATGTGGGCCTTGCCGCCGCCTGGGTTGACCCACCACACGGCGCCCGGCGCGTCCGACTTGACCTCGACGGACGGGATGACGGCGTCGTTCGCGGCCGCCATCGCCTGCTGGATCTGCGGCGGAACCTGGGCATCCTCCGGGAACCACCAGGAGAAGTCGTCGTAGGAGGTGACGTCCAAGGCGGCGTCAACCGGGAAGATGTCCTTCAGGGTCGGCTGCTGGCCGTCGGCCGCGGTGGACTGGAGCTGCTCGCCCTCCTTGGCACTCAGCACCCAGTTCAGGGCGTACGCGAGGTCGCGGCCCGGGTTCTGGGAGTGCGCAGCAACCTGCAGCGCGACCAGGCGCTCGCCGCCCTCGCGCACCATCGCCGCGACGGCGCCTGGCAGCACCGTCACCAGCTGCACCGGGGTGTCCTTCACGGTCACCTGCGCGGTTGCGGACGGCACGAACTCCTGCAGCGCCACCAATTCGGCCTCAGCGGCCAGGCCCTCGTACGGGCGCGGGTCCTTCTGCAGCGCCTCGCGCTCAGCGGCGCGGGCAGCGAGTTTCGCCTGGCGGCGGCTCATTCCCTCTGGGAGATTCTCTTGCTTTCTACGGTTCTTTTTAGCCATAGACACACATCGTACAGGCGCTACAGCAGCCCTGCGTACGTCTGCAGCGCCAACTGTGGGTGGTCGGTCGCGATCGCATCGATGCCGTGTTCGGCACACCACCGCATATCCTTCGGGTCGTTGACCGTCCACACGTACGTCGGGCATCCATACTTGCCGATCAGCTCCGGGCGCCGCTGCACATGCGCCAACCCCGGCCCAATCCCGTACGGGCTCGAAAGCATCACGGACTTCGGGTTCCACTTCGCTTCACGCAGCCGGAACAGGTAATACGTGAGCAGGTCCGGCGCCATCCGCGTGAAATACCGCACCGCCTTATGCGAGAAGGAAATGATTGTGACCTGCTCCGAATCCAGCATGCCCGCGTACGCCAGCGCCCGAAATGTCGCCTCGTCCACCTCGGGGCCGTAGCGCGTCGGGTGCTTCGTCTCAATATAGAGGTGCTTGTCCGGGTAGTCCTGCAGCAGCTCGAGCAGCTCTTCGAGCAGCATCACCTGCTGCGGGCACTCCTTCGTGCCGCAGTTCAGCTCGCGCAGGTCGCAGAAGTCCATCGTGGACACGCGCCCCATCCCGTCCGTCGTGCGGTCCACCAGGCCGTCATGGAACACCACCAGCCGCCCGTCGCGCGTCAGCCGCACATCGCACTCCACGCCGTGAATCGGCAGCTTCAGGCCCGCCTCGAACGCCAGGTGCGTCGACTCCGGGTACATCGCCGAGAATCCACGATGCGCCACAATCTTCGGCAACATTAGATTCCACACTCCACGCCGGTCGAGTGGTGCGGGCAGTACCCGTTCGGCACCTTGTGCAGATACTGCTGGTGCTCATCCTCCGCCAAGTAATAATCGACGCCCCACCCCACCTCAGTCGTAATTGGGGCAAAGCCGGCGTCGACAAGCTGCTCACCGTAGTGCGCAACCCACCCTTTGATGTCCTGCGCCTCGTGCTCCGTGTCGGTGAAGAACGCCGAGCGGTACTGCGTCCCCACATCATTGCCCTGACGGAAACCCTGCGTCGGGTCGTGCGCCTCAAGCGCCGCACGCACCAACTCCTTCAACGAGACGCGCTCCGGGTCGTAGACCACCTCCACCAGCTCAACGTGGTTCGTCTGCCCACTGCACACCTCCCGATACGTCGGGTTCGGCGTCACGCCCCCGCCATACCCAACCGACGTCGACTCCACCCCCTCCATCTGCCAAAACATCTTCTCAGCACCCCAAAAACACCCAATACCCACCAGCAAGCGGCGCTGGCCCTCGCGCCACGGACCAGTAATCGGCGTCCCCAACACAGCATGCGGACGCGGATGCGCCAACACCGGCTCATCACGGCCAGGCAACGTGCGATCTTCAGGAACCAGCTTCGGCGTCGGTGCAAACAAGAAACCCATAAAAATCAGCGTACGCCATTGCGGGAATGTGATTCTTGTCTATTATGGGGCACGTCACCAACCCCAAACGAAAGGAACTGACAATGGCTGTTTACGAACTTCCAGAGCTCCCATACGCATACGACGCACTCGAGCCACATATCTCGGCCGAGATTATGGAGCTGCACCACGACAAGCACCACGCGAACTACGTCGCTGGCGCAAACGCCGCACTCGAGGCCCTCGAGGCAGAGCGCAACGGCGACGCCAACCCGGACAAGCTGCGTGCACTGTCCAAGAACCTGGCATTTAACCTGGGTGGCCACACCAACCACTCCATCTTCTGGAAGAACATGGCACCGAACGCAGGCGGCGCACCAACCGGCGCAATCGCCGAGGCAATTGACCGCGACTTCGGTTCCTTCGAGAAGTTCCAGGCACACTTCTCCGGTGTTGCAACAAGCCTGCACGGCTCCGGCTGGGCAGTCCTGGGTTACGACCACATCGCAGGCCGCCTCATCATCGAG
Source organism: Corynebacterium sp. MC3 (assembly GCF_900099485.1). Classification (NCBI taxonomy): domain Bacteria; kingdom Bacillati; phylum Actinomycetota; class Actinomycetes; order Mycobacteriales; family Corynebacteriaceae; genus Corynebacterium; species Corynebacterium sp. MC3. The sequence goes on from NZ_LT622813.1 coordinate 320,961, forward strand.
CAGCTCACCGACCAGCAGGGCAACATCTCCGTTGACTTCACCCCACTGCTGATGCTCGACATGTGGGAGCACGCCTTCTACCTGCAGTACAAGAACGTCAAGGGCGATTACGTCAAGGCTTGGTGGAACGTTGTCAACTGGGACGACGTCAACGATCGCTTCGCAGCGGCTTCCAAGTAAGTCGGTATAGACAACGCCATGTAATTCTGTTAGATTAAAGGCGCTCTCGCGAGGAGCGCTTTACATGGCCACCCGCCGTGTTTCATACAGGGGTATGAAACACGGCGGGTTTTATCTGTATTCACGACGAGTCCGTTGAAGGAACCAGGACCCACTAGGAATATTAGGGTAGGCTAACCTGCCATGCAAGAGGGGGTAGGGAGCGGGGTTAACCGGGCCTGTTCCCTGTTTCGGCAGTTCTGCGTTCCGGTCGACCTGCTCCGGTCGACCGATGCAGGTCACGGCGTTTTCGGTCATTTTGGTACGTTTTTGTCGATTTTGCGCTGACCAGGGTTGGTCGACCGAAAGAGGTCGACGGGAGCGGTTTTCGGGTGGCCGTCTCACGACCTGCGCACCACATTCCACCACGCACACAAACCGACATGGGCTTTTACAAATCCGTCCACCAAAACCAGGAATGTGGTGCATGCATCCTGAACGCTCCTTGAGGTCCCCGCCACAAAGTGCCAGGATATGGAGCATGAAGAAAGGGAGCCCGGAGTATCGTCGCGCAACGATTGCGATGCTGCTCGCCGGGCTCGGAATCTTTAACGCCCTCTACGCCACCCAGGCCCTGCTCCCCACCCTGGCGGAGGCGTTCGACGCTTCCCCGTCCACGACGGCGCTGACGGTGTCGGCGGCGACGGGCGGGTTGGCGCTGTGTGTGGTGCCGGCGTCGATACTTTCGGAGAAGTATGGGCGCGGACGCGTGCTGATCGTGTCAGCGCTGGTGGCAACGGGCATTGGCCTGTTGTTGCCGCTGGCGCAGTCGATGGAACAGCTGGTGCTACTGCGAGCCCTGCAAGGCATCGCGATTGCAGGCACCCCGGCCGTTGCGATGACCTGGCTCTCCGAGGAGCTCGACGCCAAGGACCTGCCCGGCGCGATGGGCTTGTACATCGCCGGCAACACAATCGGCGGGCTGACGGGTAGGTTGATCCCGACGGGTTTGCTGGCGGTCACGTCGTGGCGGTGGGCGCTCGCAGCCAGTAGCGTGACGGCACTTGCACTGGCGATTGCAACGGCGATCCTGCTCCCTGCGCAGCGGAACTTCACGCCGAAGGCGAAGCTGCGGCCGGGTAATGAGTTCCGCGCGATGGTTCGGCACGCGAGGAACCCGCGGATTCTGGCGCTATGTGCGACGGCGTTCATCGGGATGGGCGTGTTCGTCTCCCTGTACAACTACCTGGGGTTCCGCGCGATTGACTACTTTGGCCTGCCGCCGTCGCTGGTGGGGCTGGCGTTTTTGCTGTACCTGTCGGGGACGTGGTCTGCGTCGCGTGCGGGTGCGCTGGTGAGCAAGTACGGTCGCGGGCACGTGGTGATTGGGGGCGCGTCGCTCATGGTGGTGGGCCTGATACTGGCAGCGATACCGAACCTGGTGGCGCTGCTGGCCGGTCTGCTGGTGTTTACGGCGAGCTTCTTCGCGATGCACTCGACGGCCTCTGCGTGGGTGGGCATCATCGCGGAGCGTGACCGGGCGGAGGCGTCCAGCATGTACGTGTTCTGGTACTACATGGGGTCGTCGATGGTGGGGGCGGCGTCGGGCTGGGTGTACGAGCTGCTGCCGTGGGCCGGGTTCACGATGGTGCTGGCCTGCCTCGTTGTGGTGCTGGTGCTGATTACCGCGGCAGTGGCCCGCAACACCAGGCGTTAAAACACCAGGCGCTAAACCCCAAAGCTAGAGCAAAGGGATGCCGGGGGCGTCGGCGGCAAGGAATTCGCGGACGGCACGGGTGGCCCGGCAGTCGTCTTCGTTGTACTGCAGTAGGGTCTGTTTTGCGTCCTCGTCGCCGCGGACAGCGGCGAAGCGGCGGTCGATGGAGGCTTCGCCGTCCATGTCGTCGTCCTCCCAGTGGAAGCCGACGATGGGCCCGAGCACCTTCAGCCCCAGCCCGTCGGTACCGACGAGGTGCTTGCGCACCGCCGCGAACACGTCGACCCACTCGTCGGAGGCGATGAACTCCTGGACTTCCTTGGCGTCGATGCTGGCGAAGCGCTGCGCGGACATGCGCAGCCAGTGGTTTTCGCCGGCGGCGGCGTAGCAGTAGGCGGCAAACGTTTTGCCATCTGCGTGGGCTTGGGCGCGCTGGTCGAGGAGCCAGCGCCAGAACGCACCGAAGTTGGCTTCCTCCGCGTCGCCGCCGACTTCCTCCCACGTCACGAACGGCCGGTAGCGCTCGCCGTCGAAGGTGCCCCACAGGTAGGCGCCTTGGTCCATGTAGGACTCCATGTCGATGTCGATCTCGACGTCCGCGCGGCGAATACCGATCGGTCCCGGTCTCCTGAGCAGGGGTATCCCGGCGCGCCAGGCTTCGGCGATGCGGGAAGGTTCGCCGAGCTGGGCGTCGATAAGCTGTTGGACCGTCGTGATGCCCTGGGCGCGGAAGCGGTCACCCTTGCCACCGGGCAGCACCAGCGAGATGTCGTCGCGCGCCTCGAGCTCAGGCAGGCACAGCGGCCAGAACCTGCAGGTGGCGCACTGTTTGTAGCGGGTTGGGTGCTCGGGCGTGGGCTCAGCGAGCGCGAGCAGCAGCGGCGCGACATACTTTTCGACGTCCACTCCGTACGCCAGCGACCTATCCTGCCCAATGACGCCGCCGCGGCCCGCGGAACGCTCCCCGAGTAGGAGGTGCGCCATGGCTAGCCGGTAGCCGTCGATGGTGTGGTGGCGGTACTTGCCCGCTACCCGCAGTGGTGCCCCCAGCCCGAGGCGCCCAACCGGCACGGCCTGCAGCGTCGAGGTCGGGTGCGTGCGCGCGACTCTGTGGTTCGAGATGATCACTGGCACGTACCCGTCGGCCGTGCGCACCAGGATGTCGACGTCCACCTCGACCGCCACCCCGGCGATGTCCCCATGGAGCGTCGCCCGCGTGATCAGGTGGGTGCCGCGGCGCATCAAGTCGAAGACGCCCTCGGTGGTGGCGTCCGCGGCGTCGGCGCGGGTGAAGAGGCGGCGCCGGCCGTCGCCAAGCGCTGGCTTGGTAGGCAGCTGGGCGAGTACCGCCTCCTGCACCGCGATGCGCTGCGGCATGTGCGCCTCGGCCTCCTCGCGCGACGGGTAGTCCGGGAACTGGCACCTCCGGCGGAACCGGAAGCGGCACCCCACAAGATCCGACGGCCGCATGCGTGTGCCATCCTGCTGCTTCGACGTACTCACAATGGGCAATACTCTACTAGGCGCAGTGGAGAAACAGGTAAGGTTGGTGTCCAAACGAACGCTGAAGCGTAAAGGAGTTAACTCGCATGGGACTGTTCAAATCCATCCGGAAAGCACGCACGAAGGCCAAGGCTGAGATTAAGGCCGCGCAGGCGCACGCCCGCAAGCTTGCCAAGGAGGAGGCGAAGCAGGACTTCCGCACCGCAAAGCTGCTGGACAAGGCCGAGAAGCGCCTGCTGAAGGCAGAGAAGCAGGGCCTGAAGCAGAAGCGCAAGCACGAGGAGCGGCTAGCGAAGGCACATCTGCAGCGCATTGAGGAGTCCGGCATTACGAAGAAGAAAGCCAAGCAGTGGCTCGGCGCGACCCGTCTGCTCCTGCCGGTGCTGTTGCCGCTGTTCTACAAGGGCTGGACGTCCTACCAGCAAAAGCAGGTGCAGCAGCGCGCGCAGAGCGTCGGCCTGTCCTCCCAGGAAGTCTCGCGCTTTTCTGAGAGCGGCGGGCAGCTGAAGTCGCGCGTCGACGCCCTCGAGGGCCAGGTCAAGACCGCCGAGCTGCCGAAGGGCTTCGCCACCGACGCGAAGGTCCGCCTCGCGGAGCTGCAGACCGCGGTGGAAAACGCCGAGCACATGAACCCGGTACAGCAGCGCCTGGCTCACAACTCTATTGATGAAGACCTGCAGAAACTGTCCGCGGAAGTGCAGAAGAAACTTAATTAGTATTATCGGCCAAAGTATTTGCTAGACTTCCTCCAAACGCGAACACTACTCCCAAGTATCGCTCTTGGGAGTACCGGAGAAAGGACAGCCTTCATGGCCCGGCAAAATATCACCCAGTTTTTCGACGACCTGGACCACACGCCCCTGCACGAGGCGGATGTTCGCGTGATCCGCTTCGGGCTACAGGGGAAGAATTACGTGCTGGACCTCAAGCCGGAGAACGCAGAGCGCTTCCTGGCGCAGCTCAAGCCGTACGTCGAAGCAGCCAGGGAGGCGTGCGACGCGACCGATCGGGCCCTTGACCCCGCCGAGATCCGCCGTTGGGCGCAGACCGAAGGCCTGCCCATTGCCAACCGCGGCAAGATCCCCCTTGGCATCGTGGAAGCATTCCACGAAGCCCACCCCTACTACTAGAGCACGCCCTGCTCGCGCGCCGACGCCACGGCGGAAGTACGGGAACGCACACCCAGCTTGTCGTAAATGTGCACGAGGTGGGACTTCACGGTCGCCTCTGAAAGCATGAGCTCCGTGCCAATCTCCCTATTCGACGACCCCGCCGCCACCAACTGCAGCACCTCCAGCTCACGCGGCGTGAGCGAGGAGCGCGGAGTGCGGTCGCGCGTCTCGAGGCGCTCGCGCACCACCGGGGACATGGTGGCGTCGCCACGCGCGGTGGAGCGCACCGCGGCGACGAGCTCCTCCGGCGGGGCGTCCTTCAGCAGGTAGCCGACGGCTCCGGCCTCGATCGCGCCGAGGATGTCGGCGTCGGTGTCGTAGTTGGTCACCATGAGCACCTTCGGCGGGTTCGTCATCGAGGCGATGATCTGCGCCGTTGCCTGCGCGCCCGTGGTCACGCGGGTGCCCTCGACGCCCGCGCCGAAGCGGAGGTCCATCAAAATCACGTCGATGCCACCGGCCTGCGCCATCGCGATCGCGCCCTCAGCTGTGGCAACTTCGCCGACGACCATAATGTCTTCGGCCTCCTCGAGCACGGCCCGAAGCCCCAGCCGGACGATCTCATGGTCATCAGCCAGCAACACACGAATCATGAAGTTTTCCTCTCCACCTGGTCAGTCTTTTGTTTGATACTACTCGGTACCGCCACAGAAAGTGCTGTCGGCCCGCCGGGCTGGGACTCAATTGCCAGCTCACCGCCCAATTCCTCGGCCCGAGAACGCATCGCATCGAGACCCAAATGGCCTAACCCTGAGGGCTTTTTGGCCTGGCTCGCTACGTCGAAGCCCTTGCCGTTGTCCACCGCATCAAGGCGGACCTCGTCATCCCCAAACGTCAGCGTGATGCGCATGCGGCTCGCCTCGGAGTGCTTCACCGCGTTCGACACCGCGCCCTGCGTAATACGCAGCAGGCCGGCCTCGATGCGCATCGGCAGCTGCTGCGGCTCACCGTCGACCTCCACCTCGATGTCCATGTCGCCCGTCGTACCGAAGTCCGCCGCGATGCGGCGCAGCGCCTCCTCCAGCGACGTCGTGCTCAGCGGCGCCGGCGTCAGCGCCGCAATAATCGCACGGGTCTCCGCCAAGTTTCTCGACGCCGCCCTACGTGCCGTCTCCATCCTCTTCAACGGCGCCGCCAGCTCTTCCTCCGAAAGGTCCGTGGCCAACAGGTCGCGCTCCGCGGCGTGCAGCAGCATCTGGATCGAGGACAGGTTCTGCGCCACCGTGTCGTGAATCTCGTGCGCGAGCCGTTCCCGCTCCTGCGCCACACCGGCTGCGCGCTCCGTAGTTGCTAGCTGTTCGCGTGTCTCCAGTAACTCGTTGATGAGCTCGGCGCGCTCGTCGCTCACCTTCGTAATCGTGGTGAAGGCATAGTTGATCGCCAGGACCACCACCGCCGACAGCGCCGGCCCCAACACGCTGCCCAGCGTGAGATGATCCGGCAGCTGTACCAGCACCGTGATCACAAGCCCAGCAGCCACCCCGGCAATACCTCGCCAGTCGTTGAACGCGCGCATGTAGACGAAGAACAGGGTGAACACCCAGTACATCGCCACCACGGAGATCGTCGTGTCCAGCATCCACACGCCGGTGAGCCCCACGAGCCACAGCACGCGGCCCGGGGTTGCCCAGTAGTGCATCTCTGTCATCCCGTAGAACAGGAGGAAGGAAAACGTCGTCACCAGAGTGATGTGCAGCAGCGCCTCATCCAGCGACATCCGCGCCAGCGCCGCCAGCGACACCAACACTAACGACACCGACAACACCGTGATACCGATATCCAAGGAGCGGTTTACCGGCACCTCAGTGGTTTCGCCGGGGCCCGGCGACAACACAGCTAATCTGGAACCCATGCGTTTGACACTACCCACCCTCGCAGCAGTCATGGCATTCGGCGTCCTCGCCGGGTGCGCCGCCCCCGACCCGGATCCGGCGCCCGCGGGCGAAGGGGGCGTCGAGAAGCAACAAGCCGCCCTGCCTCTCGACGCCCTGCCCGCCACCGACCGCAACGCGTGGCAGCCCTGCCCATACCTCGACACCGACTGGGTCGCCGACGCCAACGGCCAGCGCGTCACCGGCGTAGGTATCGACGCCCGCTTCGACCCCCCAGCCTGCCAGTTCTGGTCCTACCCGCCCGAGCCTCAGCTGACCGTCATCGTGCGGCACATGGACAGCCCCGAGGACGCCATGGCCGTTGTCGACTGGGCAACACCCATCGACTACACCGAACCCGCCAACCAGCCAGCCGGGTGGAACGGCGGACGCCACGGCGGCGGGGCCGTACCCAACAGGATCGGCGCCGCCTACTCCGTGGCCAAGAGCAACACGGCCGTGACCGTGTTCACCAACCAGGACGAGTCCATCAAGGCGCAGCTCGTCGCCGAGGAGACCATCAAGAACCTGCAGCTCTAGGGCGTTACACTGCAACGTCGTTGTAGGGCATCTGCGCCGACACCCACGGAAACACCACTTCCATCAGCAGGAAGAACACGGCCACCGCGATCACGATCGCGAGCAGCCACTTCACCGGCGTAGGCCCCGGCAGCATCCGCCAAAGTGCTCCATACATTGTCTATCTCACCTCCGACATCGCCTGCGGCAGCGTTTGCTCGCCCGGTGTTTTCGCCAGCACCTCAGTCTGCACGGCGTGGATGATCATGCGCTCCGCGTTCGAAAACTGCGGGTGGCACGTGGTCAGCGTGATCATGCCCAGCATGTCCGGGCGCACCTCAATGGAGGGCTGCTCCGGGATCGGGTTGATCACGTTCACGTCTCCCGGCAGCGTAATGTGCCTGCCCACCACGTTGCGGTACTCGCCCGTCGCGATCGGCTCGTTGATCTCGGCTGGCACGCAGCCCGCCGCCACGTCCCGGCGTTCCTGCGGATCCAGGCCCATCGGCAGCACGCGGTACGTCACCCAGGAATCCTGCGTCTCCACCACGATGGCGTCGCAGCTGTTCAGCGCCCCAAGGTCATTGAACGGCGCGCCCTTGCCCACGCGGTGCCCCGCCACCGCGAAGTTGCCCGGCTCGCCCGGCATCTGCGTGTCCGGGTAGCGGCCCGGACCCACCAACAACTCGTTCTCGTCGGTGCCCTCGATGATGGCGAACTGGTAGTCCGACCCGAACGCAGGGATGTACATGCGCGCGAATGCGTCGCCAAGCTGTGGCGTGCGCAGCTGGCGCGGGTTCTTCCACTGCTCCGACAACGTGTCCTGCGCTTCGTTCTGCATCTTGCCGGAAGCGATATTCGTCCAATAGGACTCGTAAAAGGCGAACAGCAACAACAACGCCCCGATGGTCAGCAGCACCTCGCCGAACACCTGGGAGGCGCGCACCTTGCGTCTGGGTTGTTGGTAAACCATGGCCTAACATTAGCGAATGATGGAAATCCTCGTCTATCCCGTGTCCGCCGTGCTGCAGTTCTGGCACTGGCTCCTCGCCGACGTCCTCGGCGCCCCCGTCTCTGGCGCCTGGATCGCATCCATCATCCTGCTGGTCATCACAGTGCGCGGCGCCATCGCACCGTTTTCCTGGAAGACGTACAAGGTAGGCCGCACCAGCTACATGATGCGGCCACACATGAAAGCCATCGCGGACCGCTACGGCAGCTCCACCGCACTCGAGGACATCGAGGCGGAGCGCGAAGCCATCAAGAAACTCCGCAGCGAGCACGGCTACAACCCGCTCGCCGGCTGCGTTCCCGCCATGATCCAGCTGCCGTTTTTCTTCGGCCTGTACCGCCTGCTGTACTGGCTCGCCGTCCCCGACGTCGGCGACGCCCACCGGATCGGCCTGCTCACCCCAGACGAGATCGAAAGCTTCCGCAACACCACGCTTTTCGACGTCCCCCTCCCCGCCTACGTCTCCATGACACCAGAGCAGTTTGCCTCCCTCGGCACTACGGTCGACGCCGTTCGCGGCCTGGCCATACCGATGCTCATCGCCGCCATCTGTTTCACCAGCATCAACCTGCTGCTCTCCCAGATCCGCAACCGCACCACCCTCGAGTGGGAAAACGCGTTCACCCGCGGCAGCTACCGGTTTCTGTACTGGATGATCCCCTTCATCGCACTGTCCCTGACCACGGCGGGACTGCTCGGCCTCGTGCCGATCGCGCTACTGCTGTACTGGGTAGTCAACAACTTCTGGACCGCCTCACAGACCGTTCTGCTCTGGGCGTTGCTTGTAAAGCGTTTCCCCTCCGAAGAGATTCACCGCAACCATGTACGCGAGGCGCGCGAAGCGTACGTCGAAAAGAAGCGGGAGAAGCGCGAGCGCAAGCGGACCTGGCGCCGCAAGAAGGCTGGCGCGCTCGTGCGACCGACGACCATCCCAGCGGTTCGCCGCGACATCCGCGCAGAAAAATCCGCCCTAGCCGAGGCCAAGCGCGACGAGAAGCGCGCCAAAAAGGCAATCGAGAAAGAGCGGTCGAAAGTGCAGCGGGAGGCTAAATCGAATAGTCAGCAGGAGGAGTCCCAAGCGTAGCTTTCGCCAGCGTACGGGCAGTTTCCAGCGGCGCGGTATCGCGCACAAAGCGGGCTCCCGCCAGGCCGCCGTCGAGGAAGATCAAAAGCTCATTCGTCTGCGAGGCCGAGTTGTAGCCGTTCTTCACGCTGAGCAGGTGCGTAATCGTGTCGTACATCCACTGGCGGTGCTTCTTACACGCCGCAACGATGCGTTCCTCCGACTCCGTGTCCGGGCGCGGATACTCGTTCGCCGCGTTCAGGAACGGCGAGCCACGGAATTCCCGGTCTGGCTCCTCCTCAATCGCCATGTCGAAGAACGCCAGCACCTTGCCGTCCGCGTCGTAGACATGCTCGGTGCGCTCCGCCCAACGCTGCCGGTACTCCTCGTCCAGCCGCTCAATGTACGCGATGACCAGGTTGTCTTTCGACCCAAGCAGGGAGTACAACGACGCCTTCGCGACGTCCGCCTCCCTCAAAATACGGTCAATACCGATGACGCGGATGCCTTCTTCTTGGAAGAGTTTCGTGGCGGCGTCCAGCAGCCGCTGCCGGGGGCTGGGACGATTCCGCCTCCTGGAAGCACTCTTTGCCTTGCTGGTTGTACCGCTGCTCACGCGACTGCTCCTCCAAAATCTCTAGTAGACAAACCAGTACGTTCACCATACCGCGTACCGTAGTTTCTGAAAAGAAAAATACCGGCCGGGGGTGTGTCCCTCCGGCCGGTACATACATCACGCGCTTTTCGCGCTACTGGCTATTGGCGTTGTTTGCCTTTCACAAAGTTGACAATGGTCAGCAGGATCACCGCACCAAGGATGCAGGTGAAGAAGCTAAACCAAAGTCCGCCATTGTCGACGTCCACTCCGAACTTCGCCAGCAACCAGCCGCCAATCAGACCACCAATAATGCCGACAATAATATTCAGGCCGATGCCCATGTCGGCGTCCTTGCCCTTAATCTTCGAAGCGATCCAGCCCGCAAGTCCGCCAATGATAATCCAGCCGAAAAAGCCAAGTCCCAGCATGTGCACGTCTCCTTCTATAACGATCGTTTAATGTCTACTGACCATGGTGCCTCCCATTCGGGCATAATGCCACTACGATTCGGACACCAACGGGTAACGATCTGGAAACGGCACCGCTGGGACTTGGTTGCGTTCCGCGAGATTAGTCGTTCGGACGAACAACCATCATCGGGCACGGCGCGGACTGCAGCAGCGCACGCGACGTCGAGCCGAGCAGCATGCCCTTGAACCCGCCACGACCGTGGGAACCGGTGACCAGGAGCTGTGCGCCTTCAGCGGCCTCGGTAAGCGCGCGGACTGGACGGTCACGCGTAATCACCTTGCGGATCTGCACATCTGGGTACTTCGCGGCGGAGTCCTCCAGGTAGCCATTGAGGATCTCGTCCTTCTCCTCCTGCACAGCCTTCCAGTGCTCGTCCGTGACAGAGAACCCAGCGCCCGGCCCCTGCACCTGCGTATCGATCCAGGTGTGCACCGCAATCAACTCCGCACCGCGAGCGTGCGCCTCCTCAAAGGCGACCTCCGTTGCGTGGCGGGAAACCTCAGAGCCATCAACGCCGACTACGACCGGGCCGTACTTATTCTCTTCCGTCACGTTGTTGTCCTCGCGGACCACCACAACCGGGCAGCTTGCGTGGGAGACAACCGCACCAGACACAGAGCCGAGGACCATCCCGGAAAGCCCGCCAAGGCCACGCGACCCCATCACGATCATGGTCGCGGTACGCGACATCTCAAGCAGCATGTCAATCGGGGATCCCTCCGCGATTGCGTGCCCAATCTTGATATCTGGGGCGACCTCAAGCGCGATGTCACGCGCCTCCTCGACCTTCTGGATGGTTTCCTTCTGCAGATCGTCGAACAGTTCCTTCGGCGGAACCATCCCCTCCGCGTACAGGAACTGCGGCATGGTGTAGCTTGCAGCCAGCTGCAGCGCGATGCCGCGCTTCGCGGCGGTGTTCGCCGCCCAGCGGACCGCGTTGTGGGAAGCCGGGCTTCCGTCCACAGCTACGACGACCATTTCTTCATTCGACATGTGTTTCGCCCTTTCTCAAGAAGGTAGGCAGTTTCTACCCCCATTGTAGACAAAACCCACATCGATATCGTGGCCCTTATTTGGGAATTTCCACGGGCTTCGCGCCCTCAGAGTTCGCAGGGAAGAACGTCTCATAGAGTGCTCGCAGCACGTCCGCGATCACCTTCCCGATACCTTCATTGAAGAACGCCAGTACTGGTTGCAACATCGCTCCAATATCCATAGCGACTAATCTAGCAAAGGATATGAGTAGAAAACGAAGGAAGTCGCCCCCGCCACTGCCTCCGCGCGATGGCCTCGGCGCGTCACGAGTCCGCGTCCCCGACGCCCCCATTACCGCCGGCGACTTCCTCACCGAAGTCATCAAGGGGCAGCGCCACCGCCACCCCGATGACGACGCCGCAGCCGTCCTCCAGCGCTTCGCCGTCGGCGAAGTCGTCCTGCGCGACGGCACCCCGCTCTCCCCCAACGATATTTTGCAGCCAGGCACAGACGTCTTCTTTTATCGACGCCCCGCCCCCGAAACTCCCGTACCGTTTACTCACACCGTGGTGTTCGAAGACGATAACGTCCTCGTCGTCAACAAACCGCCGTTCTTGGCGACGATGCCACGCGCCGCCCACATCACGGAGACCCTCACCGTCCGCCTTCGCCGCGAGACCGGCAACGAGGAGCTCACACCGGCGCATCGCCTCGACCGCATGACGAGTGGACTGTTGCTGCTGACGAAGCGCCGTGAAGTCCGCGGGGCGTACCAAGACATGTTCGCCCGCAGAGAGGTACGACGCTTGTACTCGGCGGTTGCGCCTTATGATCCTTCGCTACCTGCCGGACCTTGGCGGCATCACATCGTCAAAGAACACGGCGAAGTTGCTTCCAAGATTGTCCGCGGCGCGGAACCCAATTCAGAAACGCTGTTCCTTGGCGCGTCCCGTTTGCCGTCAGAAGAGGAAACAGTGCTACAAGAACGCTACGGAGTGGAAGGACCGCTCGGGCGCTATCTCCTCGAACCGATCAGTGGACGCACGCACCAACTGAGAATCCAGATGTTGGACGCCGGGGTGCCCATCATCGGCGACTCTATCTACCCCGTCCCACATCCTTTTGGGGAGGACGACTTCACCAAACCAATGCTGTTGGAATGCATTTCCGTTGCCTTCACCGACCCGCTCTCCAGCAAGGCCGTCCACTTCACGACCGACCCATCGGTGCCCTGGCCATAAACCCTCTCGGAGTACCAATAGTGTGTCTCCAACGGTAGCCGAGGCAGCTGTGCACCACATTCCGGGTCTTCGAGACTGTGCGGTGGCGTTTCCCCAGCTCACGCCCCCTACGTAAAGGAATCTGGTGCACACACCCCACACCCGAGCCACACCACACCCCCACGCACGTGGTGCACACCCCCACCAAAACAAAAAAGTGTGGTGAGTATGTGCCACAACAACACACACTCACCACACACAAGAAAATGAAGTTATAGGCCGGCGGTAACCTACTCTCCCACACCCTCCCAGGTGCAGTACCATCAGCGCGGGCGGGCTTAGCTAACCGGGTTCGGAAAGGGACCGGGCGTTTCCCCGCCGCCATCAACCACCGACACGACCAAAATCGTGCCAACACAATACTGTTGATAACAACGACAATATTCAAATAATCAGCACAGGCATGTCATGCCAGACACTGCACAGTGGACGCAAACACTCTTTTTCTTCTCGCGGAAGAACACTCAATAATTTGACCATAAACAACACCAACATGTGTGTGCTTTGTTTTAGTCTCGGTGTAATTAGTACCAGTCACCTTACACACCTCACAGTGCTACCAGATCCGGCCTATCAACCCCATCATCTCTAGGGAACCTCAAACGAAACCTCATCTCAAAACAGGCTTCCCGCTTAGATGCTTTCAGCGGTTATCCCTCCCGTACGTAGCCAACCAGCCCTGCTCCTGGCGGAACAACTGGCACACCAGAGGTACGTCCGTCCCGGTCCTCTCGTACTAGGGACAGCCTTCTTCAAGTTTCAACGCGCGCGGCGGATAGAGACCGAACTGTCTCACGACGTTCTGAACCCAGCTCGCGTGCCGCTTTAATGGGCGAACAGCCCAACCCTTGGGACCTACTCCAGCCCCAGGATGCGACGAGCCGACATCGAGGTGCCAAACCATCCCGTCGATATGGACTCTTGGGGAAGATCAGCCTGTTATCCCCGGGGTACCTTTTATCCGTTGAGCGACACCACATCCACAAGTAGGTGCCGGATCACTAGTCCCGACTTTCGTCCCTGCTCGACTTGTAAGTCTCACAGTCAAGCTCCCTTGTGCACTTACACTCACCACCTGATTGCCAACCAGGCTGAGGGAACCTTTGGGCGCCTCCGTTACATTTTGGGAGGCAACCGCCCCAGTTAAACTACCCACCAGGCACTGTCCCCAACCCAGATCATGGGCCAAGGTTAGACATCCACTACGGTCAGAGTGGTATTTCAACAACGACTCCACAATCACTAGCGTGACCACTTCACAGTCTCCCACCTATCCTACACAAACCGCACCGAATACCAATACCAAGCTATAGTGAAGGTCCCGGGGTCTTTTCGTCCTGCCGCGCGAAACGAGCATCTTTACTCGTACTGCAATTTCACCGGGCCTGTGGTTGAGACAGCAGGGGAGTCGTTACGCCATTCGTGCAGGTCGGAACTTACCCGACAAGGAATTTCGCTACCTTAGGATGGTTATAGTTACCACCGCCGTTTACTGGGGCTTAAATTCTCCGCTTCGGACATGCGTCCTAACAGGTCCTCTTAACCTTCCAGCACCGGGCAGGCGTCAGTCCGTATACATCAACTTAACCGTCTTCGCACGGACCTGTGTTTTTGATAAACAGTCGCTCCCCTCTATTCTCTGCGACCCCCACCAGCAACACACCGAAACAGCATGCAACCAGCAAGGGCCCCCCTTCTCCCGAAGTTACGGGGGCAATTTGCCGAATTCCTTAACCACAGTTCACCCGACCGCTTTAGTATTCTCTACCTGACCACCTGTGTCGGTTTCGGGTACGGGCCATACACACACATCGCTAGAGGCTTTTCTCGACAGCAAAGGATCACCACCATCACCCAACAATTGGGCTACGCATCACGCCTCACACAAAATATCGACCGCATTTCACAAGTCGACGTGCCACACGCTTACACCAAGATATCCAACACTTGGCGCGGCTACCTGACTGCGTCACCCCATCACTGAACTACCACGGATCAGGCCCCACGCATCACCAACAACCACACACCCAAAAGGATGCGCATGTTGCCAGTTCAGGGTGGTTAGTATCACCGCTTCACTCTTTGTCGCATGCATACGGGTACGGGAATATCAACCCGTTGACCATCGACTACGCCTGTCGGCCTCGCCTTAGGACCCGACTCACCCTGGGAAGACGAACTTGACCCAGGAACCCTTAGTCATCCAGCGGATACGATTCTCACGTATCTCTCGTTACTCATGCCTGCATTCTCACTCGCACACAGTCCACCACCCCTTACAGTATGGCTTCACCCCATGCACGACGCTCCCCTACCCATAGTAAAAACTATGCCGCGGCTTCGGCGGTGTACTTGAGCCCCACTACATTGTCGGCGCAGAACCACTCGACCAGTGAGCTATTACGCACTCTTTCAAGGATGGCTGCTTCTAAGCCAACCTCCTGGCTGTCTTCGCGATCCCACATCCTTTTCCACTTAGTACACCCTTAGGGGCCTTAACCGGCGATCTGGGCTGTTTCCCTCTCGACTATGAAGCTTATCCCCCACAGTCTCACTGCTATAGAACACTTAACCGGCATTCGGAGTTTGGCTGATGTTGCTAAGATGATAGTCCCGCTCAACCAACCAGTAGCTCTACCTCCGGCAAACTACTATAACGCTGCACCTAAATGCATTTCGGGGAGAACCAGCTATCACGGAGTTTGATTGGCCTTTCACCCCTACCCACAACTCATCCCCTCAGTTTTCAACCTAAGTGGGTTCGCGCCTCCACAACCTCTTACAGCTGCTTCACACTGGCCATGGGTAGATCACCCCGCTTCGGGTCCAGGACATGCCACTAAACAACACCCAATTAGGATTCGCTTTCGCTACGACTACCCCACACGGGTTAACCTCGCGACATGCCGCTGACTCGCAGGCTCATTCTTCAAAAGGCACGCCATCACACACACGCGGTGCTCTGACGGATTGTAAGCGCACGGTTTCAGGAACTCTTTCACTCCCCTCCCGGGGTACTTTTCACCATTCCCTCACGGTACTTATTCACTATCGGTCACACTTAGTATTTAGGCTTACCGGGTGGTCCCGGCAGATTCACAGCAGATTCCACGAGCCCACTGCTACTCGGGCAAACAATCACCACAACACGACACGCCTTCACGTACAGGGGCTCTCACCCTCTCCGGCACACCATCCCAGGTGACTTCCGCTAACACGCCGCATCATAGGGGTACATGGCAGCATACCCACAATCATCGCCCACAACACCACACGCGCAACCCCTGCCAGGTATCACACACGCATGGTTTAGCCTCATCCACGTTCGCTCGCCACTACTAGCAGAATCACAATTGTTTTCTTCTCCTACGGGTACTGAGATGTTTCACTTCCCCGCGTAACCCCCACACAGACTATACATTCATCTGCAGGTAACACTCCATAACAAGTGCCAGGTTTCCCCATTCGGACATCCTCGGATCAACGCTTTGTTGGCAACTCCCCGAGGCATAACGCAGCCTCACACGTCCTTCATCGGCTAAGCATGCCAAGGCATCCACCGTACGCCCTTGTAACAAAACAAAAACACACAACAAACAAACAACAAACAACCACCACACACAAACAGCATGACAATCACTTGTTGTTAGGCAAACTTACAATCAAAAAATTCTTCCACAAGAATAAAGATGCTCGCGTCCACTATACAGTTCTCACACAACACACCCCACACACCAACCACCAACCAAACAAGTCAGTGATCAACACGCGGAATCATTCAAGACAACACAACTGCTGTCTCAGACACCCAACAGTGCACCAACACACAATAACTATTACTTCATTTTTGACTACAAAAACCCGGCCACACTGCAACCACAACCACAACCACCACACGAATGCATGACAGTCTGGAGCTGGTGTGTCTCCACCCGGAAACAACAATTGGCAGCCACACCCACGGTGACTCAACCAACAACCAAGCCCACAACTGTGGGCCAACAAAATAAAACTCCTTAGAAAGGAGGTGATCCAGCCGCACCTTCCGGTACGGCTACCTTGTTACGACTTCGTCCCAATCGCCGATCCCACCTTCGACAGCTCCCATGACAGGCCACTGGCTTCGGGTGTTACCAACTTTCATGACGTGACGGGCGGTGTGTACAAGGCCCGGGAACGTATTCACCGCAGCGTTGCTGATCTGCGATTACTAGCGACTCCGACTTCATGGGGTCGAGTTGCAGACCCCAATCCGAACTAAGGCCGGCTTTGTGCGATTAGCATCCCCTCACAAGGTAGCAAACGCGCTGTACCGACCATTGTAGCATGTGTGAAGCCCTGGACATAAGGGGCATGATGATTTGACGTCATCCCCACCTTCCTCCGAGTTAACCCCGGCAGTCTCTCATGAGTCCCCACCATTACGTGCTGGCAACATAAGACAAGGGTTGCGCTCGTTGCGGGACTTAACCCAACATCTCACGACACGAGCTGACGACAACCATGCACCACCTGTATAGCGACCACAAGGGAAACCACATCTCTGCGGCGATCCGCTACATGTCAAGCCCAGGTAAGGTTCTTCGCGTTGCATCGAATTAATCCACATGCTCCGCCGCTTGTGCGGGCCCCCGTCAATTCCTTTGAGTTTTAGCCTTGCGGCCGTACTCCCCAGGCGGGGCGCTTAATGCGTTAGCTACGGCACAAATCCCGTGGAAGGGACTCACACCTAGCGCCCACCGTTTACGGCATGGACTACCAGGGTATCTAATCCTGTTCGCTACCCATGCTTTCGCTCCTCAGCGTCAGTTACTGCCCAGAGACCTGCCTTCGCCATCGGTGTTCCTCCTGATATCTGCGCATTTCACCGCTACACCAGGAATTCCAGTCTCCCCTACAGCACTCAAGTTATGCCCGTATCGCCTGCAGTCCCACAGTTAAGCTGTGGACTTACACAAACGACGCGACAAACCACCTACGAGCTCTTTACGCCCAGTAATTCCGGACAACGCTCGCACCCTACGTATTACCGCGGCTGCTGGCACGTAGTTAGCCGGTGCTTCTTCTCCAGGTACCGTCACAAAAATGCTTCGTCCCTAGCGAAAGGAGTTTACAACCCGAAGGCCTTCATCCCCCACGCGGCGTCGCTGCATCAGGCTTGCGCCCATTGTGCAATATTCCCCACTGCTGCCTCCCGTAGGAGTCTGGGCCGTATCTCAGTCCCAATGTGGCCGTACACCCTCTCAGGCCGGCTACCCGTCGACGCCTTGGTAGGCCATTACCCCACCAACAAGCTGATAGGCCGCGAGCTCATCCCATACCGCAAA